>JANYHL010000046.1 GCA_025359085.1 Gammaproteobacteria bacterium
GCCTGGGGCGTGCTGGTAATCGGCCTGATCGACAACCTGTTGCGCCCCATTCTGGTCGGCAAGGACACGCGCATGCCCGACTACGTGGTGATGATCACGACGCTCGGTGGCATGGTGGTGTTTGGCATCAATGGTTTTGTCATCGGCCCGGCGATCGCGGCGATGTTCATGGCGGTCTGGCACATTTACGTCACGACGCGCATTGACGCTGCGCCCTGAGCGTCAGCTCTTGCTTTTCATCGGGCACGAATTGATGCCCAGCAGAGTGTAGAGCGGGCACCAGCCCAAGGCGCCGGTGGCCAGCGGCACCACGCCAACCCAGCCCCACACGCCAATATTGCCGTTCAAGGTCAGGCCAATCAGCGCCAAGCCCGCGACGATGCGCAGAATGCGGTCAAGGCCGCCTTCGTTTGTTTTCATGAGGAACTCCTGTCAGGGTGATAGAGGCTTGCATTAGGCCCGCTCCGGTCGCCCGTGTCTGTGACAAAAGTCACTTGCCATGCGCGCCGGAGCCGTCAATGCCTGCGCTGACAAACCTGACGCGCTATTATTTCAATAGCTTATCATGCTTATTTCACGGGGGCTACAGCCTGTTTTTGTCTAAATTTGTCAGGGTTTGGCAGGCGCCAGCAACTGACCCGACGCATCGCGAAATTCCATCGGCTGGCGGCCCCAGGCTTGGAGCTGGGACAAAACCTTGGCCTGGTCACCGACGGCGACCACGATCAGGTCCTTCGGTTCCAGGTAGCGCTTGGCCGCCGCAAGCGCGCTGCTGGCGGTCACGGCCGCCAATTTGCGCGGCAACTTGACGATGCTGTCCGCCGGCAGACCACGCACCCAGTCGCTGGCGTAGCTGCCCGCCACCACGGCGTTGGTGTCAAACAGGCCGGGCAGGGCCAGCAGTTCGGCGTTGCGCACCCGGCTGAGTTCGGCAGTGCCCATCGCCCTGGCGCGCATGCCCTCAATTTCTTTGAACATGTCGGCCAAGGCTGCAGCGGTGACGTCGGTGCGCACGCTGGTGCGAATGGCAAACTGGCCGCTGCCGCGGTCCATCGAGAAGTTTGAGGACACGCCGTAGGTGTAGCCTTTGACTTCGCGCAGCTGCGTGTTGATGCGCGAGGTGAACAGCCCGCCCAGCGCGGCGTTCATCACCTCCACCGACGCGGCCTGGGGGTTGGCAGCGCGCGGCCCGAAGCTGAGCACCGCCAACGCCGTTTGCTGGGCACCCGGTTTGTCCACCAGCAGCACGCGCGCGGCCGTGCTGACCGGGCTGACGGCGTGCGTCACGGCCGGCGCCGTGCTTGGCTTCTTCCAGTGGCCAAAGAGCGCGTTCACCAGCTGGCGCAGCTCTTTGGCGCTGACATCACCCGCCACCACCAGCGCCGCCTGGTCCGGGCGGTAATGGCGCTGCCAGAACTGCTGCAGGGCGGCGCTGTCGGTGGCCTGGATGCTGTCTTCATGGCCAAGCGCGCTGTAGCCCAGCGGGTGCGCGTTGCCAAACAAGGCCTGGTTGCCCAGCACGGCGGCCACGGCGTCGGCTTGCGCGCGCTGCTCGGCCAGGGCGCCCAGGCGCGAGCCCTTGAGGCGCTCGACTTCTAAAGCGCTGAACACCGGGTTGAGCGCCACGTCGGCCAGCAAGCCCAGACTCGGCGCGAAGTTGGCCTTGAGGCTGCTCACATTGATGCGCGCCTCTTCTCGAGCGGCGCCGCTGTGCAGCGAGGCGCCCAGGTCGGCTATTTGATCGGCGAGTTGCTGCGAGCTGCGCGTCGTCGTGCCCTCTTGCAGCATGGCGGCGGTGAAGCTGGCCAGGCCCGGCTGATCGATCGGGTTGACGATCTGACCGGCGCGCAGCACCAGGCTGGCGCTCACCAGTGGCAGGCCGGGCTTGGGCACGTGAATAACGGTCAAGCCGTTGGCCAGCGTAAAGCGCCGGCCCAAGGGCAGGGTCAAGGGCGTGGCTTTGCCCGGACGCGGGCGCTGCTTGCGCCAGGCTTCATCGACATTGAGTGCATCGCCCTTCACCACCTCGGTCGGCATCGGCGGCGTCGCCACCTCCGCGGCGAGTTGCTGTTCGCCGGGGGTGGTCTGCACCACCACGCGCGCGCTCTTGCGCAAGTGGGCCGCCACCACCGCCCGCACCGATTCAGGCGTCACCGCGCGGTAGCGGGCCAGGTCCTGGCCGATAAAGTCGGGGTCGCCCGCTTGCTGGTTGTAGCTGTTGAGCGTATCGGCCAGCGTGCCGACTTTCTCCAGCCGCGCGAGCATGCCGGTTTCAATGCGGGCCAGGGCGCGCTGCACTTCTTCGCTGGATGGCGCGGTCTGGGCCAGTTCGGCGAGTTCCGCGTCCACCAGCGTTTCAATCTCTGACAAGGACTGGCCAGCGCGGGCCACGACCTCCAGGCTGAAGACCGAGCCCAGGCTGTAGGAACTCTGCTGCGCTGACGCCGACTGCGCAATCTGGCGCTGGTACACCAGTTTTTTGTACAGACGACTGGCTTTGCCACCGCCCAGAATGCTGGCGGCCACGTCCAGCTCGGCATCG
>JANYHL010000062.1 GCA_025359085.1 Gammaproteobacteria bacterium
GATCAACGGCAAAACGGTGACCCCGGACGACTATGCAGACGACCGCGCCAAACGTCTGGTGGACCGCGAGTTCAATCTCTCCAACAGCGCACGTCAGCCGTCCAACAACGAGGTGGTGGCGGGGCGCTGGATTGACGAAGAACAGGGCGCCATCAGCGTGGAAGAAGGGATTGCCAAAACACTCGGTCTCAAGATCGGTGACAGCCTGAACTTTGACGTGGGCGGGCTGCAAATTCAATCTAAAATAACCTCCCTGCGCAAGGTGGACTGGGGCTCGATGCGCGCCAATTTTTTTGTCATGTACCCGGTTAGTCATTTGCCCGATGTCCCCAGCACCTTCATGAGCGCCTTCAAGGCGCCAGCAACACCTGGTTTTGACAACACCCTGGTGCGCGCCTTTCCCAATATCACCAGCGTTGACATGACGGCCACGCTGGCGCAGGTGCAGCGCGTGCTTGATCAGGTGATTGGCGCGGTCGAGTTTTTGTTTGCCTTTACGCTGGCGGCCGGCCTGGTGGTGCTGTTTGCCGCCGTGACGGCGACACGTGAAGAGCGCGCCCGCGAGTTCGCCATCATGCGGGCGGTCGGGGCCAAAAGCAGCTTGCTGCGCCAGGTACAACGGATCGAGCTGATCGGGGTGGGTTTGCTGGCTGGTTTTCTGGCCTCCATCGTCGCCAGTGGGGTCGGTTGGGCGCTGGCCCGCTATGTGTTTGAGTTTGCCTGGCGCGTTTCACTCTGGGTGCCGCTGCTGGGGTCCCTGAGCGGCGCGCTGCTGGCGCTGGCGGCCGGTTGGTGGGGCCTGCGTGATGTGCTGCGCCGCCCGGTGGTGGAGACGCTGCGGCGGGCGGCGCAGTAAATGCTATCTATTTAATAGTATACTGTGCAATGAATACGGGGGCTAGAGGCTAATTTGACTATGAACATCGAGAAAAAAAGTTGCTGATTCGCCGTTCGACCAGACCGGCCGCGAACCCAAGGAATAAGCCTTGGTGGAACGCATTGGCTCGATAATCATCGCCAGCATCCCGTCACCCTCAACATTGGTAGCCCCATCCGCCATGCCCGAAATCGTCTTCAAAGGCAAAGAATACGTCTACAACCACCACCTGACAGTGCCCTATCGTCCGCTGCTGGTGGATAAGAAAAAAGGCATTGGCCCGGCTGACCTGGCGAGCAACCTGGTGATTCATGGCGACAACCTGCACGCCCTCAAAAGCCTGCTGCCGCGCTACGCGGGCCAGGTGGACCTGGTGTTCATCGACCCGCCCTACAACACCGGCAACGAAGGCTGGTGCTACAACGACAACGTCAACAGCCCGATCATGAAAGAGTGGCTGAGCACCAACCCGGTGGACGGCGAGGACATGCTGCGCCACGACAAATGGCTGTGCATGATGTGGCCGCGCCTGGTGCTGCTGCGCGAGTTGCTGTCTGAAAATGGCTCGATCTGGATCACGCTGGATGACAACGAGGTGCACCACGCGCGGATGGTGCTGGATGAGATTTTTGGTGATACGAATTTTCTTGCTTCCGTGATATGGGAGAAGGCTGATAGTCCCAAGATGGATGTTGAGTTTTTCAGCTCGCGCCATGACAACATGCTGGTTTACTCAAAGAGCATCCCTGATTTGACGTTCCACCATCTTCGCAGTGAGGAGGGGGAAGTTGCAGAACACTATGACAAAGTTAATAGCAGCGGTGACAAGTACTACTTGAAGCCGTTGAGGGCGATGGGCGGTCAAGGCGAAACTCGCGAGGCGAGGCCCAATCTTTATTACGGGCTTACCGCACCAGATGGCACAGTGGTCTTTCCAAAACTCAGGAACGGTAACGATGGCGCTTGGCGATGGGGTCAACAAAAAGTAGAACTCGAGAAATCACGGATTGAATGGCGGCAAGGTTCAAATGGATGGACGCCTTACTTTCAGATCATTGCTGATGGCACAAAGGGGAAGCCACCTGAAACGATTTTTTACAACCGCGATGTTGGAAGCTCAAGGACTTCGAAACTTGAACTTCGCGAAATGTTTGGTAGCGATGAGGTTTTTGCAACTCCGAAACCGATCAAATTGTTGGAGAGAATCTTGGAAATTGGTTCAAACAGAGATGCCCTCATCCTAGACAGCTTCGCCGGCTCCGGCACCACCGCCCACGCCGTGCTCAAAGCCAACGCCAAAGACGGCGGCACGCGCCAATTCATCCTGGTCGAAGGCGAGGACTACGCCGACAAACTCACCGCCGAGCGCGTGCGCCGCGCCATCAAAGGCTATGCCTGGGTCGGCACGCAGCGCGAGACGCTGCTGGAAGAAAAAATCAACTTCACCCAGTTCAAAAAGGCCGACCAGTGGCTGGCCAAAGTGGAGTCGATCAAAGCCCAAGAAGGTTTTGCGCAAGCCTCCGCACAGATGGAACTGGGCGCCTGGGTGGCACAGCGTTCTGCGCAGGTCAAGGAGGAGCCCGCACAGCGGGCGGGGGACACGGAGCAGAACGCTGTGCCACCTAGGCTCCTGAAGGTTTCAACAACCGCAGCCCAAACAGCTACCAAGAAAAAACGTTTCGACAAAATCAACGTGGAGTTGAAGGACGGTGTGCTCCGTGTTGAGGGCGAAAAACGCGTCTCGCAAATGGTCGAGGGCCTGGGTGGCGAGTTCACCTACTGCACGCTGGGCGAGCCGCTGGACATTGAAAAGCTGCTCTCGGGCGAGTCACTGCCCGCGTTTGAAGCGCTGGGTGCCTGGCTGTTTCACACCGCCACCGGCGGCACGCTGCTGCCCAAACCCAAAAACGCGCCGCCCTGGTATCTGGGTGAGGCCAAGGACTCGCATGTGTGGCTGGTGTACGAGCCTGATCTGATGTTTTTGAAGTCACCGGAAGCGGCGCTAACCTTAAGCCGGGCCAAGTCTTTTGGCGACTGGTGCAAGACGCACCCCGATGTGCTGGCCAGGGGCAAGCGCCACCTGGTGTTCGCACCTGCCAAATACCTGAGCAACAAACAATTGCTGGAGCACGGTGTGGACTACGCGCCGCTGCCGTTTGCGCTTTACAGGGAGGGTTGAAAAATGGCACAGCACCGAGACCGGTTTGAGTTGGCCCGCAGCCAATTTAGCAAAGCGCTTGCACGTTTGCATGAGGCCATTGACGTGGATGAAACGCCCATGGTGCGCGACGCGCTGATTCAGCGCTTTGAGTTCACTTTTGAACTGGCCTGGAAATCCATGTTTTATTGGCTGCGCGATCAGGGTGAAAAAGTACCTGAAATGGTGAATCCTGTGTTTCAGGCCGCCTTTCGATGCGAGTTGATCAGCGATCCGACGGTGTGGGAAGAAATCAAGGACAGCCGTAATGAAACCAGTCACACCTACAACGAAGTCAAGTCGATTGAGGTGGTGGGTTTCGTGCGTGCGCAGGCATTGGATGCCTTTGATGCGCTGCATGAACGTCTGCAAACCCTTTGATCGGGATGACGATGCCGCTTGACGTCAAGCCTCCTTTTGGCATCGCGCCCATTAGTTATGCCAAGTTGTTGCGTTTGTTTGACGAGACGTCAGGCTTGGCCCGGGTGTGGGTCTATGGATCACGAGCCAGAGGTGATGCCCGGCACGAATCCGACATCGATCTGGCGTTTGACTGGCCCGAAGCGGGACATGATTTTTTGCGTCTGAAAGACAGAATTGACGAACTGGGCTTGATTTATCGAATAGACACACTGCATTGGCAGAGCACCTTGGCCGAAGACTTTCGTTCGCGAATTGAGCAGGACCGAAAACTGTTTTGGGAACCGCGCCGCCACAGTGCGCAAGTCGAGTCGATTGGTGCAACACAGCTAAAACCGTTTCAGGCGACGGTACTGGACCAGTTGGGGCGCTACCTGAGCGAGCTGAAGAAAAATCAAACATCCGCGCAGGCGGCGGCGAAGGCGCTGCGTGCTTTGGAGGGCATGGAAGACCTGATGCGCGAGGCGGGAGATTTCCCCAAGAAGACGTGGAGCGCGCTCAAAGCGCAAGGCGCGCTGCCGCCCACGTTCGCGCAACAACCTCATTCCAGCCGTTTTGATGGTGCCGACCGCGCCATTCCCAATGTGTGCCTGAAGGTGCCGACCGGTGGTGGCAAGACACTGCTGGCCGCAGCCAGCGTGGGGCGGGTGTTTTCGAGCTACCTGAGCCGCCACACCGGGTTGGTACTGTGGATCGTGCCCAATGAAGCCATTTACCGCCAGACGCTCAAGACGCTGACGGACCGCGACCATCCCTACCGCCAGATGCTCAACATTGCGGGTGCGGGCCGAGTGAAGATTCTGGAGAAAAATTCACCGTTGACGCGGCTTGATGTCGATTCGCACCTGTGCGTGATGCTGCTGATGCTGCAATCCGCCGCGCGCAAGGACGAAGCACAGCGCAAGCTCAAAGCTTTCAGGGATCGGGGTAATGTGCTGGGCTTCGTGCCGCGTGAAGACGACATTGAGGCGCACTGGCAATTGCTGGCAGAGGTGCCGAACCTGGATGCTTACGCCCCCTGGGGGGCCAGCCAGGCCGAGGCGCGCGCCACCAAAGGCAGCATTGTGAAAAGCTCGCTGGGCAATGTGCTGCGTCTGGTGCGGCCGATGGTGGTGATTGACGAAGGCCACCACGCCTACACCGAGAACGCTTTGCGCACGCTTGACGGGTTTAACCCCTGCTTCATGCTGGAGCTGTCGGCCACGCCACGGGTATCCAGCGACAAGGGCGCAGGCTCCAATATTCTGGTGGATGTGCGTGGCACTGATCTGGACCAGGCCGAGATGATCAAGCTGCCGATTAACGTGGACATGCGCGGCTGGTCTGACTGGCAGAGTTGCCTGGCCGCCAGCGTTGACCGACTCAACGGCCTGGCGGCTGAGGCGGCTCAGCTACAGGCCGAGACCAACCGCTACATTCGGCCCATTCTTCTGGTGCAGGTTGAGCGTACGGGCAAAGATTTGCGCGACAGCGGCTTTATCCACGCCGAGGACGCCAAGGCCTATTTGATGCAGCTGGGTTTTACCGAAGCGCAGATTGCCATCAAAACGTCGGACAAAGACGAGCTCAAGGCGCCGGAGAATATTGATTTACTGAGCCCCGGCTGCGAGGTACGAGCCATCATCACCAAGCAAGCGCTGCAGGAAGGCTGGGACTGCCCTTTTGCCTACGTGCTGTGTGCCTTGGCCGCGGGCAAAGAGGTGCGTTCTCTGACGCAGCTCATGGGGCGCATCTTGCGCCTGCCTCACGTAGCCAAAACAGGCCGTGCCGCCCTGGATGCCTGCTATGTGCTGTGCCATGATGCCAAGACTGGCGAAGTGATCAAGGCCATTAAACACTCGCTGGAAACGGAAGGCATGGGCGACCTGGCGCTGTCGGTGCAAGGCGGGGGCGACAGCGCAATTACCAAACCGGTGACCTTCAAACGTCGGCCTCAGTACAGTCAACTGCATATCTTTTTACCGCGTGTCACCTGGGTTGAGACGGATGCGCAGGCGCGCAAGCGCCGCCGGGAGCTGGCCTATGAGAGTGACATCCTCTCCCAACTCGATTGGTCCGCTGTGCGGCCTGACGTATTGGGGCAAGACTGGGCGCCGGGTTCTCAAGGTGCGCAGGGGCAGAGCTTTACCGTGAGTCTGGACGTATTGGACCACCCGGGGGCACTTAATTCCCAGTTGGCAAGTGCGGTGTCAGCGGTGCTGGACCGAGCCCGGCTGGTGCGTGGCCTGTTGGACATTGCACCCAACGCTTGGTGGGTTTGGAGTTGGGTGGATGCGGTACTCACCCGGTTTTTGGCGCAGGGTTACCCGGAAAAAGTGTTGGCCGCCAGCAGCGCGTCGTTGCTGGAGCGCTTGCGCATTGACCTGGAAGCCGAGCGGGATCGGCTGGCGCAGTCTGTGTTTGAAAGGTGTGTGGCTCAAGGCCAAGTTGAGTTCCGGCTGCGGGCGGACGCCACCGACTATGAAATCCCGGCTGAGTTTGCGTTGGAGTTGTCTGGCAAGCCGCAGCCTTTGGTGCGGGATGACGCCAAATTGGTAGAGAAAAGCCTGTTCGAGCCCGCCTTGACGGCCTTGACCGACAGTGGACTGGAGCGCGACGTGGCCTGCTATCTGGACAGTCAGGCGGCGCTGCAATGGTGGCACCGCAATGTGGCCAAAGCGCAGTATGGCTTGCAGGGCTGGAAACGGCACAAGGTGTACCCGGATTTCGTGTTTGCGCGTGTGTCAGGGGATGGGCTCGCGAGAATAGTGGTTTTGGAAACCAAGGGCCTGCATCTGGCCGGGTCGAGCGACACAGTCTACAAACAACTGCTGTTGCAGCGACTGACCGAGGCTTTTGCCGATGAGTCGCTTGTGCCCGTCGGTGGCCTGGAGCTGGTGGGGCAAGCGCAATCGGTGGTGTGTGACTTGGTCTTTGACGGCGATTGGAGGGGCACGCTGAATGCGCGGCAGTTTGAGTCGGTAGCCGCTTGATTTGCTATGTTATTAATAGCTCTTGATGCAATGAATACGGTGGCTATAGACTGATTTGACTATGAATACTGAGAAAAACTTTCTCTAGGAACGCCTCTTAGTGTCAAATCGGCGGCGAGCCCAAGGCGTCACGCCTGCTCACCCGCGCGAGCCCATCAGCAGCACCAGCAGCGCGCCGCCGCCACCATCGGCAGGTTTGGCCTGCACAAATGCCAGCACTTCGTTCTTTTGCACCAGCCAGCTGTGAACCCGGCTTTTCAGGATCGGCGCCTTGCCGGGCGAGCCCAGCCCCTTGCCGTGCACCACACGCACACAGCGAATGCCATGGTTGAAGGCTTCGCGGATGAAGATGCTTAATACTTCGCGGGCATCGTCGCGGCGCAGGCCGTGCAGGTCCAGTTGGCGCTGAATCGACCAGTCACCCCGGCGCAGCTTGCGCGTTACATCCGGGCCGATGCCGGGGCGGCGAAAGCTGAGCAGGTCGTCGCTGTCAAGCAGCGTGCCGACATCAAATTCGTCGCTGATCGCCTCCTTGAGAACCGCTTTTTCATCCTGCTGGTACTGCATCATCAACGGCACTTTGTGCTCTACTTTGTGTAGCACCTTGGGCTTGTGTGTCAAGGGCTGGACGGCTCCGGCGGCTCTGACGAACAAATCCTTGTCGCTGGCGGCCTGCTTGACGGCTTTAACCTGCGCACTGGCTAGGCTGACGCGTTGTTGGGCCTGTGCGGCGATGGCGCGCTTGACCAGCTTGAGGTCGGTCAAGGCGGTGACTTTGACGGCAACTGTCGCCACTTTGGGTGCTTTGCCCGGTTTGGCGGATGCCGCAGGGCTTGTGCGCGCAACCTGGGTATTCGTGGGTTTGCGCATCACATCAAACCCCGCTCCGCCATTGACAACGCTTCGCCCGGTGCCACGATGACGTGGTCCAGCACCCGCACGTCAATCAGCGCCAGTGTGGTTTTCAGGGTCTGCGTCAGCATCTCGTCCGCGCGTGACGGCTGCACCGTGCCGCTGGGGTGGTTGTGCGCCAGCACCACGGCGCTTGCCTGGTGGTGCAGGGCGCGCAGCACCACTTCACGCGGGTAAACACTGGTTTGCGTCAGCGTGCCGCGGAACAACTCTTCCAACGCCAGCAGGCGGTTTTGCACGTCGAGAAACAGCACCGCAAACACCTCATGCGGTTTGGCCGCCAGGTGCAGTTGCAGGTAGTGTTTGACGGCGTCAGGGGTGGCAAAGATGGTGCGTTCTTTGAGCTGTTGGGCCAAGGCGCGACGTGACAGTTCCAACACCGCCACCAGTTCGGCCCTTTTGGCCGGTCCCAGGCCTTTGACGCGTTTGAGGTCGTCGGCGGTGGCGTGCAGCAGGCCGGCAATGCCGTCAAAACCGTCCGTGTCGTTAACATTTTTCTTGAGCTCCAGCAACTCGCGCGCCATTTGCAGCACGCCTTTGCCTTTGATGCCGGTGCGCAGCAGGATCGCCAGCAGCTCGACGTCGCTTAAGGAGGCCGGGCCACGCGCCAGCAACTTTTCACGCGGGCGGGCATCAGGGGGCAGGTCTTTAAGGGGCATGAGGCGGACTTTTAGAATGGGGGTCAGTTTAGACGTTCGTCTTTTGCGACCCTCTTGCAACACTGCTCTCGTTCAAATTAAGGTGACTGGCGCGATAACTTTCTCGACCGGAAGTGCCGGTCAGACCGCGGATAGGTCAAACCTGGCCAGCGGCCGCTCGCCCGCCAATGCCTGCAATAGGTTAGTCGTCGCCAACACCGCCATTGCATGCCGAGTCTCGAACGTCGCCGATCCAATGTGTGGGAATGCAGTGACCTTGGGATGGGTGCGTAAGGGCGAGTTCAGTGGCAATGGTTCAGTTGCAAACACATCGAGTCCAGCGGCGCGCAGTGTGCCGTGGTCGAGGGCCTGGAGCAGCGCCTCTTCTTGCACGATGGCACCCCGGGCGCCGTTGACAAATATCGCGCCCGGCTTCATCAAAGCAAACTCGCGCGGGCCCATCAAGCCACGGGTTTCATCGGATAAGGGCAGCACGACTGCCACAATATCGGCACGCCGCAGGAGTTCCTCCAGCGGCGTGTGCGTGATCTTGCCAAGCAGCTCTGGCAGCTCTTTGGCGGCGTCCACCGGGTGAAGGTTGTGATACAACACCGGCATTCCAAAACCCAGTGCAGCTCGGCGCGCCAGTGCCTGACCGATGCGCCCAAAACCGAGTATGCCCAGCGTCTTTGCGTGCACATCCCAGCCATATAGATCTTCACCAATGTTGCGCCGCCAGTGGCCGTCGCGCACCAGGTTGGCCAACTCCACCAAGCGACGGCTGCTGGCCATGATGAGTGAAAAAATAGTGTCTGCCGTGGTCTCAGTCAGGACGCCGGGTGTATGGCACAGCATGATTGCGCGCTTTGCCAGTGCCGACAAAGGGTAGTTGTCCACGCCGACCGAGACACTGGAGATGACCCTGAGTTGAGGCGCTCGGGCCAGTAAACCCTCGTCGATTGCGTAACTGGAGCCGATCATGCCTTCAGTGGTGGCCAAGGCATCATGAAACCTGGCGGCCTGTTCGGGAACCCGCGGGTTGGCCACGGTGACTTTATGTTGGGCATGCAGGCGGGCCAGTTGGTCGGGCGGCAGTTCGCGAAAAACCAAGATATTTTTGCGAACGGTATCGGACATGGTTTTAGACTCGGTTTTGTGTCCAGGGATGGGTCACAGCCCAGCTTCATTGAGTTGGGCACGGGTTGGAAGTCCTTCACTGTCTCCCAACACCTGCACGGCGCGCGCGCCAATCCAGGCGCCTCGCGTCACCGCCGCTGGCACGGTCAGACCGTCGAGCAGTGCACTGATGACCCCCACTGCAAAGCCGTCACCGGCACCTACCGTGTCCACCACCTTGGACACCGGAAAACCGGCCACATATCCCGTTGCGCTATCGCTATCAAAATAAGCGCCTTCGCGCCCCAGTTTTACGACCGCCAGCTTGGCACCGCGTTGACGATAAAAGGTGGCAATGCTTTCAGGGGAGTCTTTGCCGGTCAAAAAGCGACCTTCTTCCAACCCGGGCAATACCCAATCAGCACGGGTGGCCAGGTCATTGATGGCGCCACGCATCAACTCGGGTGTAGCCCACAGGGAGGGCCGCAGGTTGGGGTCGAATGACACGCTGCGCCCAGCCGCGTGCATCATGTCCATGGTTTTTGCGGCGGCGGGCAAGGTCGTCGCCGATACGGCGGCAAACACACCGGTGGCGTGAAGGTGCCTTGCGCCAAGCAGCCAGGCCTCATCAATGTCGGCCACACCCATATGACTTGCAGCGGAGCCTTTGCGGTGATATTCGACGGGGGGGTCGCTGCCGTCCGTGACGCTGCCCTTGAATTGAAAGCCAGTTGGTTGCGAAGCATCACACACCACATGCGAGCAGTCGATTCCTTCACCTGTCATTGCAGCGAGCAAATAGCGGCCCATGGAGTCCGTCCCCAAGCGGCTTGCCCAACCCACCTTGAGGCCCAGACGCGCCAGACCAATGGCCACGTTGGTCTCAGCACCCGCGGTGCGCTTATAGAAAGCTTGTGCCAGTTCCAACGGTCCGGGCCGGTCGGCCACCAGAAGCAGCATGGCCTCGCCAAAGGTAATAACGTCCAAAGTATTCGTCATTTGGCGACTCACTTTTGTTTAATGACTGCGTAAAACTGGCTTTGCCAAGCTGGCGGCGATCCCGCGAAGGTGATCGATTTCCTGTCGTGCGACAGCCACCAGGTCGTCACCTGTCAGGGGGTACTCAATGGCCCAAGGCACGCCGGTGGGCAAGGCTCGCAAGATGGCACGCCAAGGCGAGCTTGACTCAGCCAGGGGCACGGCCACCCAGCGCTGCGTGTGGCGCTGAACGCCTTTGCAATGCACATAACGCACCTGCGGCGCTAGCACAGTGGCCGCCTGCAGCGGACACTCGCCGCTCCAATGCCAGTTGCCCATGTCAAAGGTCATGCCCAGCACCAGCCCATGGGCGCAAGCAGCGCTGAAAAAATCCTGCATGACAGCCAGCGTGCCAGCCATCGGAGTCTGATCATTCTCAATGACCAATTCAACTTTGGTTTCCTGCAAACGGCCCTGTAGGGTAATAAATGTGCTGTGCGATCCAGGGCCAAAACCACCGATCGACATCTTGATTCTTGGTGCAAGCAAAGTCTGGGCTGCAACCAGCGCGAGCTCCAGGGCGGGCACGTCGAGCGTGCCGTCTGGGGCCCAAAGAGAGTCAGCACTGGAGTAAACCAGATTTTTACCAAAGGCATGCGCCACCCGGGCAATGTCTGCGAGTTCTCTTTCGCCATCCATCAATAATTCGCTGCGCACTTCGACCCCATCAGCGCCCGCTTGAAGCGAAAGTTGCGTGAACCACAATTGTCCGTGGCGACGGACTTCGGCCGCGCCAAAAGCCGATAGGGAAATCAACACCGGTGTGGCCATTTGAATACAGTCAGGGTGTGCAGAATAAGCAGAGGATGTGGTTGGTGTGAAATCGTCAGTGCGCATGCTGAGAGTTCAGGATTTGCCCCAAGAAATTGCGGGTCTTCTCATGTTGCGGGTTGCTAAAGAACTCTTGCGGTGGTGCTTCTTCAATGATTTTTCCGTCTGCCATGAAAATCACACGATCAGCCACGCTGCGGGCAAAGCCCATCTCATGCGTGACACACAGCATGGTCATGCCGTCTTCTGCCAGGCTGATCATGGTGTCAAGCACCTCCTTGACCATCTCCGGATCGAGCGCCGAGGTGGGTTCATCAAAAAGCATGATCTTTGGCGTCATGCACAGGGCGCGTGCAATGGCAACGCGCTGTTGCTGGCCACCCGAGAGCTGGCTGGGGTATTTGCTGGCCTGCTCAGGAATCCGCACACGATTCAGGTACTTCATCGCGATGCTTTCAGCCTCGGGCTGGCTCAGTCCGCGGGAGTGAATGGGTGCCAATGTGCAGTTCTGCAAAATGGTCAGATGCGGAAACAAGTTGAATTGCTGGAACACCATACCCACTTCCTCGCGCACCGACTCCACATTGCGACCCCCGGCAGTCAGGTCAATGCCATTGACCACAATGCGGCCCTTTTGTACCGTCTCCAAGTGGTTGATGCAGCGAATCAGTGTTGACTTGCCTGACCCCGAAGGACCGCAGACCACAATGCGCTCACCGGCCCGTACATTCAGATTAATGTTGGTCAGCACCTGAAATTTACCAAACCATTTGTCCACCGCTTCGATGCGGATGATGGGCTCGTTCCCATTGGCGGGTGGGTTGGGGGATTGCATTGCGTCTGTCATGAAAACACCGGTGAAAACAACAAAATCGGACTTATTGCATTTTTGGCAGATCGGTCTCCAGCCACTTGCGATAGAGCTTGTTGAGCTCGCCGTTGCTGGTGTTCCGATCCACAAAGTCGTTCACCGTGTTCAGGAGCTCGCCTTGGCCGGGTCGCATGACGATCCCCATGACCTGCTGGCGCAGCAGGAACTTGTTTTCAAAAGTGTTGGCAGGTGCACGTTTATCGATTTGCGCCGCCACCGTTGTTGAACAACCGATGGCGTCCACCTGGCCCGACATCAAGGCTTGCATGGCCGAAGCGTCATCGTCAAAGCGGCGAATCTCGGTCCCTTCGGGAGCCGCAGCGGTCAGTGCCACGTCTTGAGTGCTGGCACGGGCTACGCCAACGCGCTTGCCTTTGAGGTCGGCAGCTGCTTTGATGCTGGATTTTTTGTCACCGTACAACACAATGCTGGCAGCCGCATAAGGTTTGGAGAACTGGACCTGCTTGGCACGCTCGGGCGTGATCGCCAACGAAGCGACCAACAGATCGACCTTGTTGGTCAGCAGGAAAGGTATGCGGTTGGGCCCCGTTACGGGCATCAGGTTGAGCTTGACGCCAAGGTCCTTGGCTAGCAGACGCGCGACGTCGGCATCATAGCCGTCAGGCTGATTGCTGCTGTTCATGGTCCCGTAGGGTGGAAAGTCAACCAGCATGCCAATGGTTAGTTCACCCTTTTTTTTGATGTCGGCGACCGTCTGAGCCATGGCCGAAGGGGCCCAGGCAGACAGGGTGGCGGCCAGGCCCAATGCCAGCGCGGTAGTTGTGAATACGCGGCGTTGCAGATGCTTGAACATAGGTAAATCTCCGTGAGTTGAGGTGAAAATTACAGGTTGGGAAAACGGGAATTGATCAACGTGCCAGTGCCGTCGCCTGTCGCCGCTCCATACGGGCGGCCAACAAAGACAGCGGCCAACACAGCACAAAATAAATTGCGGCCACTACGCTGAAGACGATCAGTGGCTGGAAGGTGGCGTTGTTAATGATCTGCCCGGACCTCGTGACTTCGGCAAACCCGATGATGGCGGCCAGGGAGGTGCCTTTGATGATCTGCACCATATAGCCGACCGTGGGTGCCAGCGCTATTTTGAAAGCCTGCGGCAAGATCACATGGCGCATGCGCGCCAGGTAAGGCAGATTGAGCGCCTGGGCGGCCTCCCATTGCCCGGCTGGTATGGCCTGGATGCAGCCGCGCCAGATTTCACCGAGAAAAGCGCTGCTATTGAGTATCAGCGCTACGCCGGCAGCCACCCAGGGATTGATTTCAAAACCTAGCACCGGAGCACCGAAAAACACCAGGAAGAGCTGCAGCAATAGCGGTGTACCCTGAAAAATCTGAATGAAACCGCCCGAGAGCGCTCGCAGCAAGGGCTTGTCGGAAGTGCGGCTCAGCGCAATGATGAGTCCACCGATCGCGCCACCAACGAAAGCAATCATTGAGAGTGCGACGGTCCACTTGGCGGCCTCAAGTATGAACAGGAATTCGGAAAAGCCAAAAGTACGCATTAGCGGCGATCCGGGTAGTGAAGGGCGAGTTGGTAGATCACACGAAACAGCGCTGAAAATGACAAGGCCAAGATCAGGTATATCACTGCGACGACGATGTAAATCTCGAAACTCCGGAAGGTTTGCGACTGCAGGTTGGCCGCAACCGAAGTGAGGTCGTCCGCCGAAATGGCCGACACCACACTTGAGCTGAGCATGAGCAAAATGAATTGACTGGTCAACGCCGGATAGACCGTGCGCAGGGCCGGTTTCAAGATCACGTATTGAAATATCTTGTGGCGTTTGAGATTGAGTGCCAACCCAGCTTCAATCTGACCTTTGGGAATGGATTCAATACCGGCCCGGATGATCTCGGTGGCATAGGCGCCCAGATTGACCACCATGGCAGTGAGGGCGGCGGTGTGAGCTGACCAGCGCAAACCCAACGCAGGTAGAGCAAAAAAGAAAAAGAAAAGCTGGATCAGAAAGGGCGTGTTGCGGATCAGTTCGATATAGGCATTGATGAACCAGCGTATCGGTCGCGGTCCGGCAGTTTTACCCCAGGCGCACACGATGGCAACCATCAGGCCTATCAACATGGCCAGTATGGAGAGTTCAATGGTGTTGAGCGTGCCCTTGACTAACAGTGGCCACGCTGCAAAAACATCTCCAAATTGAAATACGTAATTCATGAGTATGCAATGACGAAAGGAGGGCTTTCAGGGCTTAAAGTTTTTGTAGCTGGAACTCAAAAAGTCTTGACTAGGGAAAGTGACTGAAACCGGTTTCATAAATTATAGGAATTGAGCGGAGGGCTGTAATCATGGAAAACCCTAAGATCCATCAACTGACAGCGGCCTGGGATGAACCGCGCGCCAGTAGACGGCCGGACAACAATATCTGGCGCGGTGGTAATTCCAGCCCCTTTAGACGCTCAATAAGACAGCCCGCTGCGATGCAACCCAAATCGTCGGTCGGTTGAGCGATAGTGCTCAGCCCTGGGCCAACATAGGGCGACCATTCGGTGTCATCAAAGCCGACCAGACCTACATCGGGGCCCAGGCGCAAGCCAAGACGCGCCATGGCTGCCACCACTCGTAAAGTCACGACAGCGTTGCTGGTGAGCACGCCACATAGGCGCTGGCCAGCGCGCTGACGCAGGTGGCGCAAAGCGTTGTCCATAGCTTGCCCCTCGTCCCCTGTGCTTTCGAACGTACCGCCTCGCAGGCCAGCGATGCCCTGCGCGGACTCGCTGACAAATCTGCGAAAAGCAGCCTCTCTCTCCTCGCGAGAACTCACGTCCGTCACCGGTTCTGACACAAACAACAATTCACGATATCCGGCCTCCACCATATGACGCAAGCCAAGGCGCACGGCGCCAGCATTGTCCAAGGACACAAAGTCGGCTTGCATGTCATGATGACGCCGGTCTACCAAAACCACCGGTTTCCCGTGACGAGCAGCGTCGGCAGCGGCGCCGGCATCATGTCCAAGGGTGTTCAGAATAAATCCTTCTACCTGGTAGGCAGTGAGCGCTTCAATGGCTTCGCGTTCGCGGCCGCTGTCATTACCCAGGTTAAAAAGCATAAGCAGGTAACCCGCTTCCTGGCAAGCCTTTTCTGCACCGCGCAGTACCGCCACAGAAAATGGATTGGTCACATCGGCCACCACCAGTCCAATCAGCCGTGAGCGGCCACGCTTGAGCGCCTGCGCCATCGGGCTGGGGCTGTAGGAAAGGGCAGCAATGGCCACTTCCACTCGTTTGGCAATTTCCTTGGTGAGCAGTTTGTCACGGTGGTTCAGAAATCTGGAGACCGTTGCCTTGGAGACACTTGCGGCGCGGGCCACATCCGCAATTGTGGCGCGTGTCGACGCCGGGTTGATCGGGATGGATGGCGGAAGTTTTTTGGTGCTCATCAGAAATTTGGCAAGGATTTAAGGCCGAGCTGAAACCAGTTTCAATGAATGGTAGCACTAGTCCCCTTAGCATGGGTTGATGACACTCATGACGCAGCGCTTCCCCGGGCTTAAAGCCGCCGCATGCTCCGAAGCAGGTATGACAGCTACATGTTCTCGTTGAGGTTGTAAGCGGTTCAGTCAGCATTGGGTACGATGAACCATCAATTGCAACTCAGTCAATTGCTCACCCGATAAGACTCTGACCTCTCGCTATCTTGGCGGCTTATTGCTCGCGCTGTGCGCCATCGGCAATGCAGTGGCGGCCGGTCCGGACTGCTCACGTCCTTTCACGCTTGCGTTGCACGATCACGGTCTGCGCTACTCCGCCGATACCTACACCGGCATCGACAAAGATTTTGCCGATGAGCTGATCCGCCGCAGCGGCTGCAAAATTGGCTTCCGCCTGATGTCGCGTGCCCGCATCTGGCAACTGATAGAGCCCGGTGCGCTTGATTTCACCCTGTCTGGCATCGCCAACGCCGAGCGCGACCGGTTTGCCGACTTTGCCTGGTATTTCAGCAACAAATACTATTTGCTGGTACGCCAGGACTCCGGTGTGCGCCAGTTGGCTGATTTCGAGCGCAGTGACCAGTTTCGGCTTGGCGTCATCCGCAGCTTTCGCTACAGCGAGTCCGCCAACCGACTGGTTGACAAGCTGCTGCTCGCGAACCGGGTCAGCCAGGCCAGTAGTCTGGCTCCGCTGTATGAAACGCTGCTTCTCAAGCTGAGGTGTTGGTGCGTTGGCAACATCCCGAACGCGGCATGGTGGCGCCGAATGATTTCATTCCCAGAGCCGAAGAAACTTGTCTGATTTTGACTTTGGGCCATTGGTTACTGCAAACCGCCTGCACCCAACTGACCATTTGGGCTGCGCGGCCAGAAATGGCCCATCTCCCGCTAGCAGTGAACGTCAGCGCCCAGCAGTTTCGCCAGCCTGATTTCGTAGCGCAGGTGCTGGCGGTCCTCCACACAACCGGGGCCAACCCGCAGCGACTCAAGCTTGAGTTGACTGAAAGCCTGCTGGTGTCCAACGTAGAAGAAGTTATTGAGAAGATGGTTGCACTGAAGGACAAAGGCGTGGGCTTTTCGCTGGACGACTTCGGCACCGGCTTTACTTCGCTGTTTTACTTGAAGCGAATGCCGCTGGACCAGCTAAAGATTGACAAGTCTTTTGTGCGCGACGTGCTCTCAGATCCGAATGATGCCGCCATTGCCACGACCATCATTGCGCTCGCCCAAAGCCTTGTTCTTGAGGTCATCGAAGAGGGAATGGAAACGTCAACGCAACGAGATTTCATGGCTCGCGCAGGCTGACCGGCGGCAGGCGTGAAACCGAGGCGTTGGCTGTCTGTTTTTTTGCGCCCCGTGGCGCGTTGTGGGTGAGGTCTTGCGCCTGTCGTCATTCATGCCCTGGCGCAGGCTTTTACAATCAAGGCAATTTATGGGCTCAATACCGCTTCCCTTCAGAATAGGGTCTGGTGGGCTCCTACAGACTTGAAACCAGGATTTATATGAATTCAACACTCGCCACGGTTCAACCGGGTTCCTTCCTCACGCTGCATTACCGCATGGCCGGGCCGGTCGGTGATGTGATCAACACCTTTGACGGCCAACCCGCCACGCTGACGCTGGGCACCGGCGAGCTGTCGCCCACGCTGGAAACCTATCTGCTGGGCCTGCCCGAGGGCAGCCACACCACCTTTGAGCTGCCTGCGGGCACCGCCTTTGGCCCCCACAACCCGGCCATGCTGCAATGGCTGGCCCGCCAGGAGCTGATCGACATGGGCGAGCCCGATGAAGAGTATGCGGTGGGCGATGTGTTGCACTTTCCCACGCCCGACGGCAAAGGCAAGTTTGCCGGCTCGGTGCAAGACTTCAGAAGCGACGCGAAGGGTGACGCCGTCTTGTTTGACTTCAACCACCCGCTGGCCGGTCGGGCCGTGACCTTTGAAGTGCATGTGATCGGTATTCTGTGACGGCAAGTACGCGCCAGGAGATATTGCTGGCCGAGCCGCGCGGCTTTTGCGCCGGCGTAGACCGCGCCATCGAGATTGTGGAACGCGCGCTGCAAAAATTTGGGGCGCCCATCTACGTGCGCCATGAAATCGTGCACAACACCTATGTGGTGAATGACCTGAAGTCCAAAGGTGCTATTTTTATTGAAGCACTTGATGACGTACCCGCGGGGGCTACGCTCGTTTTTTCTGCCCATGGCGTGAGTCGTGCGGTGCAGTTGGAGGCGGCTGCCCGGGGTTTCCGGGTTTTTGATGCGACCTGCCCGCTGGTGACCAAGGTCCATGTGGAGGTGGCCAAGCTGCACAAAGAGGGCTTTGAGTTCATCATGATCGGCCACAAGGGACACCCCGAGGTGGAAGGCACCATGGGTCAGCTCGACGGTGGCATTCATCTGGTGGAGAGCGTGCTTGACGTGGCGGACATTCACCCGGCCCAGACTGACAAACTCGCGGTGGTAACGCAAACCACGCTCAGTGTCGACGATGCAGCGGACATTGCCGCCGCCATCAAGGCGCGGTTTCCGCAGGTGCGCGAGCCCAAGCAACAAGACATTTGCTATGCCACGCAAAACCGGCAGGATGCCGTCAAGGTGATGAGCCCCTTGGTGGATGTGGTGATCGTGGTGGGCAGCCCGACCAGCTCCAACAGCAACCGGCTGCGTGAGGTGGCGCACAGGCTCGGCACCGAGAGCCACATGGTGGATGGCCCGGACGAGTTGCAGGCGCAGTGGTTCGAGGGCCGCCAACACGTCGGACTGACGGCTGGTGCCTCAGCGCCCGATATCCTGGTGCGCCAAGTGATTGACCGCATCAAGGCGCTGGGCGCGGTGTCGGTGCGCACCATGGCTGGCACGCCGGAGACGGTCAAGTTTCCGTTGCCCAAGGGCTTGCGCCTGAACGATCACGAGGATTTGAGTTAGCTATTTAATGTATAGCTACTCAAGCAATGAATACGCGGGCTATAGGCCATTTTATTGCCTAATTCTCATGGGCCCGCCGGGCCCGTGATGTGATGGTCAAGCCGCAATTGATCTGTCTGATCGGCGCTGAGTGCAGCGGCAAATCCACGCTGGCCCAAGCCTTGGCTGATCATTTTTCCGGGCTGTGGGTGCCGGAGCATCTGCGCGCGTTTTGTGCTCTGCATGGCCGCACGCCCCTGGCCAGCGAGCAAGCCTTGATCATGCGCGCCCAATTCGAGCAAGAAGAGCAGATGGCGGCATGGGCAGAGCAAACAAGTCGCCCCTATGTGTTTTGTGACAGCGCACCATTGCTCACAGCGATTTACAGTGACTTCTATTTTGCGGACAAATCACTGTTTGAACAGGCCCAGGCCTGGCACATGCGGTATGCGTTGACGCTGTTCCTGCAACCCGATCTGCCGTGGGAGCCTGATGGTCTGCTGCGTGATGGTGCTTGCGTGCGCGGGGCCATTCACGTCAGGGTGCGCCAGGCGCTTGAAGCCATGCGTTGCCCGTACATCGAGGTATCGGGTGTGGGCGACAGCAGACTGCGGGCGGCGATTCTTGCGCTTAAGGCCGGCGGAAAGCAAACTGCTGAGCGGCCCAGTGGGTCGAATTCAAATTGTCGAGCCGCACGTCCCCGCCCGTAGACGGTGCATGCACAAAACGGCCACCGCCGACATAAATTCCAGCGTGGCTGACCACGCTGTTCCTGGCAAAGAGCACCAGGTCACCCGAGCGAATACTGTCGCTGCGCACCTGCCAGCCCCAGTTCTTGAGGCTGGCGACGGTCCGCGGCGGCGTCAACCCGGCCCTGGACCGGTAGACGTGGCCAATCAGGCCGCTGCAGTCAAAGCCGGCGACTGGCGTGTTGCCGCCATAGCGGTACGGCGTGCCGACCAGGCCGAGGGCATAAATGGTGATGTCATCGGCCTGAGCCTGTGAGAGGCGCGATGGCATGGCCGCCGAGTCAAATCCAGCAGATCCGCGTTGAACGAATGGCGCCGTGCTGCAGCCCCCGAGCAGAAGGGCCATGGAAACAGCGGTGAGGCAATGCCTGATATAAACGTTCATACCGATGGTTGGAGCATTGACATATCCTAATTGAAGACGCTGTTCCTGTTTTGCAGCACCGAAAAATTCCGGATTGACGCCCTCTTGCCGGCGGCGACATGTTTGACCCCTGCAAGGGCTTGGTCGGCAGCATTCCCCTATGATGGAATCAGCAATTCAATGAAACCCTTGCGATGGCAACCCAAATTCCGAAGATTGATGCCACACGTTGTTCAGGATGTGGACGATGCATTTCCGCCTGTGCGCCGCGGCTGTTCGTCTTCGAGACCCATGACTGGAAGAAAACCTCGGTGCTGCACGATAGCGAGCGCTGCAGCGGTTGCGCAAAATGCGCCGCGGTATGCCCGATCGATGCCATTGCCATGGTCAGAAGAGCGGCACGCGATGTTTGAGGCCTGCGTTCAAGATTTCAATGATTGACAAAGTGGCCGCTGCCTTAAAGGCCGCGCGCCCACTCCGGGCGTAGTCGGGCCGATTCCGGGTGGCCAATGGCATTGCGCACTTCCAGCAACAGCCGCTCTTTTTCCGCGCCCAGCACACCCTTGAGGACCAGCCAGTTTGACGCATGATCGCTGCGAAACACCGTGCGCTTGAGTTCCAGCGCTTCTAGAAATTGCTCGATTTCACCAAACAGTTCCTGCTGGTTGAGCGGCTCCCACTGCGGATAAGCTTGGCAGAATCTGTCGTCCCCTTGCGGAAAGCTGACCACCAGCGTTGCCAGAAACTCGGGCTGGGTCAGATTGACCAGACGGGCAGAGTTTTCGGCATGCTGCCTTGATAGTAAGCGGCCACCGAGCCCGTTGAGAAGCATCACCGAACGCGTGATGCCGGCCGCGCCCAACTTGTCCAGCGCATCCCGGCTGGTTTCAAAGGTTTCTCCCTTGCTGACCTTTTGCAGAACCTCGTCATCACCGGATTCGGCGCCGACGTAGACCAGTGTCAGACCGGCTTGGCGGATTTCCTGCAACTCCTGCACCGATTTGTTGCGCAGGTTGCGCGGCAAACAGTAACTTGAAATGCGCCGAACTTTGGGCAAGTGCTCGTTTATTGCAGCCAGCACGGTCAACAGTCGGCGTGTTGAAAGCACCATGGCATCGCCGTCACCCAAAAAAACCCGTTGCACCTGGTCGCCCAATTGTTCGCCACAGCGCCGGATGGCGTCCAGGGTCTCGTCTTCAGCGCGAACCTGAAACTTCTTTTGCGGTGCGGTGTACATCTCGCAGTAAGTGCATTTGTTCCAGGAGCAGCCATCGGTGACCGGCAGAATCAGGGATTGCGCTTCACTGGGCGGTCGAAAGACCGGGTTGACATAGCGGATCGGAAAATTTTGAATCACTTTTTGGCGTTTTCAGAGTGGTGACAGGGCGCTTGGTAAAAACCTGATAAATTTCCGTCATTCGAACCCTAGAGCTACGCTTTTTTGCTAATGTGGGAGTAGCCCCATCTCCAGGCGAAAAAAAACCCTGAGATACAGGGTTCTGGCGGAAGCGGTGAGATTCGAACTCACGAAACCTTGCGGTTTGCCGGTTTTCAAGACCGGTGCAATCGACCACTCTGCCACGCTTCCAAGTCGCGTATTCTAGCTGGCTGTCGGCGCCGACTCAAACTCGTCCGGTCGGTGCCAAAATCGCAGCATGCAAACGCCACCATCCCCACCCAGTGCGCCACTGGACCAGCCTCCCACCCAAATCCGCAACCCCCTGCATGGTCTCACATTGGAGACCATCGTCACCGCCTTGGTCGCGCACTACGGCTGGGCAGGGCTGGCCGAGCGCGTCCCGGTGCGTTGTTTCGCCAGCGACCCCAGCATCGCATCAAGCCTGAAATTTTTGCGAAAAACGCCGTGGGCGCGCGACAAGGTGGAAGGGCTTTACCTTTTCATGCTGCGCGAAACCCGGCGTGCCGGTGGTGGTCGTTCGTCCGTGCCGCCGGTATGACTCCGCTGATCAAAATAGCGAGGTGAATGGGGAGGCTGGTTTGGGGCGTGGTCTGCTACAACCGCCTGCTGCAATTGCGCATCCGTCCTGTTCCGGGGAGCGAGGGCTCAACGAGAACCACAATGGCTTGCAACGCCAGTTCTTTCCCAAGAAGACCCACTTGCTCAAGGTCAGCCAGGATGAGGTCTATGATGCGATGCACTTGTAATTAAATTTGCGATTAAATAAGGCTCTAGCCCACGTCCTATAATCATAGTATGCTATTTATTTTATAGCATAATGAGGCAGGCTGCTGTTGACGGATTACCTCATTGGCTTGCCAGCTGCATACTTTGGGCGGTTGACTGGCCCATGCCCTGCCCCAATGCACTCAGTTGCAACAGGCAAATGTCGCGGGCGTCCCGACCCCGCAAAATGTGGCAGCGCCCAACTGCCTCTGCCTGAAGGGCGTTGGTTTTTTGCCGTAATTCGCCTTGCTGGACGGCATCATGAACGACCTGATGGAAGGCCAGCAACATGCCCAGAATCATCAAACTTCCGATAATGACCAACCAGACTGGCGACTGCAGCCCGCCAGGCAAGCGGTGCCACCATTGCCGCAGGGTGCGTTGATGCGCGGCAAAGTCGCTGACCTGGTGATCCGGCAAAGTGAAGCTGGTGCTAAGGTGGTTCATAAGAGGGTTCCTGATTCAGCGGTGCGGGTGCGGACCGGTTGAAGGCAATGTAAGAGGGTCTCGCGGTGGCGTCTGTGCGCTAGCCAACGTTGTTACGCAACTGCGCTGGGTGGCCCTGGCCGGGGCGACGTAACCCGGAACTTGGTGTGCACCGTAACTTCGGGTCCAATACAGGGATGGACCAACCCAACGAAACCGAACAACGCCTGATGGAGCTTGAGATCAAGGCCACTTTTACCGAAGATCTGCTGGATCAGCTGGACCAGGTCGTGGTGCGCCAACAGCAGCAAATTGACCTGTTGATTGGCGAGCTGGCGCAACTTCGGCAGCAGCCTCGCGACGAAGGTGTAGGCGGGCCGCGCCCGCCGCACGAAGACCTGCCACCCCACTATTGAAACGCGTCGACTCAACCGGGTGCAGTTGCCACGACATCCAACGCGCAGTCCACCCCTACCTCAACGTCAGACGAACCGATGGCATCAATTTCTTGTTAACCTTCACGCATGACACTACCACCCCACAAACCGGCCAATGATCAATCAGACAAGGACTTGCCCCGTGTCAATCTGGCGCTTCAGGGCGGGGGCTCACATGGCGCGTTCACGTGGGGCGTGCTCGACGCGCTGCTCGAAGATGGGCGCATTTCCCTGGAAGGCATCAGCGGCACCAGCGCGGGAGCGATGAATGCAGTGGCTCTGGCGCATGGATTTGCCCAGGCCCATGACAAAGTGAAGGCCGACCCGCGAGAAGCAGCGCGCGAAGCACTGGCTAATTTTTGGCACGGCATTGTTCAAATGGGAGCGCTGTCGGAGGCGCAGCGTGCGCCTTTTGACGTGCTGTTTGGACGGATGGGTGGCGACAACTCGTCGCCCGCTGTGTGGGCCAATGCCATGACCAGCTTCTGGTCGAGCACGGTGTCGCCTTACCAGAACAATCCATTTGACCTCAATCCTTTGCGCAATTTCTTGGAGGGTCAGATCGATTTTGAAGGCTTGGCCCGTCTTCAAACGCTCAAGGTCTTTGTGGTCGCTACGCGTGTTTCCACCGGCAAGGCCGAGGTGTTCTCTGGCAAGCGCCTGACCGCCGCCGCTGTCATGGCCTCTGCTTGCCTGCCGATGGCGTTCAAGGCCGTCGAGATTGAGGGCGACTACTTCTGGGATGGGGGCTACTCAGGCAACCCTGCCATTCACCCCCTGATCTATGACTGCACCAGTCGGGATATCGTGCTGGTGCAGATCAATCCGATCAAGCGTGACAAATTACCCACGACCAATGCCCAAATCCTGGACCGCATCAACGAGATCACTTTTAACGCCGGACTGATCGCTGAGATGCGCGCCATTGATTTTGTGAAGCGCTTGTTGGCAGAAGGCAAACTCGATCCAGCGTATTACAAGGACGTGTTGATGCACCGCATTGACGGGGGAGAAGCGCTGGAGGCTTTCACAGCCTCCAGCAAAACATCGACCAGTGGGAGCCTTATCCACACCTTGCGCGACCTCGGTCAGGCCAACGCGCGCGCCTGGCTGAGCAAGCACTTCACCTCGCTGGGCACGAAATGTACGGTGAATATTCAGCAGGATTATCTGGACGACATGCGCGTGCCCGTAGCGCCCAAAACAGAAATAGAGGGGTCAAATTGACGACGAAAGAGTGAGTCCACCCTGTCGCCAACGACGATGCATCGACGCATTTCCAACAAGAAACTCGTCAGAGCCACATGCCGCTGTGGGGCATCTGAATATCGTGCGACGGACGGTCACTGGGTAAGAACGCGCCAATCAGGAAACTGAGTACGGAAACAAAAATGCTGGCAAAAAAAGCGGCCCAAAAACTTGATACCTTGAAGCCCGTGACCAGAGACGAGACCAACAGAATCATCAGGGCATTGATCACCAACAGGAACAAACCGAATGTCAAGAACGTCAGTGGCAAGGTCAAGACAATAAGCAGCGGCTTGACAATGGCGTTCGCAAAGCCCAACAAAAGTGCCGATATGATCAACGCAGAGGGACTGCTGAACCGAATTCCTTTGAAAATCAGACTGGTTAACCAAAGCGAGATCGCGGTGATGCCCCAATGCAGAAGAAATGGTGAAAGACTGTCAAGCATAAAATTATTTTTGGGGTTCGTGGGTGGCGAAGTTTTTATCATACCGCCCACCCCAGGCTGACATGGAATTGCTGCCGGGGAGATAGGGCCGATTTTTCAGGCCCACAGACTGCGCGTCACTGACGCTTTTGTAATCGTTCCACCAGCGCCTGCTGACCAAGGCGCATGCGATTCAGGGCTTCCGTCAGCTTGTCAAATTCAGTGACGCCACCGGATTCATAGGCCTGCTCCAAATTTCCCATGCTCATCTTTTCTGCTGCGTTCGACAGGCCATCGATTGTTTTAGTGACCGTTCTTGGCAAACTGAAGCTGAGCAGTAGCGCGACGAGAACGCCGACCGCAACAGTGATCATCACGCCGGTCAAGACCTGATCAAACATCTCTTCTGCGACGTCAGCGAGCGCCAACGTAGCTCCAGTTTTTGCCTTATCCATCGTTGCGACACCCTTGATCAAATCGGCAGAGAATCTATCCTTGCCCGCCTTGATCATGTCGTTGAGTTCGATCGGACGATATTCGGCAGGCACCGCATGCTCAATCGGGGTCACCACGGCGGTCTTCAGGCCTGGCTTGGCGAGCGGACTGGCGCCAGCGCTGGATTGCCTGTCAGCTTCAATGCTCGCGGACCTTTCAGCTACGGCAAGGAAAATCTTTTGCATTTCAGCCGCATAAAAAGCAGAAGCATCGCCCCATGCAATAACCTGCTCAATATCCTTGGGAGTAAAGGCGCCATCGCTGCCTGTTTTCATTTTTGCAAGCGTCCCCTCAATTTTGCCGAACGCGTCTCGCCACTCCTGCTCATAGGAATCGCGTTTTTCCTTGTTGCCGATGTAGATGAAATACTCCTTTTCGTAGCGTCGAATCTGTTGCGCAAAAACAGCCAGTGCCCCCAGCTCACTGGTCGCAACCGTATTCTTGCGCGTGTTTTCCACAACGGTGCTTCTAGCATTGCTGGTGGCATACCAGACCAATCCAGCCTGTACCAGGAAGAAAAGCACAATGAGCATCAAGCCATTGACAAGACGCGATTTGATTGATGTTGATTTCATTTTTGTTTTCCAATAATTTAAATGGTGACCATCGACAAATTGCTACGGACCGTCCGGCCTGATTGCGACCCAAATTTCCTGGATCACTTTGCTGGCATCCACATTTGTGGGCAAGTGCCGCTTGAGAATATCCAGAAAAACGTCGACCGTGACCGGGTTATTGGGATCGGACACAACCCCTCGCTCGGCGCGTACATCCTCAACCACAAATTCCGCAGCAACGCCAATATGCTTTCGCAATATTTCCGCGCCAAGAGCGCATAAATGATCAAAAGTGATTTTGATGATCGGCTGGCTTTGCGCAGCCACGGCCGTGTTGTGAGGGCCGCCCACCATCTGCTCCATCATTTCCAGCAACGACGACCAGCGAAAGGGGCGGCTGATTTGTCTGACAGCGTTTAAGTGCGCGGGTGGATTGATCCAGATCGTGTTTTGCGTAATGTGACTGTGGTCTTTTTCGAATTCGATTGACTTCTGATTGGCTCCGTCGAAGATGAAAACATCTGAATTTTCCAGAATCGCTTCCACTTCGAAGACCGTGCCGTTGCGCTCGGCAAGATGAAGCATTCCGCTGAAAATTTTTCTTTCAGTCGGGTTCATGCCTTCCACGTGAACTCGATAAGCCGTCTTTGCGTTGAAGCTCATAGGTCTAATGTCTAGTCAAAATCAGGGCAGACTGAATGTAAAAATCGACACCCTGATCGTGCCGACTGGACTGGACGGGGGTTAGCCACCGCTTCTTATAAATTTTATATCTGCTGAAGTTATCGTAACATCCATTTTGAACATCTGACTGAGATCAATGTTTCCGGATATACATGTGATGACTGACATGTTTTCCCAGCTACCCGTAACGCTGGTGCCACTAAAAATGTCTTGGCCGGAGTAATGAATGCATCTGCTGTGGCACTGTTTGTGACCTCGCCACAAGTGCACTGGCCCGAAGCACTCGCACTTAGTGCTGGGGCCACGCATTGACGACTTGGGCCGTAAGCAAAAGGAACCGGGAATGATGAACTTTGGATACAACGGACTTATTGGCGTGCTGGTGCTCGCTGGGGACATTTGGGCCATTCTCAACATTTTCCAAAGCTCGGTATCCATCGAAAAAAAATTGATCTGGATAATCGCGGTAGTGTTGCTGCCCGTTCTGGGTCTGCTGCTGTGGTACTTCTTTGGGCCGCGCAACGGCAGGTCGGGCTAGCAGGACAACAGACACAATGAAAAAGGGCAGGGATCATAACGAACCCTAGCCCTTTTATGTGCCTCCTCAAGTATGGGAAGCGTCATGACGGCAAACCGTCAGTCAGATGTGAGCGTAAGTGTGGTCCATGGTCATGTATGAGGCTCCTTCACCGAGGATAAAGACTCGGTAACGGGGAAATTCTGCGCCAGATCTTTTGAGTAGTCAATAACTTCCCCGGCACCAGTACCACGGACGTCACGCTCAAGTCTGCCTTCAGTTGGCCTTATCGCCACAGCCAGTTCGCTGGCCATTGCTGCAATCGTGAATGGACGGTCACTGTTGACAAGCAGGAAAAAGCATTGCAGCTGAGATCTGAGGTGTTGCTCAGGGTGCTTCGTAGCTGACAATTGACTCCACCGCCACGGACAATTTCCCTCATGAGAATCAATGTAGTCACACCGTTCGCTTAGAAAGATGCCGTGAAGGCACTCGGAGCTCGTTGGGCCGTCAACAAGAAGATTTGGTACATCGCCGACGTCGCAGACCTGACGCCGTTCTTGCGGTGGATCCCAAACTTGGCAGCGGCCACTGAAGACTCGACGGATGGTGCAGCACGGCCCACCAAGAGTAGCCCAAAGGCTTCGATCAATCAGTCCAAGGACCCACCACCAAGTCCACCATTGAAGTGCCGCACTGTGGATGCAATGTTCTGCAGTGGGAAGATTGCGAACACACGACTACTCAGTGATTGTCATGACCGTTGAGTCCATTCCGAAATTCACCGACCCTGCAGCCAAATTGGGGGCAACCCTAATCTTGCCTAAAAGTTCCATGGTGATCACCTTGTTTGCTCCCGCCTAAAAAGTAGGCAGAGCTAGTAAAAAACCTGGCTCAGTTTTG
>JANYHL010000096.1 GCA_025359085.1 Gammaproteobacteria bacterium
CGACCGCCATCAGGCGCAAAACGTCGTCGGCGAGTTCGCGCTGGCCATCCTGCACGCCTGCGAAGCCCAGCTTGGCCGCCATGCACGCGTCCTGTGCCTGGGGGTAGATGGTCTTGTAGGTTTCCAGCGCCGCGAGGGCGAGCTCCTGCTCACCGATCAAGGGCAGCAGGGCCTGTCCCAGGCAAAACAGGTTCCAGTATGCGATGTTGGCTTGCTGGTTGAACGCGTAGCGGCCTTCGCGGTCGGAGTGGTTGCAAACGTGGCTGGGGTTGAAAGCATCCAGAAATTGGAATGGACCGTAGTCGATGGTCAAGCCCAGAATACTCATGTTGTCGGTGTTCATGACGCCATGGCAAAAGCCCACCGCCTGCCACTGCGCCACCATGTTCGCGGTGCGTTCACTCACCGCCTCCAGCATGGCCGCGTAGGGATTGCCTGCGAACTTGTCGCTTGCGCGACACGCGGGATAAAAGCGGTCAATGACGTAGTCGGCCAGCACCTTGAGCTGCGTCGGCTGGTCATGATGGGAAAAATGCTCAAAATGACCAAACCGGATAAAGCTGGGCGCGACCCGCGTTACCACCGCTGCGGACTCGACAGTTTCACGCTGTATGGGCGCATCCGAGCCGACGACACACAGTGCGCGTGAAGTGGCAATGCCCAGGCCCTGCATGGCTTCGCTGCACAAAAACTCCCGGATGCTCGAGCGCAACACGGCGCGCCCGTCGCCCATGCGCGAGTAGGGTGTCAGCCCGGAGCCCTTGAGCTGCACCTCCATGCCGCCGGTTTCCCCCAGCAAAATGGCACGGCCATCACCCAGTTGCCCGGCCCACTGGCCAAATTGATGGCCGCTGTAGACGCTGGCCAGGGGCTGTGTGCCGGTGATCGGCTGATTGCCAGCCAACACCTGCAGCAGCTCGGGTGAATTCAGCCACGCCTCATTGAGGCCCAGCTCAAGAGCCACGGAACGACTGCGGCCCACCCAGTAAGGCGCGGGCAGTGGCCAGGGCGCGAGCGGTGTGTAAAAGCTTTTGCCCAGTTCGGCAAAGCTGTTGCGCCAGGTTAATCCGACGTCGAGCGCAGTCAAGTTTTGTGTAGCCAGGGTCATGGCGAGAATTGTCTCGCAGCGGTGCCACGCACAGGGTTTGCAGGGTTATCGATGCGAGACGCGATGCGCTACGGGGGTGTTGGGAGCGTCAGCGCCACACGGCGCCAGGGCGTCAATGGGGTTGAAAACCGCAGTACCATGCGGGCGGACCAACAGACCCATTAAAAGGAGAAGTTTCATGCTCGGGTTGATGCAAAGCCACCAGTTGTTGATTTCGTCGCTGATCGAGTTTGCGCAACGTCATCATGGCGAAGGAGAAATCGTATCGCGACGGGTAGAAGGCGATATTCATCGCTGCACCTATAAAGATATAGCGTCGCGGTCACGCCAGGTTGCCAACGCACTGGATGGGTTGAAACTACCATTCAGCGAGCGGGTGGCCACGCTCGCCTGGAACGGTTACCGCCATCTGGAATTGTATTTTGGTGTCAGTGGCTCAGGTCGGGTGCTGCACACGCTCAATCCCCGCCTGCACCCGGACCAGATTGTCTGGATTGCCAATCACGCCGAAGATTCCGTGCTGTGTTTCGACATGAGTTTTTTGCCGATTGTCAAAGCCATTCACGGCCGTTGCAGCACCATCAAACACTATGTGGCGATGTGTGATGCCGACAAACTGCCAACTGACACCGGCATTCCTGGTCTGCTCAGCTATGAAGCCTGGATTGGCGCCCAATTGAGCCACTACCAGTGGCCCTCTTTTGATGAAAATTCGGCTTCCAGCATGTGCTACACCAGTGGCACCACCGGCAACCCCAAAGCCGCGCTGTACAGTCATCGCTCCACCATGCTGCATGCGCTTGCGGGAGCTTTGCCTGACGCCTTGAGCATGAGTGCGCGTGACACGGTGTTGCCGGTGGTGCCCATGTTCCACGTCAATGCCTGGGGTTTGCCGTATTCCGCCGCCATGACCGGCGCCAAACTGGTGTTTCCGGGCCCGGCCATGGACGGCAAATCGATATTCGAGTTGATCGAGAGCGAGCGCGTGTCGTTTGCGGCCGGTGTACCCACCGTGTGGCAGATGATGCTCAGCCATATGCACAGCGGCGGTTTGCGTTTCAGCACACTCAAGCGCACGGTCATTGGTGGCTCGGCCTGCCCGCCGGCCATGATCACGGCGTTCAATGATGTCTACGGGGTGGAGGTACTGCATGCCTGGGGTATGACCGAAATGTCGCCATTGGGGACGGTTTGCACCCTCAAGAACAAGCATCTTGCCATGACGTCCGAGGAGAAAATGAAGGTCCGACTCAAGCAAGGACGGGGCATTTTTGGCGTGGACATGAAGATTGTCGATGGCAATGGTGATGAGCTCCCCTGGGACGGCAAAGCGTACGGTGATTTGCTGGTCAAGGGTCCGTGGATCATCAACGACTATTTCAAAGGCGAGGGTGGCTCGCCCTTGGTGGACGGCTGGTTCCCGACCGGCGACGTTGCCACCATCGATGCCGACGGCTACATGCAGATCACCGACCGCAGCAAAGACGTTATCAAATCAGGCGGCGAATGGATCAGCTCCATTGACGTGGAAAACATTGCCATGGCGCACCCGGCCGTGGCGATGGCGGCTTGTATTGGCGTGACGCATCCCAAGTGGGATGAGCGGCCCATCATCGCCGTGATGAAAAAGCCGGGCGTGGAGGTGTCGCGCGACGAGCTGCTGGCGTTTTATGAAGGCAAAACCGCCAAATGGCAAATACCGGACGATGTCGTGTTTGTGGATGCGATCCCGCTCGGTGGCACCGGCAAGATGCAGAAGAGCAAGTTGCGTGAATTGCTCAAGGATTACAAACTGCCCGCTGTCTGAGGGCTGAATTGAGATGTGTCGCCTGGGTGATTCATCGTACGGGAAATCCCTCATGGGTCAAGGGGCAAATGCTTGTACGCTGGAGCGATGTTGATGGATCAAAAACCCAGGAGATTTTTATATGAAATTGGTAAGGAATGTTGTCACTGCCACGGTAGCTGCCTTATGCGTCGGTGGTGCGTTGGCCCAGAGTGGAACAAGCGTCAAGATCGCTTTTATTGATCCACTGTCGGGCCCGTTTGCCAATGTGGGGCAAAACCAGCTCAAAAGCTGGCAATTTGTGGCCGAGCGCTTGAGTGGCGCCAAAAACCCGGCGGGGGTGAATTTTGAAGTTACCGGTTTTGACAACAAGGGCTCGCCGCAGGAAAGCTTGAATTCACTCAAGGCGGCCATCGACCAGGGCTTTCGCTATGTGACCCAGGGCAACGGCTCAGGCGCCGGTCTGGCGATTTCTGATGCCGTGTCCAAACACAATGCGCGCAATCCGGGCAAAGAAGTGGTGTATCTCAATTACGCCGCGGTTGATCCGTCCATGACCAACGAAAAATGCGACTACTGGCACTTCCGTCTGGATGCGGACACCAGCATGAAGATGGAGGCCTTGACCACCTTCATGAAAGACCAGCCCAACGTCAAGAAGGTGTATTTACTCAATCAGAACTACTCACACGGACAGCAAGTCGCCAAGTATTTCAAGGACGGTATTGCCCGCAAACGCCCGGATGTGAAAATCGTGGGCGATGACCTGCATCCGATTGGTCAGGTCAAGGACTTTGCACCGTATGTTGCCAAGATCAAGCAATCTGGCGCTGACACCATCGTGACCGGCAACTGGGGCGCCGATTTGACGCTGTTCGTCAAGGCCCTCAATGATGCGGGCCTCAAATTGCCGATGTACACCTATTACGCACAAGTCACCGGCACGCCGACCGCGCTGGCTGCGGGTGGCGGGGACAGCGAGGTGTATGTCATTGCCTACGGTCACGCCAACCACACCGGCGAAGTCGCTGCGATTTCGGCAGATTTCAAGAAAAAATTCAACGACGACTACTACACCCTGGCCACTTACAACGGCATCAACCTGATGGCTGCGGCGATTGTCAAAGCCAAGTCCAGCGACCCAGTCAAAGTGGCAGCTGCGCTGGAGGGCTTGACGGTCAAAAGCTTTGCCGGTGAAGTGCAAATGCGCAAGTCAGATCACCAGTTGCAGCAGTCCATGTTTGTGACCAAGTGGCAAAAAGTAGACAAGAAAAATCCTTACAGCGTTGAGAACACCGGCTACACCTTTGCGCCGGTCAAGCAGATGGACGCGTTCATTGCCAGCACGCCAACCAGCTGCCAAATGAAGCGCCCGGCCTAAGACCAGTGACCCTGGACGGTTGTTGATTGACTAGAACCAAGGAGATTTTTATGAAATTTGTAATAAACGTTGTTGCAGCTGCGGCTGCGGTATTTTGTGCCGGCAGCGCGCTTGCCCAAAAGGGCGAGACCGTCAAAATTGCCATGATTGAGGGTCTGTCCGGGCCCATGGCCAACGTGGGCCAGAACCAGCTGAAAAACTGGCAGTTCCTTGCCGACCCCGCCAACGGCGTCAGGAACCCGGCAGGCGTGAAATTTGAAATCGTTGGCATGGACAGCAAAGGGTCGCCACAAGAAGCACTCAACACCTTCAAAGCGGCGGTCGACCAGGGCTTTCGTTACATCGCGCAGGGAAACGGTTCCGGCGCGGCGCTTGCCTTGTCCGATGCAGTCGCCAAGCACAATGAGCGCAACCCTGGTAAGGAAGTGGTCTACCTCAATTACTCCGCAGTGGATCCGTCCTTGACCAATGACAAATGCAATTATTGGCACTTCCGGCTGGATGCAGACACGTCGCAGAAAATGGAGGCGCTGACCAGCTTCATAAAAGACAAGCCCGAAGTCAAAAAGGTCTACTTGCTTAACCAGAATTACTCACACGGCCAGCAGGTCAGCAAGTATTTCAAGGAAGGGATGGCCCGCAAGCGGCCCGATGCCCAGATGGTCGGCGATGATCTGGTGCCTATGGGTCAGGTCAAGGACTTTTCTCCCTATGTCGCCAAGATCAAGGCGTCGGGGGCCGACACCATCGTGACTGGCAATTGGGGGCAAGACCTGACGCTGTTCGTCAAGGCATTGAACGACTCTGGGCTCAAGCTGCCTATGTATACCTACTATGCCGGTGTGTCGGGCACGCCCACCGCGCTGGCCGCAGGCGGTGAAGGCGAGATTTATCAGATCGCGTACAACCATTCCAATTACACAGGGCCGATGGGCAAACTGGCGAACGACTTCCAGAAGAAGTTTGGCGATGACTTCTACACCTTCTCCATCTACAACGGCCTCGTGCTTTTAAGTGAAGGCATGGCCAAGGCAAAGTCCACCGACCCGGTCAAGGTGGCCGCCGCGATGGAGGGGCTGAAGTTCCAGGGCTTCAATGGCGATTCCGAGATGCGCAAGTCAGACCACCAGATGCAGCAGGGCTTGTACATCTCCAAATGGCAAAAAGTGGACAAAAAGAACCCCTATAGTGCGGAAAAAACAGGCTACACCTTTGCGCCTGTCAAATACATTGAGGCGTATGTGGCCAGTACGCCGACCAGTTGCCAGATGAAGCGCCCAGGCTAAACCGGCCAACAGCTGAACCCAAGGTGACCTTGGTCGTTACCTTGGCGTTCATTGCCGGCGCTTGATGGCCGGTTTTCTTTTGTATCAGCCATGCGGGTTTTTGCTTTGGCTTTTGTTCATTACTTCACAGGTACTGCATGGAGTTCTATACCATTTCACTGCTGAATGGCATCAGCTACGGCATGCTGTTGTTCATGCTGAGTTCCGGGCTGACGCTGATCTTCAGCATGATGGGCGTTCTCAACTTTGCCCATGCCTCCTTTTACATGTTGGGCGCCTACTTCGCGTACACGGTCACGTCGCTGCTGGGTTTCTGGGCGGCACTGTTGGTAGCGCCGGTCTTGGTCGGGCTGGTGGGCGCTGCCTTTGAGAAATATTTCTTGCGCCGGGTTCACAAGTTTGGGCACGTCCCTGAATTGCTGATCACCTTTGGTTTGAGTTACATCATTCTGGAATTGGTGCAACTGGTGTGGGGACGCAGTTCGGTGGACTACCGGGTGCCGGTGGCGCTGGATGGCCCCTTGTTTACTCTCTTTGGTACCCAGTTTCCGATGTACCGCGGCTTCATGATGGGGGTAGCGCTGTTGATGTTGATGGCCATCTGGCTGTTGCTTACCCGCACGCGGATCGGGCTCGTGATTCAGGCGGCCTTGACGCACCCGGAAATGGTGGAAGCTTTGGGGCATAACGTGCCGCGCGTCTTCATGCTGGTATTCGGCGGTGGCTGTGCGCTGGCTGGCCTGGCGGGTGTGATTGGTGGCAATGCCTATGTGACGGAGCCAAGCATGGCTTTCTCGGTGGGCGGTGTCATTTTTGTGGTGGTCGTCGTCGGCGGCATGGGCTCCTTGGCGGGTGCTTTTCTGGCATCCCTGCTCATTGGCGTGCTGCAGACTTTTGCGGTGGCCATTGATGCATCCCTGATGTCGGCGCTGCAGGTGGTTGGGGTGACATTGACGCCCTCAACATTCGGCTACGCATTGTGGAAGCTCAAGCTCAGCCAGGTGGCGCCCATCTTGCCTTATCTGTTTTTGGTGCTGATCCTTATTTTTCGGCCCAAGGGTCTTCTTGGCACGCGGGAGGGCTGATCCATGAGCAACAAGGTTTATCAGTTCAAACCGTTTAATGTCGGTCGTGTCGTAATCTGGTCCCTGTTTGCCCTGGTCTTGCTGACGGCGCCCCTGTTGTTTACCAGCAGTCTGAGCCAGACCATGCTCAGCCAGATGGGCATCGCCATCATTGTTTGCCTGAGCTACAACATTTTGCTGGGGCAGGGTGGCATGCTGAGTTTTGGTCATGCGGTTTATTCAGGTATGGGCTCTTTTCTGGCCATTCACACCTTGAATCAGGTGAGTGGTGGTTTTCCCTTGCCGGTGAGTCTGGTTCCTATTGCGGGTGGCCTTGCCAGCATGATGCTCGCCATCCTGTTGGGTTGGGTCACCACCAAGAAAGCAGCCACACCGTTTGCCATGATCACGTTGGGCATTGGCGAGCTGGTGTGGGCCATGTCCTTGATGTTTCCGGAATTTTTTGGCGGTGAAGGTGGCGTGTCGGGTAACCGCGTGGCAGGCGTCAAGACTTTCGGTATCAGCTACGGACCGCAGATCGAGTTGTATTACCTGATTGCCGTCTACACCTTTGTCTGCACCGGCCTGATGTTTGCGTTTACCCGCACGCCGCTGGGGCGCATGCTCAACGCCGTGCGTGACAACCCCGAACGCGTGGAATTTGTGGGCTTTGACACGCAGAAAGTGCGCTACATCGCCTTCATTATTGCGGCTTTCTTTGCCGGCATTTCGGGTGGACTGGCCGCCTTGAACTTTGAAATCGTCACCTCGGAAGTGGTCAGCGGTTACCGTTCGGGCGCGTACCTGCTATTTACGTTTCTGGGCGGCGCAACCTTCTTCTTCGGACCGATCATTGGCGCCATTTTGATGGTGCTCGCGTTTGTGCTTCTGTCCGAGTTCACCAAGGCGTGGCTGTTGTACCTGGGCCTGGTTTTTCTGTTCATGGTGATGTACGCGCCGGGTGGCGTTGCCTCTCTGCTTATGATGAATCTGCGGGTAGCCAAATTTGGTCATTTGCGAAAGCTCTGGGTCAGCTATCTGGCCTTGGGGTTGACGGCACTGGTCGTGCTGCTGGGGGCAGCGGCGATGATCGAGATGCTCTATCACCTGCAGCTCAACGCGGCACTCGGGCCTGAGTTGAACTTTCTGGGCGGCACCCTGAACTCGAAAAGTCTCAACAGCTGGTTTGGCGCCGGGTTTGTGATGTTGACCGGTTTGGGCCTGTTTGAAATCTGCCGCCGTCAGTTCGCACGCGAGTGGGGGCAGATTCAAGAGAGCATTGAGAAAGAAATCAAACGGATGGAATCGCTATGACCTTTGCTCTGGAACTCAAGGACTTGCGCAAAAGTTTTGGCAAGACGGCCATTATTCGTGGCATCAATCTGGCAGTGCCCCAAGGCGAGCGGGTCGGCATCATTGGCCCCAATGGCGCGGGCAAATCAACCTTGTTCAACCTGATCAGTGGCCGTTTCGAACCCACCAGTGGTAATGTATTTCTGAATGGCCAGCGTCTGAACGGGAAAAAACCGTTTGAAATCAATCGCCTGGGTTTGAGTCGCAGTTTTCAGATTACCAATATTTTCCCGAAACTCAGTGTGTTTGAGAATTTGCGCTGCGGTGTACTGTGGAGTCTGGGCTACCGGTACACTTTTTTGAAGTTTTTGGCCGACCTGGACGACGCCAATGAGCGGGCTGATGAATTGATGAAAATGGTCAAACTGGATAAAAAGCATGACGTGCTGGCGATCAATCTGACCTATGCCGAGCAGCGTGCGCTTGAGATCGGTGTCACCATCGCCGGCGGCGCCAGCGTCATTTTGCTTGATGAGCCGACCGCCGGGATGAGCAAGTCAGAGACCAGCCGGTTCATCAAGCTGATCAAAGAGGTGACGGTGGGTAAAACCCTGTTGACGGTGGAGCACGATATGGGCGTGGTGTTTGGCCTAGCCGACAAAATCGCAGTCGTGGTGTACGGCGAATTATTGGCGTACGACACCCCCGAGGCAGTGCGCGCCAACCCGCTGGTGCAAGAGGCCTACCTTGGCTCCTCCGTGGCCGACTTGCAGGCAGGGGGGCACTAAATATGTTGAAAATAGAAAATCTTCACGCCTTTTATGGCAAGAGCCATGTGTTGCACGGTGTTCATTTTGATGTTTCGGCCGGTGAAATCGTCTCGCTTTTAGGGCGCAACGGGTCCGGACGCTCCACCACCGCCAAGGCCATCATGGGCCTGGTTGATTGTGAAGGCTCCTTGCTGTGGCGCGGGCAGGAGTTGCTGGGAAAGAAGACCTTTGAGATTGCGCATTTAGGGTTGGGCTACGTTCCTGAGAGCCGTGATATTTTCCCCAACTTGACAGTGGAACAAAATTTGTACCTGGGGCAGAAGAATGCCCGTAAAGCGGGGCGTTGGTCATTGGATGACATGTACCAGATGTTTCCCCGGCTCAAGGAGCGACAAAACATGCTGGCCGGTGTGATGTCGGGGGGCGAGCAACAGATGCTCACGCTGTGTCGGTCCCTCATGGGCGACCCTGATTTGATCATCATTGACGAGCCGACCGAAGGCTTGGCGCCCAAAATTGTCGAACTCGTGGCGCACTACCTCAAAGAGCTGAAAAAACGGGGCATTTCGGTGTTGCTGATCGAGCAGAAACTGACCATTGCCATGGATATTTCTGATCGCTGTCTGGTCATGGGCCACGGCAGTATTGTGTTCAGCGGCACCCCGGACGAATTGCGCAAAGACAGCTACACCCGCAAGGAATGGCTGGAGGTGTAAGCGCTTTGTCCCACCTGCGACAAACCCGAAGTGGACTGCTGGGTATAGTTGACCTTTGTAACTTATCGCACGATCGTTCTATTTTTATTACCGAGGAATGCAAGCATGACCGCTGACTACAAAGTTCATGGCGATATCGCCGTGATTACGCTCAACAACCCGCCCGTCAATGGCCTGGGTTATGCCACCCGGGTGGCACTCACTGACGGTTTGTCCAAAGCCAATGACGATGTGGCCGTGAAAGCCATCGTCATCACCGGCGCGGGTACAGCGTTCTCGGGTGGTGCCGACATCAAGGAATTTGGCAGCCCCAAAGCCTTGCAGGAGCCCAATCTGCTGAGCGTGATTCTGACGATTGAGAACTCAGCCAAGCCGGTCATCGCCGCCATTCACTCGGTTTGCATGGGTGGCGGGCTGGAATTGTCGTTGGGCTGTCATTACCGCATTGCCGCCCCCGGTTGTAGCGTGGCGCTGCCCGAAGTCAAGCTCGGTTTGCTGCCCGGTGCGGGCGGCACGCAACGGCTGCCGCGCGCGCTGGGCGTGGAGCCTGCGCTGAACATGATTGTCAGCGGCGAGCCGGTCAAGAGCGAGTTGCTGGCCATGCTGCCGGGGCAACAGTTGTTCAACAAAATGGCCAGTTCAGCCGAGTCCTTGTTGTCAGAAGCCTTGGCTTACGCCAGCGAGGTCGCCCAGATTCGGCCGCTGCCTCTGGTGCGCAACCTGCCTTGCAAACACCCGCAAGGCGATGCCTATTTTCAGTTTGCCCGCAATATGGTGGGGGGCATGTCGAAGAACTTCCCGGCGCCGCTCAAATGCGTGGATGCGGTGGAGGCCGCTGCCAAGAAAAAGTTTGATGACGGCCTGCTCACCGAGCGCGAACTCTTCATCAACCTGATGTGGACCCCCGAGAGCCGGTCCTTGCGGCACATTTTCATGGCCCAGCGTGCAGCATCCAAAATTCCCGATGTGCCTGCCGACACGCCGCAACGTGCGATCAACGCCATAGCGGTGATTGGTGCCGGCACGATGGGGGGCGGTATCTCGATGAACTTTTTGAACGCCGGCATCGCAGTGAAGATGCTGGAAATGAAGCAGGACGCGCTCGACCGCGGTGTTGCCACCATTCGCAAGAATTACGAAGCCCAGGTCAAAAAAGGCAAGCTCAAGCAGGACAAATACGAGCAGCGCATTAGCCTGCTGAGTACCACGCTGAGCTACGACGATCTCAAAGACGCCGACATGGTGATCGAGGCGGTGTTCGAAGAAATTGGCGTCAAGGAAGCCGTATTCAAAGAGCTTGACCGTGTCATGAAACCGGGTGCGATCCTGGCCAGCAACACCTCGACGCTGGATGTGAACAAAATCGCTTCGTTCACCAAGCGCCCGCAAGACGTGGTCGGCATGCACTTTTTCAGCCCGGCCAATGTGATGAAGCTGCTTGAAGTGATACGTGGTGCCAAGACCGCCAAGGACGTGCTCGCCACGGTGATGGCGCTGGCCAAGAAAATCAAAAAAACTGCGGTGGTGTCCGGTGTGTGCGATGGCTTCATTGGCAACCGCATGATCGAGCAATATGGCCGTCAAGGCGGCTTTCTGCTTGACGAGGGTTGCACCCCGGCGCAGGTCGACAAGGCGGTTGAAAAATTTGGCTTTGCCATGGGCCCGTTCCGCATGGGCGACCTGGCGGGCAACGACATTGGCTGGGCCATCCGCAAACGCCGCTACCTTGAAAAACCCAATATGAAGTACAGCAAGACGGCGGATTTGTTGTGTGAAAAAGGCCGCTTTGGCCAGAAGACCGGTGCGGGCTGGTATGACTATGTGGCTGGCAAACGCGACGCGATTCCCAATGCCGAAGTGGTGAAGATGATTGAAGACCACCGCGCCTCACTGGGGATCACGCCGCGCAAAATTTCTGACGAAGAAATCGTGCAACGCCTGGTGTATTCGCTGGTCAATGAAGCGGCTCACATTCTGGAAGATGGCATTGCCTCCAAAGCCAGTGACATCGACATGGTGTATTTGATGGGCTACGGTTTCCCCATCTGGCGCGGCGGCCCGATGAACTACGCCGATGAAGTGGGCTTGTTCAATGTGGTGCAAGCCATGCACCGCTTTGCCCAGAACCCGCTGGACGATGCCCGGTTTTGGCAACCTGCGCCCTTGCTTGCCAAACTGGCGGCTGAAGGCAAAACATTCAATTGAAAACTTGTGGGGCAGACCGCAGCCACACGGAGTGGGCCAGCGCTGTCCCCAACACTTTAGAAAGATCAAAATGACTGCAGCCGTAATCGTTTCCACCGCCCGCACGCCGCTCGCCAAGAGCTGGAAGGGTTCTTTCAACATGACCCATGGCGCCACGCTGGGGGGTCACGCCGTCGAACATGCCATCAAGCGCGCCGGTATTGAGGCCGCTGAGGTTGAAGACGTCCTGATGGGCTGTGCCACCCCCGAAGGTGCCACCGGTGCCAATATCGCGCGCCAGATCGCCCTGCGCGCCGGTTGTCCGGTGACTGTGCCGGGCATGACGGTTAATCGTTTTTGCTCCTCCGGTCTGCAAACGATTGCCCTGGCTTCGCAACGCATCATTGCAGGCGAGGGTGATATTTTTGTCGCCGGTGGCGTGGAAGCGATCTCCTGCGTCCAGCAAGAGATGAACCAGCACATGCTGGCCGATCCCTGGCTGGTGAAAAACAAGCCCGAGATTTACCTCAACATGCTGCAAACGGCCGAGATCGTGGCCAAGCGCTACAACATCAGCCGCGACGCGATGGACGAGTATGGCGCCGCCAGCCAGCAGCGTGCCACCGCCGCATTGGCCGCGGGCCTGTTCAACGACGAGATTGCCCCGATCAGCGTGATCATGGGCGTGGCCGACAAGGTGATGGGCCTGACGACCAAAAAAGTAACCGTCAGCCAGGACGAAGGCATTCGCGCGGGGACCACCAAAGAAGGCATCAGCGGGCTGCGCTCGGCCGTGCCGGGCGGCCTGATCACGGCGGGCAATGCCAGCCAGTTCTCCGACGGGGGTGGCGCCGTCGTGGTGATGCACGAATCGGTTGCCGCGAAAAAAGGCCTCAAGCCGCTGGGCCGTTTCCTCGGCTTTGCCGTGGCCGGCTGCGAGCCCGACGAAATGGGCATTGGCCCCGCATTTGCCATCCCCAAGGTGCTGGCACGTCTGGGTTTGAAGATGGACGACATCGACCTGTGGGAGCTTAACGAAGCCTTTGCGGTGCAAGTGATTTACTGCCGCGACCGGCTGGGCATTCCCCATGACCGGCTGAATGTCAACGGCGGCGCGATTGCCGTGGGCCATCCCTACGGTGTCAGTGGTCAGCGCTTGACCGGTCACGCCCTGATCGAGGGCAAGCGCCGCGGTGCCAAACGCGTTTGCGTCACCATGTGCATTGGTGGCGGTATGGGCGCAGCGGGCATTTTTGAGGTGCTGTAACCACCGGGGCCGTTAACGGCTTGGCATACAAGGGTTGGGCTGAATCTTTGGAGCGGCCCACCCTTTTTTTGATTGGATGCGACGATGTCTTTACGCTCTACGCTCGATTTTCTGCTGTACCAATGGCTTGACGCCGAAGCGCTGAACCAGCGGCCGCGTTTCCTTGATCATTCGCGCGAGACTTTTGACGCGGTGCTTGATACCTGCGAGCGCATTGCGCGTGAAAAATACGCGCCGTTCAACCGGCTGGTGGACACGCAGGAGCCGCATTTTGACGGCCACAAAGTGATCCTGCCGCAAGCCACCCATGACGCACAAAAGGCCTACGCCGAATCCGGCATGTTGAGCGCAGCGCAAGATTTTGAGCAGGGCGGCATGCAGTTGCCGTACACGATTGAGGCGGCGGCCAATGCGTTTTTTGCCATGGCCTCGGTCAGTATCGGCTCGGGCATGCTAAGCACCGGCAATGCCAATTTGCTGATGGCGCATGGCACGCCGCTACAAAAAGGGGTGTTTGCCCGCAATGAGTTTTCCGGGCGCTTCTCGGGCACCATGTGTCTGTCTGAACCCCAGGCGGGCTCGAGCCTGAGTGACGTGGCCACGCGCGCGCTGCCGGATGGCGAGGGTTTTGCGCAAGACCCGCTCGGTGCACGCTACCGCCTGCGCGGTAACAAGATGTGGATTTCGGCCGGCGACCACGAGTTGACGGAGAACATCATTCACCTGGTGCTGGCCAAAATACCGGGGCCGGACGGTCAGCTACCGGTGGGCACGCGCGGCATTTCGCTGTTCATCGTACCCAAGAAATTGGTGAACACGGCGGGCGCGCTCACCGGCGAACGAAACGACGTGGCGCTGGCGGGGCTGAATCACAAGCTGGGTTGGCGCGGCACGGTCAACACCTTGCTCAATTTTGGCGAAGGCAAATACCCGGTCTGCAGCACCGGCGGCCTCGATGGCAAGGGTGCTGGCGCGGTCGGTTATCTGGTGGGTCAGCCGGGCGAGGGCCTGCGCTGCATGTTTCATATGATGAACGAGGCACGCATCGGCGTCGGCATTGCGGGCACCATGCTCGGCTTGGCAGGGTATGAAGCCTCGTTGGACTATGCCAAAAGCCGACCCCAGGGTCGCCCGGCGGGGCCTGCTGGCAAGGACGCTAGCCAGCCGCAAGTGCCCATCATTGAACACGCCGACGTTAAGCGCATGTTGCTGGCGCAAAAATCTTATTGTGAAGGTGCGCTGGCGCTGGCCTTGTACTGCGCCCGGCTGGTCGATGAGCAACACAGCGGCACACCTGAGGCAGCGGATGAGGCGCGCCTGCTGCTCGAAGTCTTGACCCCGATTGCCAAGAGCTGGCCAAGTGAATGGTGTCTGGAGGCCAACTCGCTGGCGATCCAGGTCCACGGGGGCTATGGCTACACGCGTGACTTCCCGGTAGAACAGTATTGGCGCGACAACCGCCTGAACATGATCCACGAAGGCACACACGGCATCCAGGCCATGGATTTGCTCGGACGCAAAGTGCTGATGGAAGGGGGGCGCGGGCTGGCGCTGCTGGCGGGGCGCATCCAGGCCACCGCCGCGCAGGCGCAAAAGAGGCCCGAGTGGGCGGCGCACGCAGCGGCTTTGACCGCTGCCTGGCAGCAGATCACCGACGCCACCCGGGCGGCCTGGGCCACCGGCAAGCCGGGCGACGCCCTGGCCAATGCAGTGCCGTATCTGCAGGCTTTTGGCCACACCGTGCTGGCCTGGATCTGGCTTGATGTGGCGCTAACCCCGCACGGCCTTGATGATGCAAAATCAATAGCTGCAAACATAGGCAGGACAAGGGCTACAGCCTATTTTTATCATTATGAACTGCCGAAAATCGGCGCCTGGCTGCAGGTGGTCACCAACCGCGACCAGACCTGCGCCGACATGCCGACAGACGCGTTTTAAGGTGCTGCAGCACGCCCGGGGTGCGTCACAGGGTGCTGACAGCCCTCACCATGACTCACACCCGTAACCCGCGCGCTTTGCTGACGCCCGCCATGCACAGCGTGCTGGACCGCATGGCGCGTGCCAAGCAGGTGCCATTGCATGCCCTCACGCCGGTGCAAGCCAGAATTGCCTATGAGGCGGGGGCCGGTGTGCTGGAAGTTCCCTCGCCCAAACTGCAGCGGGTCGAGAGTTTTGTTTTTCCGGCACGCGATGGCTACGGCGTGCCGGTGCGGCTCTATGCCCCCAGCACCGAGAAGCTGCCGGTATTGGTTTATTTCCATGGCGGCGGCTTCACCCTTGGCAGCATCGCCACGCACGATGTGCTGTGCCGCACGCTGAGCCATCTGGCGCATTGCGCGGTGCTGTCGGTGGCTTACCGGCTGGCACCTGAGCACCGGTTCCCAGTGGCGCACCATGATGCCTGGGATGCGGTGCAATGGGTCGCCGGTCACGGTGCCAGCCTGGGCCTGGATACTCTGCGTCTCGCCGTGGGGGGCGACAGCGCCGGGGGCACGCTGGCCGCGGCCTGCGCCTTGCAGGCCAGAGACGTGGGCCTGCCACTGGCTCTGCAATTGCTCTTTTACCCTGGTTGCACCGCGCACCAGGACACACCCTCGCACAAAACCTTCGCCCAGGGTTTTATGCTGGAAGAACCGCACATCCGTTATTTTTTTGATCACTACATTCCCACTTTGAGCGATCGCGATGACTGGTGTTTTGCACCGCTGAACGCAGCCGATGTCGATGGCGTCGCGCCCGCCTGGTTTGGCCTGGCGGAATGCGACCCACTGGTGGACGAAGGCGTAGCTTACGCCGACAAATTGCGCGCTGCGGCGGTGCCGGTCGATCTGGAAATTTACCGAGGCGTGGTGCACGGCTTTGCCATGATGGGACGCGCCATTGCCGAGGCGCGTCGCGCCCATCTGGATGCTGCACGCGCGCTGCAACACGCCTTTCAGACCCCTTTTTGATCTTATTCACGCCATGACAAATACCAGCCGCCAGCAGTTCCGCTTTTCCCACCGCCTGCGTGTGCGCTGGGCGGAGGTGGATATGCAAAAAATCGTTTTCAACGCGCATTACCTGATGTATTTCGACACCGCCATGGCCGACTACTGGCGCGCTCTGGCGCTGCCGTATGAGGCCACTTTTGCGGCACTGCAGGGCGACTTGTACGTCAAGAAAGCCAGCGTGGAATTTCACGCCTCGGCCCGGGTCGATGACCAATTGGACGTGACGCTCCAATGCACGCGCATCGGCAGCTCGTCCATTGTCTTTACCGGGTCTATTTTTCGAGGCGAAGAGCATCTGGTTAGCTGCGAGCTGATTTACGTGTTTGCTGATCCCGCCACACAATCTTCCCGGCCGGTCCCGGCGTCCTTGCGTGACGTCCTGCTGGGGTATGAGGCAGGCCAGGAGATGCAGGATATCGCGCTGGGCGATTGGCCCACGCTGGCCGAAGGGGCGCGCTGGGTCAGGCACGAGGTATTTGTGCAAGAGCAGCGAATTCCGATTGCGATGGAGCAGGACGAGGCGGATGCAGATGCCGTTCATGTGCTCATTCGTAACCGGCTGGGCCTGCCCGTGGCCACCGGGCGGCTCCTGCAGCCGACGCCGGGCATGGGTCAAATTGGCCGCCTGGCGGTGAACCGGGTGTTGCGCGGCTCGAATCTTGGCCGCGCCGCGCTGCAAGCCTTGCTGGCTGCCGCCGCCCAGCGGGGTGACCGCGAAGTGATGTTGCACGCCCAAAGCAGTGCCCAAGGTTTTTATGCCGCACAAGGGTTTGTGCCGCGCGGCAAACCTTTTGCCGAAGCCGGGATTCCCCACATTGAGATGGTGCGTGCCTTGACGTGAAGTTAAATTACTATTGTTTTAATAGCTAGTGACGCTTTATTTGTATGGGCTAGAGGCCGATTTAATATAAATTTTTGGCTGAAATGCTTTTTTGCAGTCCGGCACTGATTGACTCTTCAGATGACGTAAAGTGCCCGCCTGTGTCCCTGTTGCGCTGGCAGGTTTTTATTGAGGAATTTTCTGTGCAATCCTTTAAGACTATCGAGTTACATGGCCAACCCATTGCGGGGGGCAAGTTCCCGCTGATCTGCATCCCGCTGATCGGGTGTACGTTTGACGAACTGATGGCCGAACTCGCTCTTGTCTTGCCAAAAAAGCCGGACGTGCTGGAGTGGCGGGTTGATTTCTTTGAGCAAATTGGCGATGTAGCCGCCGTCATTGCAGCGGTGAAAGCTATCAAAAGCGAAGCGGGTGAAATCCCCTTGTTGTTCACTCGCCGCTCCACGATGGAGGGCGGTGAAGAAATCGCCTTGAATGAAGACCAGGTCATTGCCTTGTACGTGGCGGTGTGTGCGAGCCAAAGCATTGATTTGATCGACTACGAGATGGCCAATGACACTGCCAACATCGCTCGGGTGCGCGCGGCAGCTAAGTCCAACGACATCAAGTTGGTGCTGTCCTTTCACAATTTCTCATGCACGCCGGGGCTGGATACATTGGTGGATAAGTTTCTGACCGCCCAACAGTTGGGCGCCGACGTGGCCAAAGTGGCTGTCATGCCGCACGATCAGGACGATGTGCTGACGCTGCTCGCCGCTACCCGGCAAGCCAGCAAAAAGCTGCATATCCCGCTCGTTAGTATGTCGATGGGAGCGTATGGGTCAGTCACCCGCTTTTTTGGCTGGATCTTTGGCTCAGCCCTGACTTTTGCAATAGGCGCCCATAGTTCAGCACCTGGGCAGGTGCCGATCGAAGACCTGAATACAGTGCTCGGTATTTTGCAAAGGTCCAGGGGCGTCCAGTCAGCTTGGCCGGCGTATGGGTATCCCATGAAGGCAAACGCTGAGCCCAAATAAAGACCATGCGCAACCGATGCGGCAACGATTTTTATTTACTACATTTTTGCTAGCAGCAAAGCCACTTTTTACGTGGTGCCCGGGGCCGGAATCGAACCGGCACGCCTTGCGGCGCGGGATTTTGAGTCCCGTGCGTCTACCAATTCCACCACCCGGGCGACGCTTTGTGCAGCCGCGAATTATGGCACAGTGTGGGGTATGAAATATCCAACTATAGAAGATTCCATCGGAAAAACCCCCTCGGTCCGCTTGCAACGCATCGGTGCACAAGACAACGCCAGCCGTGGCAATGTGATATTGGGCAAACTGGAGGGCAACAACCCCGCTGGCTCGGTCAAGGATCGACCCGCTTTGTCCATGATCCAGCGGGCGCAGGAGCGTGGCGAGATCAAGCCGGGAGACACCTTGATTGAAGCCACCTCGGGCAATACCGGCATCGCACTGGCCATGGCTGCCGCCATCAAGGGTTACCGCATGATTTTGATCATGCCCGAAGACCTGTCGATCGAACGCGCGCAAACCATGAAAGCGTTTGGTGCCGAGTTGATCCTCACGCCCAAGAGCGGGGGCATCGAGTATTCACGCGATCTGGCTGAGCAAATGCAACGCGATGGCAAAGGCCACGTCCTGGATCAGTTCTCCAATGCCGACAATCCGCGCATTCATTTTGAGACCACGGGTCCCGAAATATGGGCTGACACCAAGGGGCAAATCACCCATTTTGTGAGCGCCATGGGGACCACCGGCACCATCACCGGCGTTTCGCAATTTTTGAAAAAGAAAAACCAGGCCATCAAAATTATTGGCGTGCAGCCCAACGAGGGTTCCCGTATTCCAGGCATCCGCAAGTGGCCCCAAGCGTATTTGCCCAAGATTTACGATCCAGCCAATGTGGATGAGTTGGTCTACGTGAGTCAGGAGGATGCTGAAGACATGTGTCGACGATTGGCGCGCGAAGAAGGCATTTTTGCCGGGATTTCAGCCGCTGGTGCGTGCTGGGTAGCGCAAGAAATTGCCAAGCGTGAATCCAATGCAACCATTATGTTCATTGTGTGCGACCGTGGCGACCGTTACCTTTCCACCGGCGTCTTTCCGGCCTGACCTTTAAAATCTCCCCAACCTCAAGGGATTTCAAGGAAATTTGATGCAAATCGACAAAGAACTCGACGCCCGCGGTCTGAACTGCCCGCTGCCCATCCTCAAAGCCAAAAAAGCATTGAGCGACATGCAAAGCGGGCAGACCCTGCGTGTGGTGGCGACGGACGCTGGCTCGGTGCGTGACTTTCAGGCGTTTTCCAAGCAGACAGGCAACGATCTGCTGGTGCAGCAGACGGTGGGCGCCGACTATATTCACGTGATGCGCAGGCGCTAACCCCAATGCTGTTCACTTAAGCCCGTTCGCCCTGAGCCTGTCGAAGGGCTGCCAGGCTTCGACAGGCTCAGCCCGAACGGTGATAGGGCGTTATCTGAACAGTATTGGCGCTAACCCAGTCGTGCGAGCTGGTCCTTTATTTTGGCGAGGGTCGCCCCAAAATCAGTCATGCGTTTGCGCTCTTGGTCGATGATGGCCGCAGGTGCCCGAGCGACAAAAGCCTCATTGCCCAGCTTGCCTTCTGTCTTGGCGATTTCGCCTTGCAGGCGCGCGGCTTCTTTACCCAGGCGCAGCTTTTCGGCGGCGACGTCTACTTCCATGAACAGGCAAATGCGGGCGCCACCCACCACGGCCACGGGAGCGGCTTGAGCGGCGCCAGCCCAGGCCGTTTCGTCGTCAAACACGCGAACCTCGCTCAGCTTGGCGAGCGCCTTGAGAACCGGCGCCGATTCGGTCAAAAAGGCCGCTTCATCGGCCTGATTGGCGATCACAAACAGCGGCAGCCGGGTGGCCGGTGACACGTTCATCTCGCCGCGCAGGTTACGGCAGGCATCCACCAACAGCTTGAGTTTGCCCACGTAGGCCAGCGCGGCCTCGTCAATGCGCTCGGGCTGGCTGACCGGGTAGTTGGCAATGGCCACCGATTCACCGGCACGTCCGGCCACCGGCGCCACTTTTTGCCACAGCTCTTCGGTCACGAAGGGAATGACCGGGTGCGCCAGCCGCAAGATTGTCTCTAAAGTGCGGATCAGGGTGCGGCGCGTGGCGCGCTTTTGCGCCTCATTGCCTTGTTGAATCTGTACTTTGGCGATTTCAAGATACCAGTCGCAGAACTCGTTCCAGACGAAGTCATAGATCGTGCTGGCGACGTTGTCGAGCCGGTAGTCTGCAAAGCCTTTCGCCACTTCAGCCTCGGTGGGCTGCAGCAGCGAGACGATCCAGCGGTCAGCCGCGCTGAACGTCAGGTAGGCAGGCGCGTCACCGCCGCTTGTGCATTCGGCAGCGCTGTGCTCGTTCAAACCGCAATCCTGGCCCTCGCAGTTCATCAGCACAAAGCGGCTGGCGTTCCACAGCTTGTTGCAGAAATTGCGGTAGCCTTCGCAGCGTTTGGCATCGAAATTGATACTGCGACCGAGCGACGCGAGCGAGGCAAAGGTGAAGCGCAGGGCATCGGCGCCAAAGGCCGGGATACCAGTCGGGAACTCTTTTTCGGTGTTCTTGCGCACCTGCGGCGCAGTCTCGGTTTTGCGCAGGCCTTCGGAGCGCTTGACCAGTAGCTCGGGCAGCGCAATGCCGTCGATCAGGTCCACCGGGTCGAGCACATTGCCCTCGGACTTGCTCATCTTGTGGCCCTGGGCGTCGCGCACCAGGCCGTGGATGTAGACGTGTTTGAACGGCACTTTGCCGGTGAAGTGGGTGGTCATCATGATCATCCGGGCGACCCAGAAGAAGATGATGTCGTAGCCTGTGACTAATACGGAGCTTGGCAGGTAGAGGTCGATGTCGTTCAAGTTGCCCGCTGTTGCCCCGCGCTGGGACAAGGCGGACTCGTTCGCACTCATACTCGCTGCGCTCGCCAAATCGTCGCGCCCGAGCCCGCCTTGCCCCAGCGCTGCGTTGTTGCTTTCGGGCCAGCCCATGGTGCTGAAAGGAACCAAGGCAGAGGAGTACCAGGTGTCCAGCACGTCTTCATCGCGGCGCAGGGTTTTGCCGGGCGCTTTGGCTTGCGCTTCTTCCTCGTTGCGCGCCACGATCACGTTGCCGATTTCGTCGTACCAGGCCGGAATCTGGTGGCCCCACCAGAGTTGGCGGCTGATGCACCAGTCCTGGATGTTGTTCATCCACTGGCTGTAGGTGTTGACCCAATTCTCCGGCACAAACTTCACGTCACCGGACTGCACGGCGTCAATGGCTTTTTGCGCGATCGATTTGCCGGTGGGGTCCATCGGGCTAACTTTGCTCATGGCGACAAACCACTGGTCGGTCAGCATCTTCTCGATAACCTGGCCGGTGCGGGCACAGCGCGGCACCATCAGCTTGTGTTTTTTGACCTCGACCAAGAGGCCTTCAGCCTCAAGGTCTGCTACCACCGCCTTTCGGGCCACGAAGCGATCCAAGCCCTGGTACTTTTCTGGCATGAGCATGGGTGAGCCCTTAATCCATGTGTCCATGTGGACACCCTTGTCAGAGGGAACGCTGCCTAAACTTTGAATGAAGTACCTTTCGTCATCAGATTTTGGATAGGAAAGAATAGATTGAGGTGTGAGGTAAACATCAGCGGCAGCTTGAATTTTTGCATCTAGTGTGAGAATGCAAACTTGAGCTAGTTCTTTATGGCGCTGACTCACGGCGTAGTCGTTCTCGTCGTGCGCAGGCGTGACTTTCACCACCCCGGTGCCAAAGGCTTTGTCCACGTAGTCGTCAGCGATCACGGGGATGGTGCGGTCGCACAGGGGCAGGGTGACGTGCTTGCCGATCAAGTGCATGTAACGCTCGTCTTGTGGGTGCACCATCACCGCCACGTCGCCCAGCATGGTCTCAGGCCGGGTGGTCGCCACCACCAGGCCGGGCGCCAGTTCGCCACCCACCAACTGCGGCCCGTCGGCAAAGGGATAAAGGATGTGCCACAGGAAGCCGTGTTCCTCTTCGCTCTCCACTTCCAGATCGCTCACTGCGCTTTGCAGCACCGGGTCCCAGTTCACCAGCCGCTTGCCACGGTAAATCAGGCCTTGCTCATACAACTGGACAAAGGTTTCGGTCACCGTCGTGGACAGCTTCGGGTCCATGGTGAAGTACTCGCGGCTCCAGTCCACGCTGTCGCCCATGCGGCGCATCTGGGTGGTGATGGTGTTGCCGGACTTTTCTTTCCATTCCCACACCTTGCTGACAAAGTTTTTGCGGCCCAAATCGTGGCGACTGACTTTTTGGTCCTGCAGTTGGCGTTCCACCACGATTTGCGTGGCGATGCCGGCGTGGTCGGTGCCCGGAATCCACACCGTGTTGTCGCCGCGCATGCGGTGGTAGCGGGTCAGCGAATCCATGATGGTCTGGTTGAACGCGTGCCCCATGTGCAGCGTGCCGGTCACGTTGGGCGGTGGCAACTGGATGGCAAAGGACGCGGCGCCGTCTTTTGGCTGACCGGTGCCCCGGTAGCCTGCGTGCGCGTAGTTGCGGCGCTCCCATTCCGGGCCCCAATGAGCTTCGATAGCAGCAGGCTCAAAAGATTTGGACAGGCTGTTGAGGCCGGGTTGTTGCAGTGCGTCGTTCATGGTGTCTTTGGCTGTTTCGCTGGCACGCCCGGACCGGGCAAGTGGCTGCGAACGCGGCACTGGGATAGCAATGCCGCAGGGGAGGGAGGTTGAATCAGTCTGGATTTTATTCGACACCGGCTCGCCCCTGGAGGGCCGGCTGAATGCCTTGCTCACCAAACGCGACCTGGTGTCTATGCCTGTTGCTGTTTGTTGATAATTATTAAAAATTGTTTTTTCATAGTTAAAAACAATTTATGGCATTGATGCAGCCAATTAGACGGCGGTCCCGATCCCAGCTAAGCTGTTGCCGTCTTTGGCAAACAATTGTTTAAAGCACGCGCCTTAAATTTTTTTTAACTCATGAAGGAGATTTCCATGGCAGCACTTAAAGGCTCCAAGACGGAAGACAACCTGAAAGCCGCTTTCGCAGGCGAGTCCCAGGCCAACCGCCGTTATTTGTATTTCGCAAACAAGGCAGACGTGGAAGGTCAGCCCGACGTGGCTGCGCTGTTCCGTTCCACCGCCGAGGGTGAAACCGGCCACGCGCACGGCCACCTGGAGTGGTTGGAAACCTGTGGCGACCCGGCCACCGGCCTGCCCTTTGGCGGCACCCGTGACAACCTCAAGTCCGCCGTGGCGGGCGAAACCCACGAGTACACCGACATGTACCCTGGCATGGCCAAGACTGCGCGTGACGAAGGTCATGACGAGGTGGCAGACTGGTTCGAGACCTTGGCCAAGGCCGAGCGCTCGCACGCCAATCGCTACACCAAGGCCTTGGGCGAACTGGTTGATTGATCGCGGTTGATTCGTCTGTGTTGGGCGTTGCGAGCAGCGTCCAATGCAGAATATTCAAAACCTGACAATAAAAATCATCCACGGGATTTCATCATGGCACGCGAAGGCAATTTATCAGCTCCCACCCGCCACCCGATCGACTGGAAGGGGCCGGACTACTACGATGAAGCGGCCACGCTCCACGAGCTGGAGCGCATTTTTGACATCTGCCATGGTTGTCGTCGCTGCGTCAGCCTGTGCGGTTCCTTCCCCACGCTGTTTGATCTGGTCGACCAGAGCAAGACCCAGGAAGTGGATGGGGTCGACAAAAAAGACTATTGGAAGGTGGTGGACCAGTGCTACCTGTGCGACCTGTGCTACATGACCAAATGCCCGTACGTGCCACCGCACCAGTTCAACCTCGACTTTCCGCACACCATGCTGCGCGCCAAGGCGATCAAGTTCAAAAAAGGGGAGGTGTCGACCGCCGAGAAGTTTCTGGCCTCCACCGATGTCCACGGCCAGTTGGCGGGTATCCCGATCGTGGTGCAGGTGGCCAACGCGGTCAACCGAACCAAGCTGGCACGCAGTGTGATGGAAAGCGTGGCGGGCGTCGATAAAAACGCCTGGCTGCCGTCGCTGGCGACCAAGAAGTTCCGCTCCGGGACGCCACCGGCCAAGGCCACGGTAGTGACAGACGGTGAAAAGACACCGGGCAAGGTCGCCATTTTTGCCACCTGTTTCATCAATTACAACGAGCCCGGCATTGGCCTGGATTTGCTCAAAATCCTGGATCACAACGAGGTGCCGTATGTGATCGTCGAGAAAGAAAAATGCTGCGGTATGCCCAAGCTCGAACTGGGTGACCTGGAATCGGTCAATTCCAGCAAGGAAGCCAATATTCCAGTGCTGGCCCGTTACGCCAAAGACGGTTATGCCATTCTGGCGGCGGTGCCCAGTTGTGCCCTGATGTTCAAGCAGGAAATCCCCTTGATGTACCCGGATGAGCCGGATGTGCAACTGGTCAAGGACGCCATGTGGGACCCCTTTGAATACCTGATGCAGCGCAAGCGCGATGGTCTGTTGAAAGCTGATTTCCCGGTGCCACTGGGCAACGTGAGCTATCAGATTCCGTGTCACGGGCGGGTGCAGAACATCGGCAAGAAAACAGAAGAAATGCTCAAGATGATTCCGGGCACCACGGTCAATACCTTTGAGCGTTGCTCGGGTCATGCCGGTACCTTCGGCGTCAAGAAAGCGCATCATGAGCAGGCCATGAAGATCGGCAAGCCGCTGTTCAAAGGCATGGCGGCCATGAAAGACGGCAGCAAGCCTGATTTCATCAGCTCCGATTGCCCGCTGGGCGGCCACCATATTGCGCAGGGTTTTGAGGTGAATCAGCTCGGCACGCCCGAATTGCTGCACCCCTTGAGCCTGGTCGCCAAGGCGTATGGTTTGAAGTGAAAAATAATGGTTGATAGTAGGGATATTCAATGCAAATGACCGGAAACATTACCCCCGACAGTCTGATGTCGCTGGAGGCCTACAGCAAGTGGCGCAAGGCCCACAAGCCGGACGTCATGGCGCACCGCAAGTTGCGCAGCGTGCGCCTGGGCGAGTTCATCAACCTGCAGTTCGAGAGCGAGATGACCATTCGCTACCAGATTCAGGAGATGTTGCGGATCGAAAAATTGTTTGAAGAAGACGCCATCCAGCAAGAGATTGACGCCTACGCACCGCTGGTGCCCGCCGGCAGCAACTGGAAAGCCACCGTCATGCTGGAGTACCCCGATGTGAATGAACGCAAGCGTGAGCTGGCGCGCCTGATCGGAGTCGAGGACCATTTGTTTGTGGAAGTTGAAGGCCAGGCACGCGTGTATGCCATTGCCGACGAGGACATGGAGCGCGAAAACGACGAAAAAACCTCTGCGGTGCACTTTGTGCGCTTTGAGTTGAGCTCGGCCATGTGCGCAGCCGTCAAGGCCGGGGCCAGTGTCAAGCTCGGCTGCGACCACACGCATTACCCGGCGCACGTCACTATTTCACCAGACACGCTGGCCTCGCTGGCCGGTGACCTCAAGTAGCGGGTACTCTCCACTGTCACCTGTCACGATAATCAAGGCTTCTTCATGAAGCCTTTTCTGTTTTAACGCGCCTTTGAAGCGAGTTCGTCCGCCATGCTGTTTTTGCTGTCCCCCGCCAAGTCTCTTGACTTTGAAAAACCTGCCGCTCCTGTGCCCCACACGCAGCCGCTATTTGTCCCTCAAGCGACCGAATTGATCAATATCCTGAAGAAGAAATCGCCGCACCAAATTGCCTCCCTGATGAGCCTGAGCGACACCCTGGCCGGCCTGAACGTGGCGCGCTACCAAGCCTGGGTTCCAAAATTTACCGCCAAAAACGCCAAACAAACCGTCCTGGCCTTCAATGGCGATGTCTATGAAGGGCTCGACGCCAAGAGCTTGCCCGCTGACGATTTGAAGTGGTTGCAAGCGCATGTTTGTATCCTGAGCGGCTTGTACGGCGTGCTGCGCCCGCTCGACTACATCCAGCCCTACCGGCTGGAAATGAGTACAAAATTAGCCAACCTGCAGGGCAAAGACCTGTACCAATTCTGGGCTGCACAAATCTCGGACTACCTCAATACCCGCTTGCACAAGGAGACTGCGCCGGTCGTGGTGAATCTGGCATCAACAGAGTATTTCAAGGCGGTGGACCGCAAGGCGTTGCAGGCCCGGGTGGTGGAATGTGTTTTTCAGGAGCTTCGCGGCGGCCAGTACAAGATAATCAGCTTTTACGCCAAACGGGCGCGTGGACTGATGGCGCGTTATGCCGCCCAGCATCGGTTGACCCAGCCCAAACAGCTGCAAGGCTTTGACGCGGAGGGCTACGCCTTTGACGCCGTGGCCTCCGAGCCGGACCGACTGGTCTTCCGGCGTTCGCAGCCTTTGTCCTGAATTTATAACAAATCAGGCGCTAGCCCCCGTGAAATAAGCGTATGCAGCTATGAAAATAAGATCGAATGGGATTGACCTTGAAGTCGATGACAGCGGCCAAGACCCGGCGGGGCCAGTGCGCCCGGTGGTCTTGCTGATCATGGGGCTGGGCATGCAGCTCGTGGCCTGGCCAGCGCAGTTCGTTCAAGCCTTGGTGGATGCCGGTTACCGCGTCATCCGCCACGACAACCGCGACGTTGGCTTGAGCCACCATTTTGATGCCCTGGGCAAACCGCACCTGCTCTGGCAGGGCCTCAAATACAAGCTGGGATGGAGGCCGCGTGCGCCCTACAGCTTGGCGGACATGGCGACCGATTCGCTCGGCGTGCTGGACGCGCTGGGGATTGAAAAGGCCCATGTGCTGGGTGTCAGCATGGGCGGCATGATTGCGCAGCGCATGGCGCTGGCCGCGCCCGAGCGGGTGCTGAGTTTGAGCAGCGTCATGAGCACCAGCGGCGCCAAAGGCCTGGGGCAAGCGCGGCCCGCGGTGACGCGCGTTTTGCTCAGCCGACCCCGGGGCCGTGATCCGCAGGCGGTGCTGAACCATTACGTCCGCTTGTTCAAGGCTATTGGCAGCCCGGGCTTTCCGACGCCGGATCAGGACCTGCGCGAGCGTATTCTGCTGGGGATTCAACGCGGCTATTACCCGGTGGGCACGCTGCGGCAAATGCTGGCCATCATGGCCGACCAGACCCGTGCCGCCCAGTTGCGTCGCATCACCTTGCCGACGCTGGTGCTGCATGGCAAGGCCGATCCGCTGTTGCCCTTTGCCCATGGCGAGGACACCGCGCGGCGCATCACCGGTGCCAGATTGGTCGGTATTGAAGGCATGGGACACGACTTGCCGCCCGGTGTGGTGGCGCTGTTGCTGGCGGCGCTGATCCCTCACCTGAAAGCCGCCGATGTTGGCGGCCCGAGCGCATCCGAAGCGCAGACCCAAACCCATGCTCCCTCCCACGTTTCAAATCAAAGTCCATCGCCATGAACTCGCCACAACACTCCCCCTTGGGCCAAACTACGGTCTACCTTGACCAATACGATGCTGCTCTGCTGTTTCCGATAGCGCGCGCGATCAAGCGCGCAGAGATCGGCCTGAGCGGGGCGCTGCCCTTTTTGGGGGCCGATATGTGGTCTGCCTTTGAGCTGAGCTGGCTCAATCTGCGCGGCAAGCCGCAGGTGGCGCTGGCGCACTTCACGGTGCCGTGCGAGACGCCCAACATCATCGAGAGCAAGTCTTTCAAGCTCTACCTCAATAGTTTCAACAACAGCCGCTTTGCCGATGTTGACGCGGTGAAAGCCCGGTTGCGCGCCGACCTGAGCGAAGCGGTCTGGCGTGCTGTCGATAAACATGCTTCACACGCTGCTGCAGCATCAGCGTTGGACGCCAGCGCACCCCCCAGCATCGGCGTCACCCTGCTGCTGCCCGAGCTGTTTGACCGTGAACCCATTCAAGAGCTGGACGGCCTGAGTCTGGACCGGCTCGATGTCGAATGCACCCACACCACCCCGGCGCCTCAGTTGTTGCGGGTCGTGCCGGACGAAGCGCCGGTGAGCGAGGTGCTGGTAAGCAACCTGCTCAAGAGCAATTGCCCTGTGACCGGCCAGCCCGACTGGGCCAGTGTGCAGATCAGCTACAGCGGCGCGCCGATTGACCAGGAACGCTTGCTGCAATACCTGGTGAGCTTTTGCAACCACAATGAGTTTCATGAGCAGTGCGTGGAGCGCATCTTCATGGACCTCTGGGCGCGCTGCCAGCCCACCCGGCTGGCGGTCTATGCGCGCTACACACGCCGCGGTGGGCTCGACATTAACCCGTTTCGCACCAGCTACGCGCAGGCGCTACCGGCCAACGTCCGCATGGCGCGGCAGTAGAAAGTTGCGCGGGCCTGAGGTTTCCGCTCCTTAGGCATCATCTTCGGCGCCGGGGCTTGCACGGTCAGGAAGCTGCGTCCATCGTCCGCTCTGGCCCGGTGTATCTTGATGAGGTCAAGTTCACAGTGCGTGTTTTTTCACCCAGGCCACGTACTTGTCCATCCAGCTTTGCAAGAACTTGTGGCTTTCGGAGCCAATATTTCCCGACGCGTCAAACAATCCATCCTTGGCATGGATGAAGGCTTCAGGCTGGCCCAGCGTCGGGACGTCAAGGTACGCCAGCACATTGCGCAAATGTTGCTGTGCCAGGGCCGTACCAATGGCGCCCACTGAAACGCCCAGCACACCGGCTGGTTTGCCGGCCCAGGCGCTCTGCCCATACGGGCGCGAGGCGTGGTCAATCGCGTTCTTGAGAACGCCCGGGATCGAGCGGTTGTACTCAGCCGTCACGAACAAAAGGCCCTGAGCGCTCGCGAGGTCGCTCTTGAGTCGCTTGACTGACTCAGCCTGGTTGGCGTCATCGTCCTGGTTGTAAAGTGGCAAGTCGCCGATATTTACCTGCTTGAACGAGAACTCCGAAGGGGCCAATTTCACAATGGCGCTGGCCAGCTTGCGATTGAATGAGTCTCGCCGAAGGCTGCCGACGATAACTGCTATCTGGAATTTGTCCATGAATATCTCCGTTGAATGTGAAGCGTGTCAAGGTACAAGGAATTTGAACTTGCTTCTGTGCGGTAGGTAACACCAGCCGACGCACAAGAGAACGCAAGGGCCCGATTCGACGTCGCCCGGCAGGCCCTTGACCGTGCGACCGTACCTATCCGCGGGCTTTACTTTCTTGCCAAATTCATTGTCAGGTCTGCACTGGCAACAGGCCGTATTCTGGCCGACCCAGCCTTTGTTGGCCACCGCACAGACTTTTGGCCGTGCTGTGGGTATCGTCGAAAGTGTTGTGCCACACAACTACCCGTTCCACCCAGTCCGTGTTGTAGGTTCGACCAATGTTGCGTCCCATCTGGAGACCTCATGCAAAATCAGTAGTGTCCCAAGCAATGAAACAAAGGACCGTCACCATGCCTAGCATCATCACCGTCGATCAAACCGAGCTTTATGTCAAGGATTGGGGAAGCGGACAACCCGTCATTCTGATTCACGGATGGCCGCTGTCTTCTGACACTTGGGACGACCAGGCGATGGCGCTTGCTCAAGCTGGCTACCGCGCCATCGCCTATGACCGGCGCGGTTTTGGTCGTTCCTCACAACCGTGGAGCGGCTACGACTACGACACTTTGGCGGACGATCTCGCTGCAGTGATCGAGCAAACCGGGGCCAAAGATGCGGTCATTGTGGGTTTCTCGATGGGCGGTGGTGAAGTCGCCCGCTACATGTCGCGCCACAAGGGCAAGTCGGTGGTCAAGGCGGTGCTGGTCGCGGCCAGCTTGCCCTACCGGTTAAAGACCAGCGACAACCCCCTGGGCGCACAGCAAGCTGCGTTTGACAAGACGGCACAGGCGCTCAAGGACGACCGTCCCCAATTTCTGGCTGGCTTCTTCGAAAAATTCTTTGGCGTCACCCCGGACGCCAAACCGGTGAGTGACGAACTGCTTGCATGGGCCCGTAGCGTGTCGATGCAAGCCAGCTTGAAAGCCACGCTGGGCTGTGCCAAGTCATTCACGAGCACTGACTTTCGCCCCGAACTGGCGGCGTTCAAGGTACCCACCCTCATCATTCATGGCATTGACGACCAGATCGTGCCCATCGACGCGTCAAGCCGCCTCACGGCCAAAGGGATTGCAAGCTCAACCTTACTTGAATACGCGGGCGCCCCCCATGGCTTGTTCGCCACCCACAAGGCGCGCTTGACCACGGATTTGCTTGAATTTTTGGGTCATTAACCTGGTCTGGTCGGCATGAGCACTACCCGCACCGAGTCCGACAGTTTCGGCCCCATCGAAGTCCCCGTCGATGCCTTGTGGGGCGCGCAAACGGCGCGTAGCCTGCACTTCTTTGCCATTGGCGAGCAGCGCATGCCGTTGCCGGTGATTCATGCGCTGGCTTGGATCAAGTGGGCCGCGGCCAACGTCAACCGCGATCTGCACCTGCTCGACGCAAGCAGGGGACAAGCCATTGCAGACGCGGCGCAGCGTGTCGCGCAGGGGGAGTTCGACGCCGAGTTTCCGCTGTCGGTGTGGCAGACCGGCTCGGGCACGCAGAGCAATATGAACGTCAACGAGGTGGTGGCCAAGCTGGCCTCGCGCGCATTGACCGCTGAGGTTGGTGCAGCGCGCCAGGTTCACCCGAATGACGAGGTGAACCTGGGGCAGTCGTCCAACGATGTTTTTCCGAGCGCCATGCACATCGCCGTGGCGCAGCAAGCCAAGCTGGGTTTGCTACCCGCGCTGCAAGCGTTGCATAGCGCACTCGCGGTTAAGGCCGTTGAATTTGAAGCGATCGTGAAGATTGGTCGCACGCACCTGCAAGATGCCACGCCGGTGACGCTGGGCCAGGAGTTTGGGGGTTATGCGGCGCAACTCCTGCTGTGCCAGGACAGCATTCGTCACGCCCTGTTGGAGGTGCACACGCTGGCGCTCGGCGGCACGGCAGTGGGCACGGGTATGAACACGCACCCTGAATTCGGTGCACGGGTAGCCGCCACACTGGCAGATCAACTCGACCTGCCGCTGAGGCCGGCGGATAATTTATTTGCGGCCATGGCCGGTCATGAGGCCTTGGTGGCGTTCCACGGGAGTCTGAGGATGCTGGCGATTGCCTTGACCAAGATTGCCAACGACATCCGCCTGATGGGCAGCGGGCCGCGCGCGGGTCTGGGGGAGCTGCAATTGCCCCAGAACGAGCCCGGCAGCTCGATCATGCCCGGCAAGGTGAACCCAACCCAGATCGAAGCGCTGACAATGGTGTGCGCCCAGGTGATGGGGCACGACACCGCCATTGGCTTTGCCGCCAGCCAGGGCCACTTTGAGCTCAATGTGTATAAGCCGCTGATCATCTTTGACACACTCGACAGCATGCGCCTGCTGACGGACGCGATGCGCAGCTTTACCCAGCATTGCGTATCGGGCCTATCGGTGAACGCGGCGCGGGTTGAAGAATTGTTGCAAAGTTCGCTGATGCTGGTCACCGCGCTCGCGCCGCACATCGGTTACGACCGCGCGACACAAGTTGCCAAGCACGCGCATGAGCACGGCACCACCTTGCGTGAGGCCGCTTTGACTCTGGGGGCAGTGAGTGCAGAGCAGTTCGACGCCTGGGTCGACGCGCGGCAGATGCTCGGCCCGCGAGCGGAGCAACCCCAACCCGTGAAGATCGACCCGTCAAACGCCAGCACCAGCGGGCCCATCAAATGAATTTCAAGCCCATGGAAGCCGTGCATGCGCTGACGAACCCGCTGGGTGCTCTTGCTCGCGCTATTGTCCCCTTGGTCGGCTTGGCGCTGCTGTCTCTGGCCGGCTGCGGTGAAATGGCCAGTTTGCCGGTGTCGGCTGGCACGGGGCCCCACCCTGATCTGCCCTCGCCCCGCCAGTCCTTGATCCCGACCGTGAACATTGCCCCGGCGAAGGGCTGGCCGCTTGGTGCGACGCCGCAGGCGGCAGCGGGCACCCGCGTGGCGGTCTTTGCCAGTGGGCTGGATCATCCACGCTGGCTGTACGTGCTGCCCAACGGCGATGTGCTGGTGGCAGAAACCAATGCGCCACCCAAGCCAGGAGATGCTTCGGGGCTCAAGGGCTGGGTGATGGGCCTGATGATGAAGTGGGCTGGCGCTGGCGGGCCCAGCGCCAACCGCATCACTTTGCTGCGCGACACCGATGGCGATGGGGTGGCAGACCTGCGCTCGGTTCTGCTGGAAGACATGAATTCACCTTTCGGCATGGCGTTGGTGGGCAACAATCTCTTTGTGGCCAACACGGACGCCGTGCTGCGCTTTCCCTACGCCAGCGGCGACACGCGCATCACCACCAGGGGCGTCAAGGTGGTGGATCTGCCGGGCGGCCCGATCAACCACCATTGGACCAAGAACCTGATTGCAAGCCCGGACGGCAGCAAACTGTTTGTTACTGTGGGTTCCAATAGCAACGTGGCCGAACGGGGCATGGCGGTGGAAGCCGAGCGGGCAGCCATCTGGCAAGTGGACACCCAAAGCGGCACACACCGACTTTTTGCCTCCGGCCTGCGCAACCCGGTTGGCCTGGCCTGGGAACCTCACACGGGTGCCTTGTGGACGGTGGTGAACGAGCGGGACGAACTCGGCAGCGATCTCGTGCCGGACTACATGACCGCGGTGCGTGATGGCGCCTTTTACGGTTGGCCCTATAGCTACTACGGCCAGCACCTGGATGTGCGGGTGAAACCGCAGCAGCCCGGCTTGGTCGCCACTGCCGTTGCTCCGGACTATGCCTTGGGGCCTCACACCGCCCCGCTGGGCTTGGCATGGGCTGCTGGCACCTCCCTGCCCACCGCCTTTGCCAACGGCATGTTCATTGGCCAGCATGGCTCATGGAACCGAAGGCCGCACAGCGGCTACAAGGTCATATTTGTGCCTTTCGAGGCTGGCAAACCGGTCGGCAAGCCGATTGACGTGCTGACGGGATTTCTCAGCGAGCAAGGCACAGCCTATGGCCGACCCGTGGGTGTGGCGCTGGACAAGCAGGGCGCTTTGCTGGTGGCCGACGACGTCGGCAATGTGGTCTGGCGTGTGACCTCACGGCGCTAAGACTGTCGCAAGCCAGCAGATCAGACATCCGGGTCCCGCGCCTGCGCTCGGCTGGCCTCGTTTTCACCCCACATGGCGTTCAAAATGGCCAGCAATACCGCAAAACCTACACCCAAAACCCAGGCAAAATACCACATGTGATGTTCTCTCTGACGGTCAATCCGCCTTGTAGTGACAGTTGGAATAGCAGGTGATCAATACGCGCCATGCTCGTTGTCCTTGACCAAGTCCGCCGTCACTTTGCCACGCATCACGCGGTAAGCCCACGAGGTATAAATCACGATCAACGGCATCAAGATCAAGGTGGCCCCCAACATGATGCCCAGCGTCAAGTGGCTCGACACGCTGTCCCATACGGTCAGGCTGGCCGATGGCATGGTGCTTGACGGCATGATGAAGGGAAACATGGAACCTCCCGCCGTGCCGATGACACCCAACAAGGCCAGCGCTGAGCACATAAAGGCAGTCAATGTGCGGCGCAAACGCAACTGCACAACCGCCAGCAAGGCACCCAGCACCCCCAGAACTGGCAGTACCCACAACAACGGTTGGTAGGCATAATTGGCCATCCAGGCACCCGTTTCCCGCACCACGGTCTTACGCAGCGGGTCGGGCAACGCGCCGGTGTCAATGACGGACGTGATACGGTAGCCGTCCATGAATTGCAGCCAGACACCCGCCGCGACGAACGCCAGCACCATGACAAACGCGGCGCCAAGCGCACCTTTGATGGCGCGTGTCTGAATCACCCCTTCGGTGCGATGCGCCAGATAGACGCCACCGTGCATTGTGATCATGGCGCTGCTCACCACCCCGGCCAGCAAGGCAAACGGATTGAGCAATTGCCAGAAGCTGCCGCTGTAGCTGGAAGCCAGGTAGCTGTCAAACTGGAACGGCACGCCCTGCAGCAAGTTGCCAAATGCCACACCAAAAATGAAGGGTGGCACGGCGCCGCCAATAAACAGCCCCCAGTCCCACGCGCTGCGCCAGGGGGCATTGGGAATCTTGTTGCGGTAGTCAAACCCCACCGGGCGCAAGAACAGCGCCCACAGCACCACCAGCATGGCCCAATAGAAACCGCTGAACGCGGCGGCATAGACCAGCGGCCAAGCCGCAAACAAAGCACCACCCGCGGTAATGAACCAGACCTGGTTGCCCTCCCAGTGGGGTGCCACGGTCGTGATGACCAGCTGCCGCTCCAGATCACTGCGGCCGACAAACGGCAGCAGGGTGCCCACCCCCATGTCGTGGCCGTCCATGATGGCAAAGCCGACCAGCAGCACGCCCATCAGCAGCCACCAGATTATCTTGAGGGTTGCGTAATCCAGCATCACATGTTCCTCAGGCAGGTGTCGCTGCAAGGCGAATGGGGGCTTCGTTTTGATAGCGGCCCGTTCCCAGGCTGCCAGGGCCGAGGCGGGCAAACTTGACCATCAGAAACATCTCGACCACCAGCAGCGCGGTGTAAAAACCGATGAAACCAGCCAGCGAGCCATACAAACTGTTCACGCTCTGCGCTGACACCGACAGGTGCGTGGGCAGCACACCGTAAATCGTCCACGGCTGGCGACCATATTCGGCCACAAACCAGCCCAGTTCACAGGCAAGCCAGGGTGCGGGCAGCATCCACAAGGCCCAACGGAGCAGCCAGGTTTTTTGCATGTTGGCCGACTTGATGGTGCTCCAGAAGGCCACACCAAACAGCGCCAGCATGGCAAAGCCCAAGCCAACCATAATGCGAAAGCCCCAAAACATCGGCATGACGCGCGGCACCGTGTCGTTGACGGCGCGCTCGATGATCTCAGGCGTAGCCTGCTTCACATCACTTACATATTTTTTCAGCAACAAGCCAAAACCGAGGTCCGCCTGGTAGCGCTCGAAAGCGAGTTTGGCCGCAGAATCGTCACGGTTGGCACGCAGGGCTTCCAGCGCGTTGACGGCCTGGACACCGCGCAGGATGCGCGCCCGGTTTTTGTCTTTGATCTGGTGAATGCCTGGAACTTCCTTGGTGAGAGAGCGGGTGCCGATCAGGCCCATCACCCAGGGGATTTCAATTTCCCAGTCGTTTTTTTGCGCCGCTTCGTTGATGCTGGCCATGATCGTGAGCCCTGCGGGTGCGGGCTTGGTTTCCCACATCGCCTCCATGGCGGCCAACTTGGTCTGCTGGGATTCCCCGACCGTGTAGCCGGATTCATCGCCCAGTACGATTACGCTCAATGCCGAAGCCAGGCCAAAGGCGGCGGCGACGCGAAAGCTGCGCTTGGCAAACTCGACGTCGCGCTTCTTCAACAAATACCAACTTGAAATTGACAGCACAAACATGGAACCCGTCACATAGCCGGCCGATACGGTATGGACAAACTTGGCCTGCGCGTCGGGGTTGAATACGATGGCCCAGAAATCAACCATTTCCATGCGCATGGTCTGGTAGTTGAATTCGGCACCCACCGGGTTTTGCATCCAGCCGTTGGCTATCAAAATCCACAGCGCGCTCAAGTTGGAGGCAATTGCCAACAGCAGCGTCACCAGCAAGTGCTGTTGTCTGGACAATCGATTCCAACCGTAGAAGAACAGCCCGAGCATGGTGGATTCAAGGAAGAAGGCCATCATGCCTTCAATCGCCAGCGGAACGCCAAAAATATCACCCACATAGTGCGAGTAGTAGGCCCAGTTGGTACCAAACTGAAATTCCAGCGTGAGACCGGTGGTGACACCCAGTGCAAAGTTGATGCCAAACAACTTGCCCCAAAAGCGGGTCATGTCCTTCCAGACCACGTTGCCGGTCATCACATAGACACTTTCCATGATGAACAACAACCAGACCATGCCGACGGTCAATGGCACAAACAAAAAGTGATAGAGCGCCGTGATGGCGAACTGCAACCGAGACAAGTCCACCAGTTGTTCAGAGATCAAGGGTTTTTCCCTTCGGCAGGTTTTGCAACCGGTAGCAGGAACTGGGCTGCAACGCTGTCCCCGTCGACGTGAACCCGCTGTTCACGCACGAAACCCCACCACAGTGCCGTCAGCACGGCGAGCTTAAGCAGTAGCACTACGGCCAGCTTTCTTGCCAGAGAGCTCATCAATGGTTCATCACAGTCAAGTGTTTCTATCCAGAGAATAAAACCAAAAGATAGCATGATCTGCCCATTGTTGCGCCTGGTCTGTGCGAAAACGCACAGAGAAAATTTTGCATATTTCGTAGCATGGACCTTGAGTTAACGCTGAACTCGCTGGCCGGTCGGTTGGGGCGGCAGAAAAAAATCAATTAACCAAGGAAAATAACCATGCCAGAGTTCGCATCCCCCTTTTCAGGCTTGGCTAAGGACAAAAAACTTGATCATGAAGAGCTCGTCAGAGCCATCCGTTTTATGGTGGCCGCAGAGTACGAAGCCGTTCAACTGTACATGCAGCTGGCCGAGTCAATCGACCACCCGCTCGCCATCAAAGTGCTCACGGAAATCGCAGATGAGGAACGCGTGCACGCGGGGGAGTTTCTCAGACTGCTGCGTGAGCTTGCGCCAGATGAAGCAATACTCTATGCCAAGGGGGCCAAAGAGGTCGAAGAAGAAATCAAGAAAATGAAGCCGTGATGGCAAAGTCTTCCCAACACCCAGAGCCAGGCAAGCACAATGGCTCCCATTCAGCCACGGGCGGTGAGTTGCAGCAGGAAGCGGGTGCTGCGCACCCGGCGCTGACCCGCAACCAGGGTTTGGCCCTCTCTGATAATCAAAATTCACTCCGGGCAAATGCACGCGGCCCCATACTGCAGGGAGATTTCATCGTGGGTAAAAAAATTGTTTATTAGGGACAAGTCGCTACGCGAAACTCGCATGGGCTTTCACAGTGCGGCAATGAGCGCGGATGGCGGCGACCGGGCAATTGGCGGGAACACCGCCGGGGTTGTTTGAGGCCATGGTCAACATCAGTATCAATGACATTGACGCATTGTTGGCTGCCGCCAAGCCCCGTCAGTGGCAGCGCGAAAAGCCGGTTCGAACCTTGGCCTAGCGAGCAAGTGTTGCGCCCCCCAGAATCTCAACCGCCGCGCGTCCCGGAAATAGATCGTGCGGCACCGCTGTTGTTCATCATCAATGCGGCTTCGGGTCATCACGATTCAGATGCCACACGCCAGTTGATCGAAACAGCCTTGCGCACCAACGGCAGAACCGGTGAGTTGCTGTTTGCCCGCCCGCAGGACTTGGCACGCGTTGCCCAGCAGGCTGCCGCGACGGCGTGTGCCCGACACAGCGCCGTGGTTGCCGTGGGGGGTGATGGCACCATCAACTCGGTGGCGCAGGCCGCGCACGCCCTGGGTTGCCCCATGGGCGTGCTGCCGCAGGGCACTTTCAACTACTTTGCCCGTACGCACGGCATTCCCAACGAAGCCGCGCTGGCGGCGCAGACCCTGCTAAGTTGTGAACCCGTGCCGGTGCAGGTGGGTTTGATCAACGAGCGCGTGTTTCTGGTCAACGCCAGCCTCGGCTTGTATCCCGAGTTGCTGCAGGATCGTGAGGCCTACAAGACGCGCTTTGGCCGCAGTCGGGTGGTGGCGTTCGCCGCCGCGTTGGTGACCTTGCTGGGCCGACACCGCCAGTTGCGGCTTCGCATCGAACGCGGCACCCAGGTCCGCAATGTGACGACACCGACGCTCTTTGTTGGCAATAACCAGCTGCAACTCGAACAGGTCGGCCTGGCGCAGGCCAGCGCGCTCGATCACGGTTTCCTGGCTGCCGTGATGCTGCGGCCCATCGGCTCGCTGGCGATGCTCTGGCTGCTGTTGCGCGGGTCCTTTGGTATCCTGGGCGAGGCCGACACGGTGGAAAGCTTCCAGTTCCATCGCATGCGCGTCAAGCCCCGGCTGGCCTGGGTCGCAGGCAGTGTCAAGGTGGCTTTCGACGGCGAGGTGAGCTGGATGCACGCGCCGATTGAGTTCCGGGTGTCACCCAAGCCGCTTTACCTGATCAAGCCGATGAGCGCAGACCGGGCAACCGGCCGCGCCGGGGACCCTGTATGAGTGTCCTGCTGCAGATATCCGACCCCCATTTCGGCACCGAGCAGGCGGTAGTTGTTGACGCTTTGGTGGCACTGTCACAACAGCAGCAGCCCGATCTGCTGGTGCTCTCGGGCGACATCACCCAACGCGCCCGGCGTGCCCAGTTCGCTGCAGCGCGAGCCTTCACTGATCGGCTCGGTGTGCCGCTGCTGAGCATTGCAGGCAATCACGATATTCCCTTGTTTGACCTGGGCCAGCGCCTTTTCCATTCATACGCCCATTACAGCGAGGCGTTTGGCAGCGAGTTGGAACGTGTGCATTGCTCGCGCGATTTGCTGGTGCTGTGCGTCAACACCACGCGCTGGTACCTGCACACGAACGGAGAGGTGTCGTTGGCGCAGATCGAGCGGGTGGCCAGGCGCCTGGACAGTGCAGAGCCGCGGCAATTGCGGGTGGTGGTGGTGCATCAACCCGTTGCCGTGCTGCGCGCCGGGGAAGAACACAATCTGCTGCGCGGCCACGCCGCCGCCCTGCTGAGTTGGGCCGCCGCTGGCTGCGACCTGGTCATGGGCGGCCACATTCACCTGCCTTACGTGGTGCCGTTGGCGGGACTGGCGCGGCCCATGTGGGCAGTGCAAGCCGGCACCGCCGTATCCAAACGGGTGCGCGACGGCGCGCCGAACTCGGTTAATTTGTTGCGTTGGCGTGGTGCTACCGCGCCCGGCTGCTGCCTGATCGAGCAATGGGACTACAGCGCCCCGGTCCAAGCCTTTGTCCGCAGCCGTGTCACCGAAGTCAGTCCGGCGCGCGCCGGGGGAACTGCCCGTGAACGCTGACGCAGGGCGACTCGGGCAGTTCGCGCTTTGGGTCGCTCAGCATGCGCTGCCCTTTTTTTTCTTGCTGCTGACGCTGTTGCTGGTGGCGACCTGCGTCGGCTGGTGCTTGCTGCGGCGCGCCAACCCGCATCGCGCACTGTCTGCGGGTTCGCCCGGGCTTGCCATCGGTCGACGCATCGCAGTTGGTTTTTTCGTCATCCTGGCAGGCGCCGCGGTCTTCGTCGGGTTGGCTGCAAATCTGGGTGCTGGAGCAGCATTGAGCCGGGCTGACCAGGCGCTCACCGATGCGTTGCGCTTCAGCGTGGCTCCGTCGACGCAACAGGTGTTTGCGGCACTCACGCACCTGGCCGATCCCATCACGCTCACACTGTTGGGCATCGGCATCGCCGTTGTGCTGGTTGCCCACGGGCAGCGCGGGCTGGCACTCGGCTGGGCGGTCGCGCTGGCGGGCAACGGCTGGCTGAACCAGACCCTCAAGCAACTTGTGGGCCGCGTCCGGCCCGTGGAGCCGCACAACCTGGTGCAGGCAGCCGGATTGAGCTTTCCCAGTGGCCACAGCTCCGGTGCGGTGGTGGCCTATGGCATGCTGGCCTACTTGGCGCTGCGACTGCTGCCCCAGCGCTGGCAGTTGCCAGTGCTGCTGGCTGCGGTCACGCTGGTCGTCACGGTTGGCGCCAGCCGCTTGTTCCTGCGCGTGCATTTTGCCAGCGACGTACTCGCCGGTTTTGCCACCGGGGCGGCCTGGCTCGCGTTGTGCATCACGGGTATGGAGCTCGTGCGTTGGTGGAACTCAGGCCGGGCCTGATTGCCGGTGTCCGTCGTGCTCAGACTTCAGCCTGCGCAATGCGCATGATTTCTTTGGCAATGTCTTCGGGCGACAGCACAAAATCAATGCAGCCGCTGTCAATGGCGCTTTCGGGCATGTCGGGCTGGCCCGCTGTGTCAGGTTTTTGCGCGATGGTGATGCCACCCACTTCCTTGATGCCACGCAGTGCGGCGGCGCCGTCGCCGTCGTAGCCCGACACAATCACGGCAATCAGCTTGCCGTCCCAGTACTGGGTGAGGGACTTCAAAAAAACCGTGATCACATCCGGCCAGCCGCGCGGTTTGGAGATGGGTCTGAGCTGGAATGCTTCGCCATCAACATGCAAATCGCGGTTGGCCGGGATGATGTAGACATGGTTGGGCTCGATCAGCAGGTTTTCGGTGATCAGCTCCACCGGCATGCTGGAAAAGCGCGGCAGCACCTCATGCAACTGGGTGGGCATTATGGTGATGTGGTTGACGATGACAATCGCCACCCCCATGTCCTTGGGCAGGTTTTTCAGCAGTCGAATGTAGGCGTCCAGCCCACCGGCCGAACCACCGATGCAAACAATCGGAAAGTTTTTCATTTGGGCTCCGGTGCAACGGCCCGCGCCAGGTCGGCACGGCGCGCAATGGGTGGCTTGACCCGTTCCGTGTTGGGCGGATTGTCTTCGACATTCAGCAGGTTGCGCGGTGCGGCCTTCTGCTGAACCGTTGCTTTCAGCGGCCCTGACGCTTGCTCCTGTGCGCCGGTGGGCAGTGGCGCTGCGAGGTTCAGATCAAACCAGAACTCACTGCCGATGCCAACGCGGCTTTGGACGCCGATTTCGCCGTTCATCATTTCAACCAGCCGCTTGCAAACCACCAAGCCAATGCCGGTGCCCTCCTGCGTGCCACTCTCCTGGCCGAGTCGATTGAAGGGCTGGAACAATTGGTCCAGCTTGTCTGGCGGCAAGCCCGCGCCGGTGTCAATCACGCGGATGCGGATGCGCCCCGCGGCGGGGATGCTGCAGGTCACGTCGACCGTGCCGCCAGCGCGGTTGTATTTGATCGCGTTGCTAACTAAATTAATGATCACTTGCTTCAAGCGGGTGTGGTCGGCTTGAACAAAACACGCGCTCTCAAAGGGTGCAAAGCTGACGCCGATGCCGCTTTTTTGCGCCTGCGGCTCAATCATGGCCTGGCAATCGGAGAATTTCTCAGACAGCGAAACCGGTTCCATCGACAACGACAGCTTGCCCGACTCGACTTGGACCAGGTCAAGGATTTCGTTGATCAGCGTCAGCAAATACCAGCCACCGCTCAGAATCTGTTGCAGGCTGGCGTGCTGGCTGGGCGTGGGCGCAGGCGTGCCCGATTCGAGCAACTGTGTAAAGCCCAAAATGGCATTCAGCGGCGAGCGTAGCTCATGGCTCATGTTGGACAAAAATTCGGACTTGGCAAGATTGGCTTTGTCCGCTAAAAACAGGGCACTCTCCAGCTTGAGCTTGCTCTCCTGCAGCGATTGATCCAGCAATTTGCGAGATGAGATGTCGCTCAGCACCACGCGCAAGACGGGCGCGCCCTCTGTTTCATGCGAGACGGTGGCGGTCAAACCGACCCAGAGCGCGCTGCCCTCACTGTGCAGCATTTGCAACTCGCAGGTCTGGGCTTCACCCGTTGCCATGAGTTGCCTGCGGCACTGGTAGAAGACGTCTTGTTGGGTTTTGACGATAAAGCGGCTGATGGGTCGCTTGACCAGTGCGCTACGCGACACGCCGAATAGGGTGGCTGCGGTCAGGTTGGCCTCCAGAATCAGCCCTTCGGCGCTGACCGTCAGGTAACCGACCGGCGCCAGGTCATACAGGTCGAAATAGCGGGCGCGGGACGCTTCGAGGGCTTGTTGCACCCGGCCCAGTTCGTCGTTTTGCATCTCCAGCTCTGCTTGATGCACGGCCAGTTCGTGCATCAGCTGCCGCGTGTCCTCTAAGGACGGCGCTTGCAGGCTCAGAGGCAACTTCGCCAATTTGGCAAGCGCCAAATCTTCGGCCCGTCGGCGCATCTCGGACGTTGGGTTTAACGTTGGCTGGTGCATGGCAGATGCATGGCGATCGACCGGGGTGGCGGGGTCTCTATCCTTGCAATCCATGAGAATAACTCCTGCATTTTGTTGATGAATCATTCTAGCCGCTGCGAGGTGGGGGCCCTGACGCTGCGGCACCGCTGCCTTTTCATTTACGATGCTATCTAAGTTATAGCATAACACGAAGATAGCACAAGGGCTACAGCCTCATTTTGCTTATAGCTCTGGTAAGTTCAGCGTTTAGTCGGAGGGGCCTCGCATGCACGCTCGGTGGTGGCAATGGCGTACACCTGACCCGCCTCGTTGAGCAGCGCGGTGGCGGTGAGCGACACCGCCAATGTGTGGCCATCTTTGCTCAGGCGCTGGGTTTGGTAGGGTTCCAGCCTTTGCGCCAGACTGAGCTGGTGCACCTTGAGCAGGGCCTCTTCCTGCAAGGCTTTCGGAATCCGTTCGCGCACATTCATTTTCAGCGCTTCAGCCTCGCTCCAGCCAAACAGGCGCTCGGCCCCCGGGTTCCAGGCGGTGATGTTGCCATTGAGTTCTTGCACCGTGATGGCGTCATGCGCATCGCGCACAACCACCGCCAGGCGCAGCAGTTTATTGGCCATTTGCAGCGCCTCGCGCGTGCGCCTGATATCGGTGTTTTCAACAAAAGTAATCACCGCGCCTTCAATCACGTTGTCGAGCGTGCGGTAAGGCAGGATGCGCAGGGTGTAGCTCTTGCCGTCGCTGGCCTGCACTTCCACCTCTTTGGGAACCAGGGTTTGCAGCACGGCTTGCACGTCTGCCACCAGGTTGCTGTAGCCCACCAGGTTGCTCACCACATGGGCCACTGGCCGACCCACGTCGCTCAAAATCAGGTTGGTGATATGGGCGGCGGTCGGGGTAAAGCGCAGGATGCGCAAGTTGTGATCAACAAAAACAGTGCCAATGCCGGTGCCCGCCAGCAGGTTGTTCATGTCGTTGTTGGCACGCGATAGACCTCGTCCACGCCTCGGTCTTCCATTAACGGGGCGATGTCGGTGACGATGGCCTTGAAGGCGCGTGAATATTTGCGGTATTCGGCAAAGTCCACCGGCAACAGAATGGCCTGCGGGCACAGTTTGGCGGCTTTCATCAGGCCCAGTGCCGAGCCCACCCCAAACTGGCGCGCCGCATAGGTGGCGGTGGTGACGACGCCGCGCCCGGTGTAGCCCTGCAAGCGGGGAAAGGCGTCCAGCGCGATGCGCGCCAGGGCGGTGTGTTGTTGGGTCTGGCGCAGCGTTTCGTCTGCGGCGCGACGGGCGCCGCCGATGACCACCGGCAAGCCCTGCAATTGGGGGTAACGCAGCAGTTCCACCGAGGCATAAAAGGCATCCATGTCAAGGTGGGCAATGCGACGTATTTTTTCGCTCATGGGTGAAGGATAGCGCGATGCAATATTGCTTTGGGTCAAGCAGTAACACCCCTAGAATGACTATGCTGCAGTGCAGCAGCTATTTACCCAACTGGAACCGGTATGGACAAGCACTTTCTCACGCCACTTTTTTCACCTCGCTCGATCGCCGTTTTTATTGGCAAGGTCGACGATCCTTCGACCCAGACTGCGCAGGCGCAGGCTTTGCACCGGGCGATTCGGGCACAGCGCTTTGTCGGCACGCTGGTGTTTCTGGATATCAACTTCAGCGGCACCCTGGCCGATCTGGCGCATACCGAGGCGGATCTGGCGATCATTGCCTTGCCTGCGGATGAAGTGGCCGCCGCCCTGGAGATTGCCGGTCGTATCAAATGCCGTGCCGCGCTGGTGATCTCCAGCGGCATTGACGCCGCGTTGGCCGCCGAGCTGAACAAAATTGCACGCCGTGACGGCATGCAATTGTTGGGGCCCAATTGCCTGGGTTTTCAGCGCCCCCATCTGCAGCTCAATGCCAGTGTGGCGGGGGCTTTGAGCGCACCCGGGCCGCTGGCTCTGGTGTCGCAATCAGGTGCCTTGACGTCGTCCATTCTGGACTGGGCGCAAAAGAACGGCGTGGGGTTTTCGACCGTGGTGTCGCTGGGCCCCAATACCGCCGTGGACATGGCCCAGGTGCTCGATTTTCTGGCATCCGATGCCCATACGCACAGCATCGTGGTCTATCTGGAGGGCATCAGCAACGCGCGCCGTTTCATGAGTGCGCTGCGCGCGGCGGCCAATGTCAAACCGGTGGTGGTGCTCAAGGGCGGCCGCCGGGCCGCCGGCAACCGGGCGGCACTCACCCATTCGGGCACGATTGTTGGCAGTGACGATGTGTTTGACGCCGCCTTGCGCCGGGCCGGCGCGGTGCGGGTGCGCTCGTTTGTGGCGCTGTTTTCGGCGGCCAAATGTTTGGCTTCCCGCTACCGGCCGGTCGGGCGCCGCCTGGCCATCGTGACCAATGGCGGCGGGCCCGGCGTGTTGGCGGCTGACTGGGTGACTGAAATCAACCTGCAACTGGCCAGCCTCACCCCTGAACAGGCGCAAGCCCTCAAGCCTCAATTGCCGCCACTGGCTTCGCTGTGTGATCTGATTGATATTTCGGAAGAAGCCGGTGCTGAGCATTTCAAGGCCGCGGTGCAGGCGGCGGCCAGCGCACCGCAGGTTGATGGCGTGTTGGCCATTTGTTCCCCTAAAGTGGATGTTGACATTGCGATCATTGCCACGGCGCTGGCTGAGGCCAACAAACAGCTGGGCAAGCCTTTGTTTACCTGCCTGATGGGGGATGCGACCGTGGGCGACGCCAGACGCATCTTGAGCGATGCGGTGATTCCGACCTTTCGCACGCCGGAGGCGGCGGTGGGCGCTTTCGGCAACATTGCGGCCTTTTACCAGAACCAGCAACTGCTGCAGCAAACGCCACCGCCGATGTCAGACCTGGCCAAACCCGACATCGAGGGTGCCCGCATGTTGATTGAGAGCGTGCTGGCCGAGCGGCGCAAGGTGCTCACCGAGATGGAGTCCAAGTCGCTGCTGGCCGCGTTTCATATTCCGGTGACCAAGACCATTCTGGCGCGCAGCGTCAACGAGGCGATCATGATCGCCACCCAGTTGGGGTTTCCGGTGGCACTCAAGATTGACTCGCCCGACATCAGCCACAAGTCAGATGTGCAGGGTGTGGCGCTGAATATCATCAACGCCGTGGGAGTGCGTGACACCTACATCGACATGATGGATGCGGTGGCCCGGCTGCAACCGCAAGCGCGCATCAATGGCGTCACGATTCAGAACATGTCGAGCCAGAAGCGCGGGCGCGAAGTCTATGTAGGAATGGTCACCGATGAGCCGTTTGGCCCGGTGATCGCGTTTGGGTCGGGTGGCACCATGATCGAACTGATCAATGACCGTGTCATGGAGTTGCCGCCGCTGAATCAATTTTTGGCGCGCCGGTTGATTGAGCGCGCCCGCGTGGCCGAGACGCTGGCTGAGTGGCGCGGTGCGGCACCGGTGAATATGGAAGCGCTGGAGCAGATATTGTTGCGGGTGTCTGAGATGGTGTGTGAGTTGCCGCAACTGCGCGAGATGGACATCAACCCCATCATCGTGGACGAAACCGGCGCCGTGGCGGTGGATGCGCGCATTGTGATCGACAACACGCCGCCGTCAGCGCGTCATTACAACCACCTGGCGATCCTGCCGTATCCGTCGCGCTACGAACAGGTATGGCCGCTGAAGGGCGGCGGCGATTACACGGTGCGCCCGGTGCACCCGGATGACGCCAGCATGTTGCAGGAGTTTGTGCGCAAGCTCTCGCCCGAGAGTCGTTACTTCCGTTTTGTCTCCTCCATGCAGGAGTTGCCGGCAACCATGCTGTCGCGTTTTACGCTGATCGACTACGACCGCGAAATGGCCTTGGTGGCGGTTTACCGGGAGCGGCGCGTCGGCCCCGGCGGTGAAGTCAGCGAGGTGCCGCGCATCGTGGGTGTGTCGCGCTACATCACCAACCCGGATCGCTCCACCTGCGAGTTCTCTTTGGTCGTGTCCGATGACTTCAAAGGCCAGGGCCTGGGGTCGCGCCTGATGCTGTCGGTCATGGAGGTGGCCCGCGACAAAGGCTTGTCCGAGATTGAGGGCTTGGTGCTGGCCAAAAACCCGACCATGCTCAAACTGATGAAGGGTTTGGGTTTTGTGATCAAACCGTTCCCGGAGGATGCCGATTTCAAGCTGGTGACGCAGGTTCTCTGATCAGTTGAGGACAGAGCTGGCTCGCTTCGCGTAGCTGCGGACTGTCCCGCAAGTTTTCATGATAGTTGAGGACAGCGCTGGCTCGCTTCGCGTAGCTGCGGTCTGTCCCGCTATCTTTCAGTAAGTTACCGGTAGCAGAATGCTTTGGTCGACGGCGTTGATATCGGTGCGCCCGCAAAAGGCCATGGTCAGGTCAAGCTCTTTGTGGATGATTTCCAGCGCTTTGCTGACGCCTGTTTCACCCAGGGCGCCCAGGCCGTAAACGAAGGCGCGGCCGATGTACACGCCGCGCGCACCCAGGGCACGGGCCTTGAGTACGTCTTGTCCGCTGCGCACACCGCCGTCCATGTGAATTTCAATGTCCTTGCCCACGGCTTCAACAATGCGGGGCAGGGCGCGGATGCTGCTTTCAGCGCCATCGAGCTGGCGGCCGCCGTGGTTGGAGACAATCAACGCGTCGGCTCCGGCGTTGACGGCGAGGCGTGCATCTTCGGGGTCCTGGATTCCCTTGAGAATCAATTTGCCACCCCAAAGCTTCTTGATCCATTCCACATCGTTCCAGTTCAGCGTTGGGTCAAATTGTTGGGCGGACCACTGCGTTAATGAGCTCATGTCGTCGACACCGGTCACATGGCCGACGACATTGCCAAATCCGCGTCGTCGGGTGCCCAGCATGCCCAAAGCCCAGCGCGGCTTGGTCATCATGTTAAGAATATTGGGCAAGGTCAACTTCGGGGGCGCGCTGAGACCGTTTTTCAGGTCCTTGTGACGCTGGCCCATGATTTGCAGGTCCAGGGTCAGCACCAGCGCCGAGCAATGGGCGGCGCGCGCGCGCTCAATCAGACGTTCCATAAAGCCCCGGTCGCGGATGACGTAAACCTGGAACCAGAAGGGGTGGTTGTCGGTGCCTGCCGCGACGTCTTCAATCGAGCAGATGCTCATGGTGGAGAGGGTGAATGGCACACCAAATTTTTTGGCGGCGCGGGCCGCCAGAATTTCACCGTCGGCGTACTGCATGCCGGTCAACCCAATCGGCGCCAGGGCGACCGGCATGGTCACCGGTTGCCCGACCATGGTGCTGGCGGTGCTTCGGTTGTCCATGTTGATGGCAACTCGCTGGCGCAGTTTGATGCGCTGGAAATCAGACTCGTTGGCCCGGTAGGTGCTTTCGGTCCAGGAGCCGGAGTCGGCGTAGTCGTAGAACATGCGCGGAACGCGTTGTTGCGCCAGAACGCGCAGGTCTTCGATATTGGTGATGATGGACATGAGACTTTCCTTTGGGGTGCCTGGATGGTAAGGGCGATCGCGACGGAGGGATTTGAAGCAAAATCCCTGACAGACGTGGGCGGCAAACGCCGGATGGACGAGGCCCAAAATAGGGGCGGCCACGGTACGCCAAATCAGAAGGCGCACTACATACGGCACAAGACTGCACGCAAAACGGGGCAATCCGTTAGACAAAGCAAAGCGGGTTTCAAGAAAATCCTTGAAACCCGCTTATTCATTGGTCGGGGCGAAAGGATTCGAACCTTCGACCCTCTGGTCCCAAACCAGATGCGCTACCAGGCTGCGCTACGCCCCGACAAGCTAGCATTGTAAGGGCTTGCGGTGCTGATTCCCCGGTTACCATTCAACAATGTCGTCTCAAATCCCGTCGCTGCCATGGCTGGACCCCGGTCAAGATTTTCCTCCAGTGAGTCAAGCCTGGGACGAAAACTCTCCCGCTCCTGGCCTTTTGGCTGCAGGCGGCGTGCTGGAGATCGAAACTTTGCGCCGCGCCTACAGCCAGGGCATCTTTCCCTGGTATAGCGAAGGGCAGCCTACGTTGTGGTGGAGCCCGAATCCAAGAATGGTGCTGGAGGTCGCTAATTTTCGCTTGCAACCTTCTTTCAAAAAAAGGATACGGCAATTTTGTCAGAGGCCGGATTGTGAAATTCGGATCGACTCGGCCTTTGAAAAAGTCATTCAGGCCTGTGCCAGCAGTGAGCGTGTCGACCAGGCCGGTACCTGGATCGTGCCGGACATGATCGCCGCCTACGGCAAGCTGCACCGCGCCGGCTTGGCCCACAGCGTGGAAACCTGGATCAATGGCGAGCTGGCTGGAGGCTTGTACTGCGTGGCGCTGGGACAAGCCGTGTTTGGTGAGTCCATGTTCAGCCGCGTCAATGACGCCTCCAAGATTGCCTTGGCGGCCTTGGTGGGGTTTTGTCGTCATCATGGCATCGGCCAGATTGATTGCCAGCAAAACACGCACCACCTGGCTTCTTTTGGAGCGGGTGAGATTCCACGCGATTTATTTTTGAAGCGGGTCGCAGCTGCGCTCGATCAAGCCGGGCCAGATTGGGATTTTGACTGCCAATTCTGGCAACAATTGCTGCCCCCCGGGTCCAAACCAACGTGAAGTCAATGAAATGCAATTCAACGAACTCCCGCTGAACGCGCTGCAGTTTTATGCCACCTCAACCTACCCCTGCAGCTATCTGCCGGGCAAGCAGGCTCGCTCCCAAGTGGCGGCGCCCAGTCATTTGGTCAATGACGTCAGCTACGCTGAATTGGTCCGCCAGGGATTCAGACGCAGCGGTTTGTTTACCTATCGACCCTATTGTGATAATTGCCGTGCTTGTACTCCGGTGCGGATACGGGCCAATGAATTCCAACCGGACAGAAGTCAGCGTCGGGCCTGGTTGCGCCACGGCGACCTGCAGGCGAGGGTGCTCAAACTCTGTTTTGTACAAGAACATTACGACCTGTATCTGCGCTACCAGACCTCGCGCCATGCCGGTGGCGGAATGGATCAGGACAGTGTCGATCAATACACCCAATTTTTACTGCAAAGCCATGTCAATTCGCAACTGATTGAGTTTCGGGAAACATTGGCTGATGGCACGCCAGGAGGCTTGAAAATGGTCTCAATTATCGATGTGCTTGATGATGGGCTATCGGCGGTCTATACATTTTACGAGCCCCAGCCCTCTCACAGTTTGGGCACCTACGGCGTTCTGTGGCAAATTGCCGAAGCTAAAAAATTGGGGTTGGCGCATGTTTACTTGGGTTTCTGGATCAAGGACAGTCAAAAAATGAATTACAAGGCGCGGTTCCGTCCCCTGCAATTTTTTGTATCGGGGGTGTGGGTTGACAGCTGTCCGTCCTCATCAGAATCGTTCTTGTCCTGAGTCAAAGTTCTACGCAGAGGGGGTTACCCCTGTTCTTCATTTCACAAGATAAAATGAATACAGCCATTCAGAAGAAATCATGTCAAAAATAGAGTCCAACACTCCCAGCACCCCAACCGTCCAAGTGATTGAGCGCATGTTTGCTTTGATGGATGTACTGGCATCACGAAAAGACTCAATTTCGCTCAAGGAGATCAGCGAGAAAACTGGTCTGCACCCCTCCACCACCCACCGCTTGTTAAATGACTTGGCCATCGGTCGTTTTGTAGATCGGTCGCAGCCCGGTAGCTATCGACTCGGTATGCGCTTGCTCGAATTGGGAAACCTTGTCAAAAATCGGCTTAATGTGCGTGATGCAGCGCTGGTACCGATGCGCAAATTGCATAAATTAACTCAGCAACCTGTCAATTTAAGCATGCGCCAAGGCGACGAAATTATTTACATTGAACGGGCTTTCAGCGAGCGCTCGGGCATGCAGGTGGTGCGCGCCATTGGCGGGCGTGCTCCGCTGCACCTGACCTCGGTCGGAAAATTGTTTCTGGCGATGGATGATCCCCAGCGGGTCCGGGCGTACGCCACACGCACCGGCTTGAGCGGCCACACCAAAAATAGCTTGACGGAATTATCAGCGTTGGAGAGAGAACTCTCGAAAGTGCAGCAGTACGGTTACGCACATGACAACGAAGAACTTGAACTTGGTGTTCGGTGCATGGCCTCAGGCATCTACGATGATCAAGGCACGCTGGTGGCCGGCCTGTCAATTTCTGCCCCAGCCGGTCGCTTGGAAGACGAGTGGTTGCCAAAGCTTCAGGCCACCACCCGCGAAATCTCCACAACTTTAGGATTTAAATCTGACCCCAGGAGCGCTTGACGCCTGAGCCGCTATTGAAAATGAATGATCTTTTCACCCGCAGCGCTTGCTAAAGGTACCGAGGTCGATCTTCCTGCCGACCTGGACTCCACCCAGCGGCGAACACGCTCGGCGTCGGCAATACGACTGAGTTTTCCGGCTGAATCCAGAAAAACCATGATCAACTTGCGGCCAGCAATTTTGGTTTGCATGACCAGGCATCGACCGGCTTCAGAGATGTAGCCGGTTTTTTGCAGACCGATGTCCCAGGACGGATTCTTGACCAGCCGGTTGGTGTTGTTGAATTGCAGCGTTCGGTTGCCAACGGCCACTTGGTAATCAGGTGAAGTGGTCAATTCGCGCAGGATCGGATCGCTATGCGCAATGTTGACCAATTTGGCCAGGTCGCGGGCGCTGGACTGATTCTTACTGGAGAGTCCGGTCGGCTCCACATATTGGGTATCGCTCATGCCAATCGATAGCGCCTTCGCATTCATTAACCCTACAAAAATGGACAAGCCGCCCGGATAGCTGCGAGCCAGCGCATGCGCTGCACGGTTTTCACTTGACATCAAAGCCAGGTGCAAGAGTTCACCCCGGGTCAATTCTGTACCGACTCCCAGACGCGACTTACTGCCCTTTTCGGTATCCACATCGGCCTGAGAAATAGTGATCATCTGGTCCATGGGTAGTTTTGCTTCCCGCAAGACCAGTCCGGTCATGAGTTTGGTGAGAGAAGCAATTGGCAAGACCGCCTGTTCATTTTTACTGAACAGCACTTCATTGGTCTCTTGGTCGATCACCAGTGCCACGCTGGACTTCAAATCAAGGCTGTCAGTTGCGCCGTGCAGACCGGCCATTTGTCCAAACGATGGCTTCAGAGGCGCCGCGGTTGCATGGCTGACCGTCTTGTGTTTTGTGGCAACAAAGGTTTTGGAAACTTTTCGTTTGGCACTGATGCTGCTCTTGGAAAACCTGGAGGACTTAGAGGATTTGGCAACGATCGTGCTCTTGGCAGATTTGGCAAGCTGACGTTTTTTCTGGGCGGCGTCCGCTTGCGGTAACGAGACGGCAAAAATGAAAAGCGTCAGGCCAAAGAAAAATAGTATTTTGCGCACATTGTCTCCAAATGAAATCTGTCGAAACATAGGCTTGCACCCAATTTCATGTCTATTTCTCAAAGACGCAAGTTTAAACAAAAAGTCGCGCAATATCAAATACTTGCGCGACTTTCTTAAACAATTACCAGCAAAGCAACCAATTTCCCCTGACGCTATCCTTGCGCGGCGACCCGATCGGCTTTGCTTTGCAGTTTACTGAGGGCACTCAGATAGGCTTTGGCGGACGCCACAATGATATCGGGGTCGGCCCCGACGCCGTTAACGACGCGCCCGCTGTGCTGCAAACGCACCGTCACCTCGCCCTGGCTTTCGGTTGAACCGCTGATGGCTGTGACTGAGTAGAGCACCATCTCGGCACCACTTTTGACCTGCGTTTCAATGGCCTTGAGCGATGCATCCACCGGGCCATCCCCGTCAGACGAACTTTTCACTTCCGTGCCGTTGATCGTGAAAACAATGCTGGCTTGGGGACGTTCGCCCGTTTCACTGTGTTGCGACAGGGATACAAAACCATACTGCTCCTTCTCGCGAGCCAGGCTTTCACTGCTGACAAGGGCCAGGATGTCTTCGTCAAAAATCTCGCTTTTGCGATCCGCCAACTCCTTGAATCGGGCGAAGGCGGCGTTAATATCAGACTCGCTTTCCATCTGCGCACCCAAATCCTGCAAACGTTGCTTGAAGGCATTTCGGCCACTGACTTTACTCAGCACAATTTTGTTGGCGCTCCAGCCCACGTCTTCGGCACGCATGATTTCATAGGTGTCACGCGCCTTTAAAACGCCATCCTGGTGAATCCCTGCCGCGTGGGCAAACGCATTGGCACCCACAATTGCCTTGTTGGGTTGAACTGCAAAGCCGGTGATCTGGCTGACCATGCGACTGGCGGCCAAAAGCTGTGTGGTTTCGATGCCCACGACCAGGTCAAAATAGTCGCGTCGGGTCTTGATGGCCATGACGATCTCTTCCAGGCTGCAATTGCCCGCCCGTTCACCGAGGCCATTGATGGTGCATTCGACCTGCCGGGCACCCCCAATTTGTACGCCCGCCAGGGAGTTGGCCACCGCCATGCCCAGATCGTTGTGGCAATGGACCGACCAGATGGCTTTGTCTGAATTGGGTACGCGCTCGCGCAGGGTCTTGATGAAAGTTCCATAGAGCTCAGGAATGGCGTAACCGACGGTGTCAGGCACATTGATGGTGGTGGCACCGTCGTTGATCACGGCCTCGATGACCCGGCACAAAAAGTCCGTGTCGCTGCGGTAGGCGTCCTCCGGGCTGAATTCCACATCGGCAACCAGATTTCGGGCAAAGCGCACCGCCAGGCGGGCCTGCTCAAACACCTGGTCCGGTGTCATGCGCAGTTTTTTCTCCATGTGCAGCGCCGAGGTGGCAATAAAAGTATGGATACGCCCGCGGTTGGCGCCTTTGAGTGCTTCGGCAGCGCGTGAAATATCGCGGTCATTGGCGCGCGACAGCGAACAAATGGTGGAGTCCTTGATGGCGTTGGCAATGCCTCGTATGGCCTCGAAATCACCGTTGGAACTGGCTGCAAAACCAGCTTCAATGACGTCTACTTTCAGACGTTCCAACTGGCGTGCAATGCGCAGCTTTTCGTCTTTATTCATGGATGCGCCAGGCGACTGCTCGCCGTCACGTAATGTGGTGTCAAAAATAATTAGTTGGTCGGCCATCTGGTTTCTCCTGTGTTCGAAAATATCCGCAATCAAAAATATCGGGGTAAAAAAACCAAAAGCCCGTTGCGGATGCATACGGGCTTTTGGTTTGGGTGCGTGCGTACGCTACCGTCTCCGCCCGTCAGGCAGCAGCAGGGCTAGCGACATGTTTTTCATAGGGTCAATGTACCACAGTTGGGCGTTTGACCTGACACTTGAGGGCTCTTTGATCAAGAAAGCCCCAACAATGAATATTTCCACTTTTGCTGACTTGCTACAGGCGGCACGTCAACAAACCGAACCACAACGCTTGCTCTTTGTTTTTGCCAGCGCTGAATTACCCACGGATGCGACGTCGGCGCAGCGAGAGCGTTTTTTGGCCGGGCAGGGCGGAGCGCTGGTGCCCATCATGTGCGTGGACAAGACACCCAATGAGCTCGGCAGTTTTGCCGATCTGACGGAGGAATCACATCAGTTTGGACAAATGTGGCAGATCGTCTTCGCCGCTGCCCTGCCTGGCCACGGTGGGCTCGCGCCAAGCAGTGCGGCTGCTGAAGCTGCGTTGCAGCGCATGGTCGAAGCGATCAAAGCGGGTAACTTGGGAACACTCATTCCATTTGACCGACAGGGCCAGGCTTTGCTGCTTGGCTAGCAGTGATAGCAGGGTGGGGCCGTAGCGCGTCAGGCATTTCTGACAGCCGTGACCGGTGTTGTCCTACATTGACGGGGGTGTGGCGCTGATGGTTGCGCAATGAGGGTGCTTTTATAGTTCATCCAGACCTATCCCTTGTCAACTTTAACTGGAGATTCACTATGTTTATTCGCACCACCCTTGCTGCCGCCATTGCTGCTGTTGTTTTATTGACTGCCCCCGGCTGTGCCGTCCAACGCGGGCAGGAAACTGTTGGCGCTTATGTTGACGACGCGGGTATCACGACACTCATTAAGGCGCGTTTCGTCGAAAGCAAACTGGTTAGCGCTGCGTCCATCAGTGTGGAAACCCTCAATGGCACCGTCATGTTGTCGGGGTTCGCCAAGAGCCTCACGGAGAAGAGCGAGGCAGAGAAGATTGCGCGTGGTGTCAACAACGTGAAATCGGTCAAGAACGAAATTACTATTCGTCCTTGAGTTTTTGTGCGCGCGTTGGCGCGTGACACAGCAAGACCAGCGGTTTGAATCGTTGGCAAGCTGTGCGCCCCTTACGTCGGTGGACGGCCTCCAGAGCAGCGCCAAACGCATGGATGAGATTGCCGGCGTGATTGACGGGTTGGTGTTTCAAGCCAATATTCTGGCGCTAACGCGGCTTCCCTGCAGGGACTTGGGCGGATGCAGCGCTTGCAGTTGCCTCGCGTTTGATGCGTGCACGGGCCAGCGCTGCTTCGATGACTGCGCTTTTTTTTTGTTCCTCGGTGGCGAGGTCCGTGTGCCATAAAGGGGGTGGCACAGCAGCTCTTGCCTCAAGCTCTTTTTCTTCAGGCTTTTTAGAGCGCCAGCCCTTGTTCTGACTTCGCCGATAGCTATTAAATTCATATCGACTTTGGGCTAAATCTGCTTGCTGGCGGGACCAGGCCGCCCAGCCGGTCGCTGTTTTTGTCACGTTCTCCAGTTTGATGCAATCCACCGGGCAGACCGGCAGGCACAACTCACAACCGGTGCAGTAAGCCTCGATAACCGTATGCATCAACTTGTTGTTCCCAAAAATGGCGTCAGTGGGACACGCGTCGATGCACAGTGTGCAGCCAATGCACCAGTTTTCATCGATAAAGGCAACGTTGCGCGCTGTCTCGACGCCATAGACCGGATTCAGCGCTTGAACCGGTCGGCCAGTGAGGGGCGCCAGCCACGCAATGCCTTGTGCGCCACCGGGCGGACACTGGTTGATGTCCGCCCTGCCGGTTGACAGCGCCTGTGCGTAGGCTGCGCAGTCGGGGTGGCCGCAGCGGGTGCACTGCGTTTGAGGCAGAACCGCCAGGATCCGGGCGGCCAGCGAATTCATTACTTCTTGCGCAGGGGCTTTGCAGCTACATTTTTAGTAGCGACCACCTTATGTTTGACGGGGGCTGGTGCCGGTTTTTTCTCAATTTTGGCGGAGTTGTCCAGCTTGATCTTTGGTGCCAGTGGGCGTGGTTTTGCTGTTGCAATGACTTCCGGGACGGGCTTTGTCTGTGCCCGCGCTGCGGGGGCAGCCTCGGTAGCCGCTTGGTGGCTGAGAATGAACGCTTTGACCGCCGGGTACACCATGTCACGCCAGCGCCGTCCACTGAAGATGCCAAAGTGCCCCGCACCCTCGACTTCGAGGTGTTTTTGCTCCGACTTGGGAACTCCGCTGCAGATGCCGTGCACGGCCTCGGTCTGGCCGGAGCCGGAGATGTCGTCGAGTTCGCCTTCAACCGAGAACAGGGCGGTGGTGGTGATGTCTTGCGGGCGTACCCGTTCGATTTTGCCGTCCACACCTTTGATATCCCAGGTGCCCTTGAGCAGGGAGAACTCCTGAAACACGACCCGGATGGTTTCCAGGTAGTAGTCGGCGTCCATGTCCAGCACGGCGTTGTACTCGTCATAGAACTTGCGGTGCGCTTCGGTGCTCGCGTCGTCGCCCTTGATCAGGTCCTTGAAATAATCGTAATGGCTTTTGGCATGGTTGCTCGGGTTCATGGCGACAAAGCCGGTGTGCTGCAGGAAACCGGGGTAGACCCGTCGACCCGCCCCTGCAAAATTGGTAGGAACGCGGTAAATCACGTTGTTCTCAAACCATTCAAAGCTCTTGTTCATCGCCAGGTTGTTCACTGCCGTGGGCGATTTGCGGGCGTCAATGGGACCCCCCATCATGGTCATGCTCAAGGGTGTCAACTCGCCGCGGCTGGCCATCAGGGAGACCGCAGCCAGTACCGGCACGGTGGGCTGGCACACGCTCACCACATGGCAACTGCCGTAAATGCCTTGCAGATGGCGGATGAATTCCTGCACATAATTCACATAATCATCCAGGTGAAATTCACCTTCTGCCAACGGAATCAGGCGCGCATTCTTCCAGTCGGTGATGTAGACCTTGTGATCTTTGAGCATGGTCTTGACGGTATCGCGCAGCAGCGTGGCGTAGTGACCCGACAGCGGCGCCACAATCAAAACAGCAGGCTGATTCTTCAGCTTGCTCAAGGTTGCCTGATCGTCGGTGAAACGTTTGAAGCGACGCAATTCACAAAACGGCTTGTCAAGCTCTGTACGCTCATGAATGGCGACAATGACGCCATCGACATCGACGGTGCGCAGGCCAAACTCCGGTTTTTCGTAATCTTTGCCCAAACGATGCATCAAGTCATAGCCAGCAGAAATGCGTTGGGCAAACGGGTTTTGCCCCAACAGCGACAGCGGGTTACCGTAGACTTTGGAGGCAGAATGCGCCAAGTCAGAGAAAGGCTCCATCAAGGAGCGTTGCGTTTCGTAGATTTTGTACAGCACGATGAATTCACTTTCGAAAAATGTTGCAGTGCAATATAACAGTTTTGACGGACTTTTCGCAGGAGTAAAAGCAGCAATTTCCCAGCTATTCGTCAGTTTTTGCAAGGATTCATGCCTTCGGGCGCTCCGCTTGAGAAACTCTTTATAAAGGAAATCCAACTACCATGCAGGCTGGGTTAGCTGTGTGGTTTTTGTTGCGGGTACACCATTGCCAGGGTGATCGCTGTTTTTTGGAGATTTAATGGCTGATAGTTCAAGGAGTAGCGCTTTTGCTGGCGTTCAAACGCTAAAAAAAACAAGCAGAATGCCGGTCTTTTTTCTGGGCCACGGTAGCCCCATGAATGCGATTGAAGACAACGAATATCGTCGTAGCTGGCAGGCGCTGGGGGCCCAATTTGGTGTGCAGTGGCCCATTCCCCAGCTTATTGTGTGCGTCTCTGCCCATTGGCTCACCAAGGGCTGGTGGCTGACCGCCATGGCTGAGCCCAAAACCATTCATGATTTCGGCGGCTTTCCCCCCGCGCTTTTCGATCAGCATTACCCGGCGCCGGGTTTTCCGCAAGCCGCGCAGGAAATCAGCCAGTGCTTGCGTCAGCCGGGCTGCGCCAAGCCAGTGGCACTCGACTTTCAGGACTGGGGCCTGGACCATGGTGCGTGGTCCGTGCTCAAGCCGATGTTTCCACAGGCGGATATTCCTGTGATTCAACTCAGCCTGGATTACAGCCGCCCCGCGGCTGAACACTATGCGCTGGGCCAGCAGCTCAGGGGCTTGCGCGATCTGGGCGTGTTGATTGTGGGTAGCGGCAATATCGTCCACAACTTGCGCACCCTGAAGATGGGAACCGGATCGAATCAGGCCTATGACTGGGCGCTTGAATTCGACCAAACCATTGCCGACTATCTGCAGAACGGGAATCTGGCTGCGTTACAGAATTTCCAGGCGCTCGGGGCGGTTGCAAAACAGTCACATCCCAGCCATGAGCATTTTTTGCCCCTGCTTTATGCGGCCGGCGCCGTCGATACCAGCGAGGCCCCCGCGTTCTTCAATACCAGTTTTCAGGCGGCTTCGATCTCGATGCGTTCGGTTATCTGGGATACCCGGTGATCGCCCGAATATCGCGATACAAGGGTTGCAGCCGCTGGTACATGCGGCAGTAGACGCGCCGGTAGAGTTGTTCGTAAGTGCGGGCGTGAGTGGGCTCGGGCTCGAACACCTGGCCGATGCGGGTCATCTCAGCAACGGCGGTGGCAAAGTCAGGATGCAGTTTCAGCCCCACGGCGGCCAGCATCGCGGCGCCCAGGCCGCTGGTCTCGTACAAATGCGGTCGCTCGCATGGCAGGTTGAAGACATTGGCCGTGATTTGCATCGCCGCGTCGCTTTGCGAGCCGCCGCCCGACACCCGCACGCGCGTGATGCGTTGGCCACCGCGTTTTTCGATGCGCTCCTTGCCTTCACGCAGGGCGTAAGCCAGTCCTTCCAGAATGGCGCGGTACAGATGAGCGCGGGTGTGCACGTCGCCAAAGCCGATCACCGCGCCCTTGGCTTCCGGGCCGGGCACCTTGATCCCGGGGTTCCAGAATGGTTGCAGCATCAGACCCTGCGAGCCCGGCGGCACGCTGTTGACCAATTCGTCAAACAGACTCTCGGGGGTCACGCCGCGCGCCAGCGCCGTCTGCTGCTCATGCAGGCCAAATTGTTCCTTGAACCAGCTCACCATCCAGAAACCGCGCGTGATCTGGATTTCGGTGTTGTAGTGGCCCGGCACCGCCGCCTGGTAGGGCGGAATGAAGCGCGTGGCCTCCAGGTAGCGCGGCGTGGTGGTGTTGATGGTGGCGGCGGTGCCATAAGACAGGCAGGCAATCTCGGGCGTCAGGCAGCCCGCACCGATGACCTCGCAGGCCTTGTCGGCCGCACCGGCGATCACCGGCAAGCCGGCGGGAATGCCGGTCGCCAACGCGGCCTGCGCACTGACCTGGCCCATGATGCTGCCCGGCGGCACCAGCTCGGGCAACATCGATGGCTTGATGGGCATGGCCTGCCACTTCCAGTCGTGCTTGGCGGCCCAGCAGCCCTTTTTATAGTCAAACGGTATATAGCCCACTTGCGACGCGATGGAGTCGATAAAACGGCCGGTAAGGCGGTAGTTGAGGTAGCCCGACAGCAGCAGGTATTTGTCAGTCTGGGCCCAGAGGTCGGGTTGGTTCTGCGCGATCCAGTTGGCCTCGGCCTCTTTCTGGAAGTGGCGCACGGTGTCACGCATGCCCATGGCGCGAAAGGCAGCGTCCCACCACCACGCTAATTTTGGAATCTGGTCAGCGCGGCGCTGGTCCAACCAGATCATGGCGGGGCGCAGGGGCTGGCCCTGCGGGTCGAGCGCGATGGTGGTGCCGCGCTGGGTGGTGATGACCACGCCCGCAACAGCGCTCTTGGGTACGCTGGTGTGGGCCCAAAGTTGCTGGCAGGCCTGGCACAGCGACTGCCAGAAAGCATCAGGGTCGTTCTCCATCCAGCCCGGTTCGGGTGACTGGTAGCTGTCGATGGTGACCTGCGCCTTGTCCACCAAGTTGCCTTGCAGATCGAACAGCAGGGCGCGCACGCTTTGGGTGCCGTTGTCGATGGCCAGCAAGTAGGGTTTGCTCATGGTGTCTAGTCAGTTGAGGATAATTGATGGGGGTAGTTGATAGTGCGCGGCAATCAGCGTGCGGTAGCGCGCCATCTCGGTCTGCCATTGCGCGTCGTTCCAGTTCAGGTGCGGCTCACACAGCGAGCGAATGCGCGCCAGATGGTCCAGGCCGCCGCGCGGCAACAGAATACCCAGTCGCGTGCGGCGCAGCAGCAGATCGTCCAGGTGCACGACCGCTTCATGCTGGGCTGCCACGATCAGTTCCAGCCACAGGGTGTGGGTGCCAGGAATGGTCTGCAGGTCGGCCTCGGATGCGTGCCGGCTGAGTTCCCCGGCCCGATAGCCATAGCGCGCCGCCAGCCGATGCCGCACCGATGCGCTCCAGCCCGGATTCAGCGCACCGACCGAGGTAAACATGACGGCGTCATCGCGCGCAAACGACTTGCCGACGTGCGGAGCAGCCAGCGCCAGCGCGTCTTGCGCCATCAGCCGAAACGTGGTGAGCTTGCCCCCGGTCAGCGTGATCAGGCCCGATTCATCCAGCACCACATGGTCCCGCGCAGCCTGCGACGCCGTGCCGCTGCCGTCATCCACGACAGGCCGTACACCGGCATAACAGGCGCTGACCTCGGCAGGTTTAAGCGTTTGCTCGGGAAACTGGTCGTTGACCGCTTCAATCAGGTAGTCCACCTCCTGCGCCGTGATGGACGCTTCAACGTCCAGATCCGCGCGGTGGTCCAAATCGGTGGTGCCGATCAGCGTGGCACCCTCCCAGGGGTAGAAGAACACGGGCCGGCCGTCGCGCGGGTGCATCAGGCTGATCGATTGCGCCACTGGCAGCCGCCAGAACGGCACCACCAGATGACTGCCGCGCAAGGGGCGCAGCATGGGCTTGCCGCCCACCGCCGCGCGCAGCCGGTCGGCCCAGGCGCCGGTGGCGTTGACCACGGCTTGGGTACGCACTTGGTAGGACTGACCCGTCAGTTCGTCTTGCAGCGTGAGGCCTGAGACCCGGCCAGCATCGAGTTGCAGGCCTTGTGCTGCCACGTAGTTCAGCACCCGCGCACCGGCGCGCTGTGCCTCCATCAGCACCCGCCAGACCAGCCGCGCGTCGTCGGTCTTGGCGTCTTGAAAGACAAGGGCACCGCGCATTTTGGGCGGTGCCAAGCCCGGCGCCAATGCCTGCGTGGTCGCCAGATCGGCCCAAAAATGACTGCGAAGCCCGGCCATCAGGTCGTAGATCATCAAACCTGTTTGAAACAGCCTGCGCCCTGGCTTGCGCCCCACGCAATGGGCAAACAAAAAACTCTGCGGCTCGATCAATTCTGGCGCCTCACGCATCAGCCGCTCGCGCTCGCGCACTGAGTGCAAAGTGGTTTTGATATCCCCTTCCTTCAGGTAGCGCAGGCCACCATGCACCAGCTTGGAAGAACGGCTGGACGTGCCCCAGGCAAAGTCACGCTGCTCGATCAGCAGCACGCGCCAGCCCCGGCGCGCCGCTTGCTGGGCCACCCCGGCGCCGCTGATGCCACCGCCAATGACCACCAAGTCCCAGGTCTGGGCGTCAAGCCGGGCCAGGCTTTCAGCGCGCTGGGTGCCGGGGTTCAACTCGCCCATGGTCCACCGTCCTGCAGCAGCTTGCCCGGGTTCATGATCTTTTTCGGATCAAAGTGGCGACACAGCTCGGCCAGCGTGGCCATGCCCAACGCTCCTTTCTCGTCGGCCAGGTGGGCGGCGTGGTCACGCCCGACGCCGTGCTGGTGGCTCACGGTGCCGCCGTGTGCGGCAATGGCGGCCGCGACGGCCGCCTTGAGGCGCTGCCAGCGCTCGAAATTGGGCGCAAAGCCGCCCGCTGCCGTTGCCCAGACGAACTGCGAATAAATGCTGCTGCCCTGCGGGTACAGGTGCGACAGATGGGTGAAGGCGTGCACCCGCTCGCCGCAGGGCGCAAACACATCGCGCGCGGCTTGTTCCATGGCCAGCATCAGGGGCTTGACCTGGGGCCAGTCCACTGCCGTCTCAATGGTGTCGGCCGAGTAGCCCAAGTCCCACAATGTGTTGCGCAGATAGGGTCCCTTGAAGCGGTTGGCGGCCCACTTGGCTCCCATGGCTGTGCCAATGTAGACGGCGCCGTGCAGTGCCAGCAGGCGCCGGGCTTCCCGCAGGGCGTGCCGGGCGGTGCGGTTGTCGGCGGTCACGCCCAGCATCAGCAGGCATTGGCCTTTGCCACAGCCACGCCAGGACAAGTAGCGCTGCAGCCAGCCGATCAGGCGCGCGTGACCGGCCAGCGTGAGGTTGGTTTCGGTCTCTTGGGCGTTGGACAGGCGCAGCAGGCTCAGGGGCGGTTTGCGCTGCACCAGTTCGCGCACAGCGCTCGCGGCGCTGTCCCAATCCGGGAAGAAGAGGGCGTGAAAGCTTTCATGCTCCGGCAGCGGCGACACCCGCAGCGTGGCCTCGGTCAGAATGCCAAAGCGGCCTTCCGAGCCCAGCACCAGCTCACGCAGGTCTGGCCCGGCGCTGGCCGCGGGCACGGTGGGAATGATCAGTGTGCCGACCGGCGACTCCATCTTTCCGCCCGCAAACAGTTGCTCGATGCGCCCATAGCGCAGTGACTGCTGGCCGCTGGAGCGCGTCACCACCCAGCCGCCCACCGTGGAGTATTCAAACGACTGCGGAAAATGCCCCAGCGTGTAGCCGTGCGCGCGCAACTGCGCCTCGACCAGCGGCCCGGGCGTGCCGGCGCCAAAGGTGGCCAACTGGCTTGGCTTGTCCAGGTGCAACAGGCGGCACAAACGACTCAGGTTGATGGACAGGATCGGCCGTTCGCTGCGGGGGCAGTCCAGGTGCCCGGCGACACTGGTGCCGCCGGCAAACGGGATCACGATCCAGTTATTCGCGTTGGCCAGGTCGATCAGCTCGCGTACTTGCTCGGACGATTCAGGAAAGGCGACGCCGTCGGGCACCGGGGGCAGGGCGCCAAAGCGCTTGCGAATCCAGTCGGCAAAACTTTCGCCCATCGCCATGGCAAAGCGGTTGGCGGCGTCGGTTTGAATCAGCGGGTGCGGGGGCAGGCGTGAGGCCGGAACTTGCGCCAGCAGGTCGTTGCGCGTAGCGTCACGACCGGGCCGGCCGGGGCCCAGACGCGCGTTCAGCATGACGCTCGCGGCCTCGCTCAGGTCCATCGAGGTCGCATCGTCGCCCCAGCCATTCCATCGTCGCATGCCTTGCTCCTTGTTGCTTCAGTAGGAGGCCGACTGTAGAGCAAGGCCGCCGATTTGCCAGTTCGCGATGCCCGCCATCGATTGTTTCATCACGCCTGCAAGGGTTGGTAGGGCCAGGGGCCAGGGCAGTACCGTGTGTCGGTTTTCCAAAAAATTTAAGCATTTTTGGCCTCTAGCCCCCGTGGAATATAGGGTTTAAGCTATTTTAATTATAGTAAATATTCGCTAACTCTTGACCGTCAATCGGGGTCAGGTCTTCGTTCCAACAGAGCCTGGCCATTGATTGACGCAGCGCTCAATGCCCTAGAATCTTCGATAAAAAGTCTTTGCTGCGTTCGTTTTGCGGGTTGCTGAAGAAGTCGTGCGGGTTGTTTTGCTCCACGATCTGGCCCTGATCCATGAAGATCACGCGGTCGGCCACCGCCTTGGCAAAGCCCATCTCGTGCGTGACGCACAGCATGGTGATACCTTCGCTGGCCATCTCGATCATCACGTCCAGCACTTCCTTGATCATTTCGGGGTCGAGCGCGCTGGTGGGCTCGTCAAACAGCATGATTTTGGGCTTGAGGCACAGGGCGCGCGCAATCGCCACGCGTTGTTGCTGGCCGCCGGAGAGTTGCAGCGGGTATTTTTCAGCCTGCTCGGCGATACGCACCCGGTTGAGCTGGATCATGGCTTTTTCTTCAGCCTCTTTCTTGGGCATTTTTCCGACCCACATCGGTGACAGCGTCAGGTTTTCCAGCACGGTCAGATGCGGAAACAGGTTGAATTGTTGAAACACCATGCCGACTTCCTTGCGCACCTGGTCGATCGCCTTGACATCGTCGGCGAGTTCGATTCCGTCAACAACCAGGCGCCCTTGTTGGTGCTCTTCAAGGCGGTTGATGCAGCGGATCAAGGTCGATTTCCCCGAACCCGAGGGCCCGCAAATAACAATGCGCTCGCCCTTGGCCACGGTCAGGTCAATGTCGCGCAGCACATGGAAGTTGTTGCCATACCACTTGTTGACCTTGTCAAAGGTGATGATGGGTTGCGGGGTTGAGGTCTCGGACATGATGATTTTCTTTTGGGTGAGAGAGTTTCAGCGCAGTTTGCTTTTGTTGACTTGCTTTTCAACCCAGCGGCTGTAGCGCGACATGGAGAAGCAAAACACAAAATAAATCAAAGCGATAAAAATGTAGCCTTCGATCGTGAACGGGCGCCAGTTGGCATCCGAGTTGAGGGCCAGGCTCATGGCGCCGGTCAACTCATACAAGCTGACGATGGTCACCAGCGAGGTGTCCTTGAAGGTTGAAATGAAGTTGTTCATGATGCCCGGTACCACCATCGCCAGCGCTTGCGGCAGCACAATCTTGCGCTGGGTTTGCCAGTACGACAGCCCCAGGGTGGCGGCCGCTTCTACCTGGCCCTTGGGAATGGCCTGCAGTCCCCCTCGAATCACCTCGGCCGAATAGGCCGCCGCAAACAGGGTGATGCCCACCAGCACGCGGATCAGCACGTCGATCTTGAAGCCTTGCGGCATGAACAGTGGAAACATGAAGGAAGCCATGAACAGCACCGAGATCAGTGGCACGCCGCGGATGAGCTCGACATAGATGGTGCAAAAACTGCGGATGGCCGGTAGATCAGAGCGTCGTCCCATCGCCACCAGCAGTGCAATCGGAAACGACAACACCAAGGACAAGGAAGCCAGCAGAATGGTCAGTGGCAAGCCACCCCAGCGGTCAGTTTCAACCCGGCTCAAGCCGAGGGTGTTGCCATACATCAGGGTAAAGAAGACCGCCAGCACTACCAGCCACAACAGCGGCAGCCAGGTTTTCCAGCACATGCGCATGCAGCTCGCCACCAGCAAACCGGTCAGCAGGGTGGTGGCAATCAACGGGCGCCATTGCTCCTCATACGGGTAGCGACCAAACAGGATGAGGCGGTATTTCTCGGTGATCACGCCCCAGCAGGCCCCGACACCGTCGACCCGGCAGGCCTCGTAATTGGGCCGCCAGACGGCTTTGAACACCGCCCAGTTCAGGAATTGCGGCACCAGCCACAAAAAGACGACGCCAATCACCACGGTGGCCAGGGTGGTTTTCCAGTCAGCCAATAAGTTGGCCTTGACCCAGGCGAGCGGGCCTTCGGTGTTGACCGGGGCCGGGCGCGCCGCGATGGGTTTGAAAGTTGTTGCTGTCATGGTGCGGGCTCTGGGTCAACGTTCTTTGATGGCGGAGCGGCTGTTGTACCAGTTCATCAGCATGGCGGTGCCCAGCGAGGTCGTCAGGTAAACCAGCATTACCAATGAAATGCACTCCACCGCGCGGCCGGTCTGATTGAGCGCGGTGTTGGCGATGGACACCACATCGGGGTAGCCAATAGCCACCGCCAGCGAGGAATTTTTGGTCAAATTCAGGTATTGGTTGGTCAACGGCGGGATGATCACGCGCAGCGCTTGCGGCAGCATCACCAGGCGCATTTCCTGGTGACGGTTCAGGCCCAGAGCGGCGCCCGCTTCACTCTGGCCCAGCGGCACTGACTGGATGCCACCGCGCACCACCTCGGCAATGAAGGAGGCGGTGTACAGCGTCAAGCCCAACAACACGGCCAAAAACTCGGGTGTCAGCGCACCGCCGTTTTCAATCGAGAAACCACCTTTGATCGGACGGTTCAACATCGTCGGTGCGCCACCGAGCAACCAGCCGAGCAGGGTGGCCGCAACAACGATCACCAGCGGTACCCAGAACATGCTGCGCACGCGAGCGTCCGCCTCAAACTGCCGCTGGGCCCAGCGCCGGTAAAACCACGCCAGCACCAGGCCGGGGATCAAGCCATAAGCGGCAAATAATTGCCCGGTAGACCATACTGGGATGGGGTAGTTCAGCCCGCCCTTGCTGAGGAAAAAAGAGCCCAGTACCCAAGCATCAGCGGCAGCGGGCAATACCTCGGTCAATATGACGTACCACATCAACAGTTGCAGCAACACGGGGATGTTGCGAAAAAATTCCACGTAAACCAGGCACAGGCCGCGCACCAGCGCGTTGCGCGAGAAACGCCCGACGCCCAACAAGGTGCCTAACACGGTCGCCAGAAAAATGCCCAGCACCGCCACGCGGAGCGTGTTGGTGACGCCCACCAGGAAGGCTTGCCAGTAGGGTTGGGCCGAGTCAAACGGATACAGACTCTCGCCGATATCAAAGCCGGCCGCTTGTGTCAGAAAGTCATACCCGCTCTGGATGCCCCGTACCCGCATATTGAGCAGGGTATTGTGGGCCAGAAACCAGACAAAGGCACCAATGGCCAAAGCGGCAATAATTTGGTAAATCAGGCCCCTGAAGGCTTGGCTGCGCCAAGACCAGATGGTTTTTTTAGGAGGATTTTTTGAATTCATTGTGCTTTGCGATTTGCTGCGCTTCCTGGAACAACAAGTGGGGCACCCGGCCAGAGCGTTTCAAAAAACGCCGCGTGAATCGTTCAGGCGAAATCAGGCGGCGCCGGTCAGCACTTGGGGAATGTTTTAACGCACCGGGTAGGCGTACATCAAGCCGCCCTTGTTCCACAGGTTGTTGACGCCACGCGGCAGGCCCAGGGGAGAATTGGGGCCGACATTGCGCTCAAAAATTTCACCATAGTTGCCGGTGGCCTTGATGGCATTGGCCATCCAGTCTTTGCTCAGACCCAGCAATTTGCCGGTGTCCTCAGACGTGCCCAGGATGCGCTGCACGACAGGGTCTTTGCTGGTGCTCTTCAAAGCCTCTACATTGGCTTGGGTGATGCCGTATTCTTCTGATTCAAGCAGGCCGTAAATCACCCACTTAACGATCGCAAACCACTCGTCGTCACCCCGGCGCACCATTGGGCCGAGCGGTTCTTTGGAAATCAGCTCGGGCAAGATGATGTGCTCTTTGGGGTTCTTGGCAACCTTGTTACGGGTTGAGGCCAGGCCCGATGCGTCAGTGGTGTAGGCAATGCAGCGGCCGGTAAAGTAAGCGTTTTCAGCGGCTTCAAGCTTTTCAAACACGACCGGTTTGATGTTCAGGCCGTTGGCCTTGGAATAGTCGGTCAGGTTTTTCTCGGTGGTGGTGCCGGACTGCACGCACACGGTTTGGCCCTTGAGCTGCTTGGCGCTCTTGATCTTGCTGTTGACAGGCACCATGAAGCCTTGACCGTCGTAGTAGGTCACGGCGGTATCGTGCATACCCAAGGAGGCATCGCGGGTCAGGGTGAAGGTGGTGTTGCGCGACAGCACATCCACTTCGCCCGACTGCAGCGCGGTAAAGCGTTGCTGGGCATTGAGAGGCACATATTTGACTTTTTCAGCGTCGCCCAGGGTCGCCGCGGCAATGGCCCGGCACACATCGACATCCAGACCAGTCCATTTGCCCGTCGAGTCCGCCGCACCAAAACCGGCCAGACCCGTGTTGACCCCGCAAACCACCTGGCCACGGGCTTTGATGCCGTCCACGGTCTTGCCAGCATGGGCAGGAAGTGCCATGAAAGCACCCAAGGTTGCCACAACAGCGGTCAGGGTTTGTAATTTACTTAGATGCATTTGCAATACTCCGGTGGAAATAATGAACCAAACAAAGGACGGCGGCAGTTGCCTGCAGATTTATCCTTGAGGTGAACTTTAGTTGTTCCGGGTATCTCTTGGCATCGGGGTTTACTCTTGCCATTCATGCAAAAAGTTTATAACCTGATCCCGCCATGCCGCCTGTACTCCACCACAACTATGCAAAAACCATACCACCTGGCTTCTACCCTGAGCAGTTGCGGTCTAATTGCTTGGTGCCCGACAATGCCCAATCACTTGAAGGAAAACTGCCATGCTGCTAGATGCTACCCAATCCCAACTCGTGCTGGTGGACTACCAGGCCCGCCTGATGCCCGCCATTTTTGAAGCCCCGCTGGTCTTGGCCAACGCGCTGCGCCTGGCGCAAATCGCGCATTTGCTGGAGGTGCCAATTTGGGGCACCGAGCAGAATCCGTCCAAATTGGGTGAAAATGCGCCCGAATTGCGGGCACTGTGCGCCCAGACCTTGAGCAAGATGCACTTTAGCGGTGCCGAAGAAGGCCTGAGTGAATGGCTGCGCCCACCGGCCAAACCGGTCGCTGGCAACGCGCGCAGTCTTCCCAAGCACCTGCAAAAACCCGCTGCGAATGCCACCGAGCGCGACACGATTGTGATTGCCGGCTGCGAGGCGCACATTTGCCTGCTGCAAACCGCGCTGCATTTGCTCGAAGACGAGTTTGAAGTCTGGGTGGTAACCGACGCTTGCAGCTCACGCACCGAGCGCAATCGCGACGCTGCCTTTGACCGGCTGGCGGGCGCTGGGGCAGAGCTGGTGACGACCGAAATGGTGGCGTTTGAGTGGCTGAGCAGCGCCGAGCATCCGCACTTCAAAGCCGTGCAAAATTTGATAAAATAGGGCTCTAGCCCCCGTAGTTATTGCGTGAGCAGCTATTGATTTGATACCGTCTGCTGGTTGATGGCTTGCAATAACTCAAAGATGGCGTTGGCAGTGTGTTGCGTACCGCCCAAGCGTTACGCCCATCCATCGCGATCAGCCCCTCATGGGCTGATGCGCCGCAGGGTGTCAAAAGGCAGGTATTAGGACATCACCACAGGCCCACCTTTGGTCACCGCGCGCTGATAAGCTGGTCGTGCCCGCATACGCGCCTTGTAAGCGGCCAGCCTCGGAAACCGCGCCACTTCGACACCCCGCGCCAGTGCCGCTTCAACCGCAAAACTCATTTGAAAGTCGGCAATGCTGAGATGTTCACCCGCAAACCAGACATGGCTACCCAAGTGCGTTTCCATGAAGGCCATGGCGGTGACAATATTGGGGTCGATCAGCTTGGCCTGCACTTGCGCGCACAGCTTGCGGGCAATCGGTCGAACAAAAAAGGGCATGGGCTGCGTAGGAATCGTCACGAACACCAGTTTCATGACCAGCCAGTTCATCAACGAGCCTTCAGCGTAGTGCATCCAAAAGCGTGACTGGCGGTGTTGCGCAGTGCCGGGCGCAGATTGCAGGTGGGCCAATTCGCCCGGCGCCTGCGCCCCATAGCGTTCCACCAGATACTCCAGGATGGCACCCGACTCGGCCACGGTCTCATCGCCATCGGTAATGACGGGCGACTTGCCCAGAGGGTGAATCGCCTTCAGTGCTGCAGGCGCCAGTCGCGTTTTGGGATCACGCTGGTAGCGCTGGATTTCGTAGAGCACGCCCAGTTCTTCAAGCAACCACAGCACGCGCTGTGAACGGGAGGTTTCAAGATGGTGTACGGTAATCATGAATAACATTATCCAACGTCGGCTGCCCGACGGCGCGAGACCCGTTGAAAACACATTGGGGTGGCGCGGGTTCATACCCCAGCCTATGCCACCACGATCGACACCCGCACCAGAGGTGAGGACGAATATCGCTGTGCAGATCGGCGCGTCGATGCTGGCGCAGAAAGTCAGCTTGTAGCAAGTTCAAAGTTCATAATTATGAATTCAGTTTTAGGACACCTGGAGACAAACAATGACAAACTATGCCGAATTCCACCGCAGTTCCCTCGAAGACCGTGACGCTTTTTGGGGCGAACAGGCTCAACTGGTGGACTGGAAAGTGCAACCAACGCAGATTTGCGACTACAGCCATCCGCCCTTTGCCAAGTGGTTTGTCGGCGGCAGCACCAATTTGTGCCACAACGCGGTGGATCGGCATCTGAAAGACCGGGCTGACACGGCGGCGCTGATTTTTGTCTCGACCGAGACCCATCAAGAGAAGGTTTATTCGTTCCGGGAACTGCACGCCGAGGTGCAGCGCATGGCGGCGGCGCTCCAAGACTTGGGGGTGCAAAAGAGTGACCGGGTGCTGATTTACATGCCGATGATTGCCGAGGCCGCGTTTGCCATGCTGGCCTGCGCGCGCATTGGTGCGATTCACTCGGTAGTGTTCGGCGGTTTTGCGTCGGGCTCGCTGGCCTCACGCATTGAAGACGCGTCGCCCCGAGTGATCATCAGTGCCGACGCCGGTTCGCGCGGCGGCAAAGCGGTGGCTTACAAACCCTTGCTGGATGAAGCCATTCGCCTCTCAACCCACAAGCCGCAGGCCGTGCTGTTGGTGGATCGCGGCCTGATGCCTATGAATTTGGTGCCTGGGCGTGACCATCTGTGGGCAGCTCTGCGGCAAAAACACCTGAACACCGTGGTGCCGTGCGAGTGGGTTGACGCCACGCACCCGAGCTACACGCTCTACACCAGCGGCACCACCGGCAAGCCCAAAGGGGTGCAGCGCGACACCGGCGGTTATGCGGTGGCGCTGGCTGCCAGCATGAAACACATT
>JANYHL010000120.1 GCA_025359085.1 Gammaproteobacteria bacterium
GCTGCCCACCTGAGAACTCATGCGGGTACTTGCCAAACGCCTCCTGGGTCAGGCCTACTTTTTCGATCATGGCCAGCGCCAGTCGGGCTCGCTCGTCGTCGTTGGTGCCGATGCCGTGAATGTGCATTGGCTCGATCAGTATCTGGCCGACGGTAAAGCGCGGGTTCAGGCTGGCGTAGGGATTCTGAAAGATGATCTGGATGCGGCTGCGGTAGACCCGCATTTCGGCGGCGCTGAGTTGCGCCAGGTCAATGCCCTCGAACATGATGCTGCCCGCCGTCGCCTCGGTCAGGCGCGTGAGCATCATGCCGAGCGTGGTCTTGCCCGAGCCGGATTCTCCCACCACGCCCAGCGTGCGACCTTTGTGCAGCGAGAATTCGGCCTGTTTCACGGCGCTGAACACACGGCGCTTGAATAAACCGGTCTTGAGCTGGTAGTCCTTGCACAAGCCCTTGACTTCAATCAGGGCAGGCCCACTCACCGGTTCGCAACGCCGCTGCGCAGTGACAAGAGGTCGGTTGTTCACGAAGTCGTCTATGACCGCCAGGCGGCGGGGTCGTGAATCCAAGCTTGGGCGGCAGGCCAGCAAGGCCTTGGTATAGGGATCAACTGGGGCATTGAAAATTTGAGCCACATTGCCGGCTTCACGTACTTCACCGCTGCGCATCACGATCACCTGATTGGCAATCTCGCCAACCAGACCGAGATCATGACTGATGAAGAGGACGCTCATCTTCTGCCGTTCCTGTAACCTGGCCAGTAGTTCGATGATTTGCCGCTGCACCGTCACATCCAGGGCTGTGGTCGGCTCGTCGGCAATCAGCAGATTGGGTTCGCAGGCAATGGCCATTGCAATCATGACGCGCTGCTGTTGCCCCCCTGAGAGTTCGTGTGGAAACGACTTGAGTCGCTGCCCAGGGTTGGGGATGCCCACCTCGGTCATCAGCTCGAGTGTGCGGTCCAGCGCCGCGCGTGCACTGAGTTTCAAATGAATGCGCAGCACCTCGGCAATCTGCTCGCCCACTGTAAAGACTGGGTTGAGCGAACTCATGGGCTCCTGAAACACGACCGAGATGTCTTTGCCACGCAGACTGCGCATTTCTTCAATCGGCGCGCTCAGCAAGTCACGACCGTTGTAAAGAACCTTGCTGCGGGCATTCACGATGGCGTTGTCGGGCAGCAGGCGCACGATGCTCATGGCACTGACGCTTTTGCCGCTGCCGGATTCACCCACCAACGCCACGGTGCTGTTGGACGGGATGTCAAAGCTCACGCCCTTGACCGCCTCGACGCTGTCGGTCTTGCTCATGCGAAAGGAAACCCGCAGGTCCTGCACGCTAATCAAATTGCTCATGGTGGGTTGTCCTGGATCAGCGAAGTTTCGGGTCGAGCGCATCGCGCAGGGCATCGGTCAACAACGCAAAGGCGGTCACAAACGTCGCCATGAATGCCGTCGCGGTTGCCAGTTGCCACCATTTGCCCTGCACCAGTTCAGTCTGTGCCTCGGCCAGCATGGTGCCCCAGCTGACCATGTCCAGCGGCACCCCCAGCCCCAGGTAAGACTAGATAACCTCGGCCTTGATAAAGCCCACCACATGCAGACTCAGTTGCACCAGCACCACATGGCTGATGTTGGGCAGAATGTGATGAAACATGCGAGAGATGTGCGAAGCACCAATCGCCTCGGCCGCCTGCACATACTCGCGCGAGCGGTGCTTCATATACTCGGCGCGCACCAGTCGGTAAATGCCGGTCCAGCCGACCAGGCTCAAAATGATGACCACGGTCCATACGCCGCTGCCCAGTGTGCCCGCAAACGGACCCGACTTGAGCACTGCCGCCAGCGCAAACACCAACAAGATATAGGGTATGGCCGTGAACACGTTGTAGACCCATTCGAGGAAGTCACCCGCCCGTCCTCCAAAGTAGCCGCCGATAGCGCCCAGAATGGTGCCGATCAGCGTGGCAAACAGGGCTGCGGTCAGCCCCACGGTAATGGAGACCTGCGCGCCCTTGATCACCTTGCTGAACACGTCGCGACCTTGCTGGTCGGCGCCAAAGGGCAGCGTGTCGGACTTGACCGTCACCGTGGTCTTGAACTTGGAAGCGCGCTCATCCCACTCCTGGTAGTGCGGTGCCAGTGGGTCCACGTCGCTAATGTCCACATTCGGCCCGGCAACGGTCTCCACCACGGCGGTCTGCGTGCCATCAGCAATCTTGCCCACGATGTGCGGCGCCGCAAAGGGCACGCCCACTTCCTTCTGCCAGTCTTTGGCGACCAGACCCAATTGGGCGGCCACTACGAGCACGATGAAAAGCATCGTCACATACAGCGAGACCAGGCCCACGCGGTCGGTCTTCAAGCGCAGCCATGCTTGTTTCCACACGCCCGGTGACTGGGGCAGGGTTCGCAAAATATCGGTACTCATTTCAGCGTCACCCTCGGATCAACAAACTTGTACAACACATCGGTAATCAGGTTGGTCACCATCGTCAGCGCCGCCAGGTAGACCGTGGCGGCCTGAATCACGGGGTAATCACTGCGATTCACCGCCACCAGAATCTCCCGGCCCAGTCCGGGGATCGAAAAAAACACTTCGATCAAAAAGGAACCGATGAACACACCCGGCAGGCCGGTCGCCACGTTGGTCAGGATCGGGATCATGGCGTTGCGCAGCACATGCTTGAACAGAAGGCGTTTTCCGTGACGCCCTTGGCGCGTGCGGTGCGCACATAGTCCTGGCCAATTTCATCCAGGAAAAAAAATTGCGGTACAACCGTGTCTGCGGCGCCAGACTCACCAGCACCGCCAGAAACACCGGCAGCGGCGCGTAAGTCGCCAGGTTCTTCCACACACTGTTGCTCCAGCCCTGCACCGGAAACCAGCCCAGCACAAAGCCAAACAGGTACTGACCGACGATGATGTAGACGAGGAAGCTGATGGACAGGGCCACGGTGCTGACGATCATGATCACCCGGTCCGTCAGGCTACCGCGTACATAGGCCACCGCCAGGCCGGCGATGATGGCCAGCACCACTTCGAGCAGCAGGATCGGGATCATGATGGTCAGCGTGGCCGGTAGCCGCGTTGCAAAGATGTCGGAGATGGCCTCGTTGGTGGTCCAGCTCTTACCCCAGTTAAAGGTGAAGACCTGCTGCACAAAGACCCAGAGCTGCTCCAGCACTGACTTATCCAGGCCCAGTTGCGCCCGCAACGAGGCCAGGCGTTCGGGAGAGGCCTTCATGCCGGCCATGATTTCCACCGGATCGCCGCCGAAGAACTTGAACAGGAAGAAGATTAAAAGAATGACCCCCAACAGCGTGGGGACCATCTGCCAGATGCGGCGCAGGATGTAAGAGAACATGTTTAGTGTCTGGCTTGGGGGAAACGCTCATGGATTTATTGTCGTGTGCGATTATGCTTGCGCCAGTTTGAATAGGTATTGGTGTTTCTAACTATGAAAATTAAATTTCTTCGAGTTTTTTGCTGTGTTTGTCTTGTTGTACTGAGCACGAGCGGTTCTCAAGCCCAAACCCGTCCGGTTGAAAAGGTGTTGCGCTACGCCTTTGAGATTGCTGAGACCGGGTTCGACCCGGCGCAAATATCCGACTACTACTCGCGCACCGCCACCGAGAACATGTTTGACGCGCTATACCGCTACGACTACCTGGCACGGCCCGCCAAGGTGGTGCCCAATGTGGCGCAGGGTATGCCGGTGATCTCTGATGATTTCAAAACCTTCACGGTCAAGGTCAAGCCTGGCATTTATTTTGCCGACGACGCGGCCTTTGGCGGCAAGAAGCGTGAGCTGACCGCGCAGGATTTTGTTTACACCTTCAAACGGATTTTTGACCCCAAGACCAAGAGCCAGAGCTATTCCGATCTGGAACAAGTCAATCTGCTGGGCATGGACGCCTTGCGCCGCGCCGCTGAGAAACCCGGTGCCGCCTTCAACTACGACAGCGAAGTGGAAGGCCTGCGCGCGTTGGACCACTACACCATCCAGTTCAGGATGAAGGAGCCTCAACCGCGCTTTGTTTACCTGCTGTCGGAGTCCAGCATCCTGGGTGCCATGGCACGCGAGGTGGTGGAGAAGTACGGTGACAAGATCATGGAGCACCCGGTGGGCACCGGGCCTTTCAAGTTGGACCAGTGGACGCGCTCGTCGAAGATCAGCTTTGTGAAGAACCCCAATTTCCGCGAAGAGTATTACGAAGCAGAGCCACCGGCCGACGACGCGCTGTCGCAGGAAATTTACCGCCAGATGAAGGGCAAACGCATTCCCATTTTGGACAGGGTGGAAATTTCCATCATCGATGAAGTGCAGCCGCGCTGGCTTTCGTTTCTGGGCAATGAGCATGATTTTCTGATGTACCTGCCCGCCCAATTTGCCAACCAGGTGATCCCCAACAACAAGCTGGCCCCCAATTTGGTCAAGAAGGGCATACGCATTGAGCGTTATGCGGCACCCGAATTGACCTTTTCCTACTTCAACATGGACAACCCCACGGTAGGGGGCAACTCAACCGACAAGGTGGCACTGCGCCGCGCCATTGCGCTGGCCTACAACACGGAAGAGGAAGTTCGCCTGCCCCGGCGCAACCAGGCGATAGCGGCCCAGGGAGTCATTCCGCCCAACACCTGGGGCTACGATCCCAAGTTCAAGTCCGAGCTGAGCGACTACAACCCGGCCCGCGCCAAGGCGCTATTGGACATGTTTGGCTATGTGGACAAGGACGGAGACGGCTGGCGCGACATGCCCGACGGCAAACCGCTGGTGCTGGAATATGCAACCTCGCCTTCTGCGGCGGATCGCGAGCTGAACGAAGTGTGGAAAAAGAGCATGACGGCGGTGGACATCCAGATCGTGTTCAAAACCGCCAAGTGGCCCGAAAACCTGAAGGCGGCGCGTGCTGGCAAGGTCATGATGTGGGGGCTGGGCAACTCTGCCTCCTCGCCAGACGGCGGCAGCTTTCTGGATTTTGGTTACGGTCCGCAAAAGTTCGAGGGCAATCTGGCAGGTTTCCAGAACGACGACTACGACAAACTCTACCGCCAGCAGGTGGTGATGCCCGACGGCCCCGAGCGTCTCGCCATCATGCAGAAGATGGTCAAGATTCTGGTGGCCTACATGCCCTACAAATTCAACACCCACCGCATCCGCACTGACGTGATGCAACCCTGGTTGATCGGTTACCGTCGCCACCCGACCTCACGCGCATTCTGGCGCTACGTGGACATTGACACCAGCAAGCTACCGCGCTGACGCGATTGAGCCAACGCCCCTGATGTCAGAACACCACAGCCGACTTGCGAGACAATCGACACACTTTGCAACTTCGAGCGGCTAGTACATTGCGTTGCATGCCGCCACTAACCAGGACACAAACGATGAACCATGTTTTGCAGCAGAGCTTGCGTACAGTGGCATTGGCCGCTGTTTTCGCCGTCACCAGCCAGGCCGCCACCATTCCACCTGGTGTGCAACTTCACCCCAGCCAAACTCTGATCCGTAACAACGGTTCCGAGCCCGAGACGCTCGATCCCGCCCTGGCTGAGTCGGTGGGTGCCAACAATCTGACACGCGATCTATTTGAAGGGCTCACCGCCAATGACTCGGACGGAAAAACCGTGCCTGGTGTGGCCGAGAGCTGGAAACAAACCGACCCCACGACCTGGGTCTTCAAGTTGCGCAAGAACGCCAAATGGTCCAACGGCGACCCGGTCACTGCAGACGACTTCGTCTTCGGCATTCGCCGTTTTGTCGACCCCAAGACCGCCTCCACTTACGCTGCAACTTTTGGCATCTTCCTGTTGAATGGGGCAGAGGTGGTCAAGGGCGGCAAGCCCCCTTCCGCCATCGGCGTCAAGGCGCTGGACAAACTGACGCTGGAGGTCAAGACCGCATTTCCCGTCACCTTCCTGCCCGAGTTGATGAGCAACAACAACCTCGGTCCAGTGCATAAGACCTCACTGGATAAATTCGGCAAGGACTGGACCAAACCGGGCAATCTGGTGAGCAATGGCGCCTACACGCTCAAGGAATGGCAAGTCAATAACCGCATCGTTATTGAGAAAAATCCCCAGTACTGGGATGCTGCCCATGTACAACTCGCCAAGGTGACCTATCTCCCGATCGAAGACGGAAACGCCGATGTCAAGATGTACGAGTCGGGTGAGAATGAATGGGTCTACCAGTTGCCACCCGGCACTTATGAAAAGTACAAGACCCAGCTCCCCAAAGAGGTCCGCAATGCGCCCATGATTGGCCTGCGCTACTACTCCTATCAAACGCAAGACCCGGCGTTCAAGGATGTGCGTGTGCGCAAAGCACTGTCAATGGTGATTGATCGCGACATCTTGGCCCAGCGCGTGACGGCCGATGGCCAGGCGCCCGCCTACAGTGTGATCGTGAAGGGCACTCATGGCGCGGATGTCACACCCTATGAGTGGGCCACCTGGCCGATGGACAAGCGAGTGCTTGAGGCCAAGAGCCTGCTGCAACAGGCCGGTGTCAAGCCAGGCACCAAGTTCGTGTTCTCGTACAACACCAGCGAATACCACAAGAAGATGGCGGTGTTTGCCGCCTCGGAATGGAAGACCAAACTGGGTCTCGACATCGAGACCGAAAGCATGGAGTTCAAGGTGTTGCTGAAGAAGCGCCACGATGGCGCGTTCCAGATGGCGCGCAATGGCTGGGTGGCAGACTACAACGATGCCACCACTTTTCTTGCTCTTGTGCGCTGTGATTCGGACCAAAACAACAACTTCAACTGCAACCGCACGGCCGAAGCGCTGATCAACCAGGGCTCGCAAAGTAATGACCCAGCCAAGCGTCGGGCACTGCTGACGCAGGCCTCGAAGATGATCATGGATGACTATCCGATCATTCCGTTGCTGCAGTACTCACTGCCACGCCTGGTCAAGTCCTATGTGGGGGGCTACTCCCTGGAAAATGCGCAGGACCGTTTTCGCTCTAAAGACCTGTACATCATTAAACATTGAGTTCTGATTCATGTGGTCGTACACCTTGCGCCGGATTCTGGCGGCGATTCCGACGATGCTGGTGGTCATTACGGTGTGCTACCTGCTGTTGCACTCTACACCGGGCGGTCCGTTCGATACGGAGCGCAAGGTTTCGGCGGCGGTGCTCGCCAACCTGCAGGCCAAGTACCACCTGGACTTGCCGCTCTGGCAGCAGTATCTGCTGTACCTCAAGAGTCTGTTGCAGGGCGACTTGGGCGCCTCCTTTCGCTATGCTGATTGGTCGGTGAATGATTTGGTGGCCGGTGCCCTGCCGGTTTCTGCGGTCATCGGTGGGGTTTCCCTGTTGCTTTCGATCGTGATCGGTGTCGCACTGGGTACGATCGCCGCCTTGCGGCAAAACAGCGCCGTGGATTACCTGGTGATGTTGATCGGCAACGTGGGCAGCGCGGTGCCGAGTTTTGTCATTGGGCCGGTGTTGATCATCATTTTCGCGATTGGCTTGAAGTGGTTGCCGGCCGGCGGCTGGAATAATTTTGAGCTGCGCTTCATGATTTTGCCGATGGCGCTGCTGACTTTCATCAATGTCTCCATCATCGGTCGGGTGATGCGTGGCAGCCTGATCGAGGTCATGCACAGCAACTTCATTCGCACGGCGCGCGCCAAGGGTCTGCCGACACGGGTGGTGGTGTTGCGTCATGCGCTCAAGCCGGCGCTGCTGCCGGTGGTGTCTTTGCTGGGTCCGCTGGCGATCTCATCCATCACCTCGGCTTTGGTCACGGAGACGGTGTTTTCCTTGCCCGGTTTGGGCAAACTGATAGTGAATGGCGCGGGCAACCGCGATTACACCCTGGTGCTCGGTCTGGTGGTGCTGATCACCGTGCTGACCGTGGCGCTGAATCTGATGGTTGATCTGGCCTATGCCTGGTTGGACCCCAAGATTCGTTATTGACCTTCCTATGCTGAATTCCAAAGAAATGACTGGCCTGGTGGCCAAGCTGTCTGATGCGGGTACGGACCCGAACGATACTCTGGCCGCGGGGCGCAGCCTGTGGTCCGACGCCCGCAGGCGCTTTGTGCGCAACAAGGCGGCCGTGATCAGCCTCGGCCTGCTGCTGCTGATTGCAACCGCCTGTGTGGTCGGGCCCTGGCTCTTGCCCTATGCCTTTGACAGCGCGGACTGGGATGCCATGAGCCAATCGCCGAGCCTGCGCAATTTCCACTTTTGGGGCACGGATGATGCCGGGCGCGACCTGCTGGTGCGCTGCCTTATCGGCGGGCGCATTTCACTGACGGTGGGGCTGCTGGCCACGTTGACCTCGGTATCGCTGGGCATTCTGTGGGGCGCCACCGCCGGATTTGTCGGTGGCAAAGTGGATGCCTTGATGATGCGCATTGTGGACATGATGTACGCCATCCCCTATTTGCTGATCGCGATTTTGCTGGTGACCATTCTGGGGCGGGAGTTCTATCTGGTGGTGCTCGTCATCACGGTGTTTTCATGGATGGATATGGCGCGCATCGTGCGAGGCCAAACCTTGTCGTTGCGCTCGATGGAATATGTCGAAGCCGCACGCGCCATCGGCGTTCCCACCTCGCGCATCATCTTTTCTCACATCGTGCCCAATTTATTGGGCGTCGTGGTCATCTACACCACGGTGACCGTGCCGGGTGTTATTTTGACCGAGTCGGTGTTGTCGTTTTTGGGTCTGGGTATTCAGGAGCCGATGACAAGCTGGGGTGTGCTGATTCAGGATGGTGCCAAGGCCATGGAAGTGTCGCCCTGGATATTGTTGTTTCCGGCAGTCCTGCTTTCCACGACCCTTTATTGTTTTAACTTCATTGGTGATGGTCTGCGTGATGCGCTTGACCCCAAGGAACGGTAGCCAACATGCCTTTGATTGAAGTAGATAACCTGGGCGTTCAGTTCCAGACGCCTGATGGCGACGTGACCGCGGTCAACGGCATCAGCTTCACGCTCGAGCGGGGGCAAACCTTGGGCATTGTCGGGGAAAGTGGCTCGGGCAAGAGCCAGACCGTGCTCGCCATGATGGGTTTGCTCGCCACCAATGGCCGCGCCAGCGGCCAGGCCCGTTTCAATGGTCAGGACCTGCTCAATCTGCCGCCGAAGATTTTGAACACGATTCGTGGCAACCGGGTCGCGATGATCTTTCAGGATCCGATGACCTCGCTCAACCCCTATCTGACGGTCGAGCGCCAGATGACCGAGGTGCTGGAGTTTCACAAAGGCATGACCCGCCAGCAGGCCCGGCTGCGTGCCGTGCAGGCGCTCGACGCGGTGAAGATACCGGAGGCGGCGCGGCGCGTGATGCAGTACCCGCATGAGTTCTCGGGCGGTATGCGCCAGCGTGTGATGATTGCAATGGCCCTGTTGTGCGAGCCCGATGTTCTCATCGCGGACGAGCCGACCACTGCGCTCGATGTGACGGTGCAAGCCCAGATCATTGCCCTGATGCGCGAGCTGCAGCGTGACCGTGGCACGGCGATTGTGCTGATCACCCATGATCTGGGCGTAGTCGCCGGGCTGTGCGATGACGTTATCGTGCTCTATGGCGGACGGATCATGGAACATGCCAGTGCGGACTCTATTTTTTACCACCCGACGCATCCCTACACCGTGGGTTTGCTCGGCGCCATCCCCCGGCTCGAGCAAGGCGACCAGGCCTTGGTGACGATCCCGGGCGCGCCGCCGAACATGGCGCGGCTGCCGCCTGGCTGTCCGTTCAGCGAGCGTTGCGCTTTGGTGGAGCCGCGTTGCATCAGCATACCGCCGGCACTCCTGTCGATCACTGATCGCCCAGAGGGTCTGCGCGCGTGCCACAAGAGCGTGGCCGACGTCATGCGGCACGCGCAGGGAGTCAGCGCATGAACGCGCCGTCCGCCCTGTTATCGGTGCGCGACCTGAAGGTGCACTTCAAATTGGCCAGCGAATCACCCTGGCCGTGGGAGCCGCCGCGTGTGCTCAAGGCGGTCGACGGCGTGTCGTTTGATATTTACCCGGGTGAAACCCTGGGCATCGTCGGTGAGTCCGGTTGTGGCAAGTCGACCCTGGCGCGTGCCATGCTGAACCTGATCCCGCCGACCTCGGGCAGCATTGTGTGGCAGGGGCAGGAAATGTGCGGTGCGAGTGCAGGTGCCTGGCAAGCGGCGCGCAAAAATGTGCAGATGATTTTTCAGGACCCGCTGGCCTCGCTGGACCCGCGGATGACGGTTGGACAAATCATTGCGGAGCCGCTGCGCACCCATTTTCCGAAGATGGGCAACGTCGAGGTCATGCAGAAAGTGCGTGCCATGATGGCCAAGGTCGGCTTGACCGAGCAGCAATTCAACCGCTACCCGCATGAGTTCTCTGGCGGGCAGTGTCAGCGCATCGGCATTGCCAGGGCTTTGGTGCTCGAGCCCAAGCTGGTGATCTGTGATGAGCCTGTGTCCGCGCTCGATGTGTCGATTCAGGCGCAGATCATCAACCTGCTGCAGGAATTGCAGGCCACCATGGGTCTGGCACTGGTGTTCATTGCCCATGATCTGGCTGTGGTGCGGCACATCAGCCAACGTGTCATGGTGATGTATCTTGGGCGGGCCATGGAACTTGCGGCCAAAAAGGCGATTTATCAAAATCCATGCCATTCCTATACCCAGGCTTTGCTCAGCGCGATTCCGCTGCCGGATCCGCGAAGTGAACGCAACAAGACCGTGCAGCTTTTGCAAGGGGACCTGCCCTCGCCGATCAACCCGCCCTCGGGTTGCATTTTTCGCACGCGCTGTCCCAAAGCCGAGGCCGGCTGTGCCCAGCAAACGCCGCAGTTGCGCGCACTGAACCCCGAAACCCAAGTGGCATGCCTGCTGGCCTGAAGCCATGACGAGTTCATAAAGACACTCACTCGACGTGGCTAGACTATTCGGCAATTTGTTCGTGTTGTCCAGCACCGACCTGTTGCGCGACCCGGTGTACCGCCGCTTGTGGTTGTCGATCCTGATCAGTTCCTTTGGCCAGCAGGTGACCATGCTGGCGGTGCCACTAACCGCTGCGCTGCTGCTGCACGCCACCCCGACCCAGATGGGCTGGCTGACCGCCATGGAGCTGGCGCCTTTTGTGCTGCTGTCTTTGCCGGTGGGGGTGTGGCTGGACCGTGTGCGCAAATTACCGGTGTATATAGCCGGTGAAATTGCGATTGCCCTGGTGCTCGCCAGCATTCCCGCTGCCTGGGCGCTTGGCTTCTTGAGCATGTCTTATTTATATGGCACCGGGTTTGTGATGGGCTGCGTTTTTGTCTCCTCCGGCACGGCGGCGCAAATCGTGTTGACCCAGGTGGTACCGCGTGAGCGTCTGGTCGAGGCGCATGCCAAAAATTCCTTGGCCACCTCGGGCGCGGAGGTGATCGGGCCGGGCTTTGCGGGCATTCTGATCAAGCTGGTGGGCGCGCCGCTGGCACTGCTAGCGGACGCCGCGCTGTTGCTGGTCAGCGTGTCGTTTCTACGCGGTGTGCGGGCGCGCGAAACGCCGGTCACGACGGTCAAGCGCGCCTTTGGGCGGGACCTGAAGGAGGGCCTGCGCTTCGTCTGGCAACATCCCTTGCTGCCGCGCATGGCGCTGATGGTGGGCCTCTGGCAGTTGTTCCACCATGCCGCCATGGTGGTGCAAATTTTGTTTGCCATCCGCGTACTGGGCTTGACCGAGCAGCAGGTCGGCTTGAGCTACACCGCGCTGGGCCTGGGAACCGTGCTGGCGAGCACCTTGGGGCACCGCATCTCGCTGCGCATTGGACCCGGACCTTGCCTGACCCTGGGCGTGGCCATCAACGGCCTGGGCTGGCTGCAGCTCGCCCTGGTGCCGACCGGCCGCTTTGCCGTGGCGTCCTATGTGTTGATGCTGGTGTGTTTTGCCATCGGTGCCGTGCTCTTGTTCATCAATTTTCTGGCCTTGCGCCAGGCAGTCACGCCCGAGCCCTTGCTGGCGCGCATGACCAGCACCATGCGTTGGCTCATTCTCATCCCGGCGGGGCCGGGGGCCCTGCTGGGCGGTTATTTGGGCGAACATCTCGGGCTGCGTTACGCCATGGGGTTTGGCGGTGTCGGTGCGCTGCTGTTAGCGCTGGCGATGTGGCGCAGTGCGGTGATTCAGTCCTTGCGTCAGCTGCCGCAAGCGCATGCGGGAACTCCGTCGCAGTAGCCCTGGGTTAACCTCGACGGCAGCGCCACCTTGGCCGCCAGACGACGGTGATTTCCCTAATCGGCAATTGCAATAAAATATGAACGATTTATGCCTCTAGCCCTCGTCATACCTAGCTTTGTTGCTATAAATAAATAAGCAATCAACTGACCGGCAAGGTCCCGGCGCGCTTGACCTCCTTGAGAGAAAAGCTGGTGGCGATTTCCTTCACGCCGGGCAGGCTGCGAATATTCACCCGCACCAGCAGCGAGAAAGCCTCTAGGTCGGGCGCGATGGCTTCGATCAGGTAGTCGTAGCGGCCTGACAGGTTGTGGCAGGACAGCACCTGCGGCAGGGCGACCACCTCGCGCTCGAACGCCGCCATCACGTCGGGCGTGTGGTTGTCCATTTGCAGATGCACAAAGCCGGTGACGCCGAAGCCCAGTTGGTGACGGTTGAGGTGCGCGTGGTAGCCCTCGATGACGCCGCACTCCTCCAGTTGCTTGACCCGGCGCCAACACGGTGACGCCGACAGCGACACTGTTTGCGCCAGTTCGGCAATCGTCTGGCGCGCGTCGCGCTGCAGAGCGTCGAGCAGTTGGCGATCGGTGGGATCGAGTGTTTCGGAGTTCATGGGTAAATATTACCTTCATTGGATCAATTGTC
>JANYHL010000131.1 GCA_025359085.1 Gammaproteobacteria bacterium
ACCGCAAAAATCTACCTGACCATGAAACCCTGACGCCGCGTATTCACAACACCCCAAAACCAGATTCCGGAAATTTACAGAAAAGAAGTTGCTTTATCCATGGGGCGCGATTGGTAGGGGCCAATGTCGAGCGGCAAGACCTGAAGCGCTTCTATCAAGGCATCCGGGCGGTCGAGGGACGTGCGAGATGATCGGCGCTAGCACCGGAGATACTTCTGAAGCCCAAGTTGAACAGCCGGTATGGAGAAAAATCCCGACCGGCAGGTCTGGTCATCACCGGGTGCCCACTTTGACGGAATGGTCGCCACATATCCGACCGTCGGTCTGTAGATGCCAAGGTCCGGTTTGGAGTAGGCAGATCACAAATGTCTACTTCGGCAATGGATCTGTTGCTGACCGAACATGGTCAAATTTCATCGTTGAAATAGTGTCAATCAAACGGTCGTTTTCTGGACATCCAGAAAGCATGGTCAGAAACTGCACCTTTTGAGGGGATTCGTGTTCATCAACTCATTCACAAATCAAAGTGAAGCAAACGTATGAGTTGACTTCAACGTGCAGACCACGCTGGTGCCATGTGGTACGACGAGCTACCCGGCAACAGCCGGTCCGGATTTGTGGTGTCAGTGGCGGTCTTGAACTTGACGCTGGCAGCACGGTATTGACGGCGAAACCTTAGCCAATCACTTCACCAACTGGTTGAGCTGGATGATCGGCATCAACACCGCCAGCACGATCAGCATCACCACCACGCCCATGACCACAATCAGCAGCGGCTCCAGAATGGTGGCGAGCTGCATGGCGCGGCGCTGCACCTCCACGCTGAGCTGTTTGGCGGCGCGCTGCAACATGGTGGGCAACTGGCCGGTTTGCTCGCCCAGGCGGGCGAACATCGCGAGCAGCCCCGGAAAGCGCTTTTTCTGCGCCAGTGCCGCCGCCAGCGGTGCACCTTCGCGCACCAGCACCAGTGCATCGAGCGCGTCGGTGCGCATGGCGCGGTTGGACAGCGTTTCAGCCGCGGCCTGCAAGGCTTTCAGAATCGGCACGCCGGCGGCGGCCAGCATCGCCAGCGTGCTGGCAAAGCGCGCGGTGTTGTAGCTGCGGGACAGCTTGCCCAGAATCGGCAGGTTCAACCAGGCGGCATCAAACTTTTCATGAAATGCGGCGTTAGCCAGCGCCAGACGGGCGCCAATAGCTCCTAATACAATAGCAATCAGCATCAGCCAGCCATAGCTGCGTACAAAGGCACTGGTGCCGATCATGATCACCGTCAACAGCGGCAGGGCGCGCTTGCTGCCGGCAAACACATGCGCCACCTGCGGCACCACATAAGTCACCAAAAACAGCACAATCACCACCGCCACCAGCGACACAATGGCCGGGTACAGCGCCGCGCCAATCAGCTTGGCCTTGAGCGCCTGCTGCTCTTCCAGGTCATCGGCCAGGCGCTCCAGCACCAGTCCGAGGTTGCCGCTTTGCTCGCCGGCACCAATCACAGCAATAAAAATGGGGGTGAACTCACGCGGATGCTGCGACAAGGCCTTGGCAAAGGTCGAGCCGCCGTTGACTTCAGCGCGCAAGAGCGCCACCAGGTGGTGCTCGTTGTCGCGCTCGGCCTCGTCTGAGAGCGAGGTCAGCGCCCGTTCCAGCGGCAGGCCCGATGACACCAGACCGGCCAGCTGGCGCGTCCAGATCGCCAACCCGGTCGCGCCGAAAACACGCCGCCTCAAACTGCGGCCTGAGCCGGTGCCACCGGCCCCGTCCTGACCGGCCGCCTGTGCCCCGACGGTTTCCACCTTGATCGGCACCAGGGCCTGGGCGCGCAACAGGCTGCGGGCCGCCTTGGCCGAGTCGGCCTCGATCACGCCCTTGCGGGTTTCGCCGTCGGCGCTCAGGGCTTCAAATGAATAAACGGGCATGGCAGACAGGCCAGCTAGTCGCGCGTCACGCGCACCAACTCTTCGCGCGAGGTCACGCCCAGGCGAACCAGCCGTTCACCGTCATCGCGCATCAGCGTCATGCCACTGGCCAGGGCAGCGGCCCGAATGTCGGCCTCCGCTGCGCGGCTGTGAATCTGGGCGCGAATGGCATCATTGGTGACCAAGAGCTCGAACACGCCCGAGCGCCCGGCGTAGCCGGTTTGGCCGCAGGCGCTACAGCCGGCACCATGGCACGTCAGACACAGCTTGCGCAGCAGGCGCTGCGCCAACACGCCCAGCAGGCTGGAGCTGAGCAAGAATGGCTCCACCCCCATGTCGGTGAGCCGGGTGACGGCGCTGGTGGCGTCGTTGGTGTGCAGCGTGGCCAGCACCAGGTGACCCGTGAGCGAGGCTTGAATCGCAATCTGCGCGGTCTCGAAATCGCGGATTTCACCGATCATGATGATGTCCGGGTCCTGCCGCAAAATGGCGCGCAAGGCCTTGGCAAAGGTGAGTTCAATCTTGGCGTTGACCTGGGTCTGGCCGACCCCGGCCAGCTCGTACTCAATCGGGTCTTCCACCGTCATGATGTTGCTGCGGCTGGCATCGAGCCGACTCAAGGCGGCATACAGGGTGGTGGTTTTGCCCGAACCGGTGGGGCCGGTGACCAGCACAATGCCGTGCGGCTGCGTCACCAGGTGCTCAAAGCGCTTGAGCACCTCGCCCTGCATACCGAGCGCTTCCAGACTCAGGCGCCCTTCGGATTTGTCCAGCAGGCGCAGCACGGCGCGCTCGCCGTGGGCACTGGGCAAGGTAGATACGCGCACATCCACGGCGCGGGTGCCAATGCGCAGCGAGATGCGGCCGTCTTGCGGCAGGCGGCGCTCGGCAATATCGAGCTCGGCCATGATCTTCAGGCGCGAGATCAGCGCCGCGTGCAGCGCACGATTGGGTTGCACCACTTCGCGCAGCGTGCCGTCGACCCGAAAGCGCACGCTCGAATGGCGCTCGTAGGGCTCAATGTGGATGTCGCTGGCGCCGTCGCGCGCGGCTTGCGTCAAGAGCGCGTTCAGCATGCGGATGATGGGCGCATCGTCCGAGGTCTCCAGCAAGTCTTCGATCGCGGGCAGGTCCTGCATCATGCGCGACAGGTCGGCGTCGCTCTCAACCTCACTGACCACCGCCGCCGCACTCGATTCGCCCTGGGCGTAGGCGGCGCTGATGCGCTGGATCAAGGCCTGCGGCAGCAGCGACTGCAACTGGCGCACCGGGTACTTGCGCATCACTTCGCTCACCGCACTGGCGCCCGAGTCCGGGTGCACGCACAGCGTCAGATCGCCCGACTCGTCCTCCAGCAACAGCTGGTGGGTGCGGGCAAAGGCGTAGGGCAGCGGGTAGCGCATGGCGTTGAGCGTCCGACTCAAAACTGGGGGGTGACGCCAGGCGTGGCGCCCAGCGGTTGCAGCCGCTGCAGGGCTGGCTGGGACCCCGGCAGCGCCGGCAGGACGGGCGACTCGTTGATCGGCACCAGCAGGCTCGGTGCCGGCTGCGCGTCTTTCAAGCCCGAGCGCATCAGGTCATAACGATCCATCGACAAGCGGTCGCTGGCTTGCGCGTCACGCACCACCACCGGGCGCAGGAACACCATCAGGTTGGTCTTGTTGCGGGTGCGGGAGTCGTTCTTGAACAGATTGCCAAACAAGGGCACGTCACCCAAGCCGGGCACCTTGCCCTCGTTGCCGGAATACTTGTCCTGCAGCAGACCGCCCAGCACCACGATGCTGCCGTCGTCAACCAGCACGGTGGACTCGATCGTGCGCTTGGAGGTGGTCGGTCCGTTGGCCGCCGTTTCCGTGCCGGCCTTGACCGCCGAGGTCTCCTGGTAGATCACCAGCTTGACGGTGCCGTTTTCGTTGATTTGCGGTTTGACCTTGAGCGTCAGGCCCACGTCCTTGCGCTCCACGGTGGTGAACGGGTTGACCGAACCGCCGCCGCCGCCACTGCCGGTGTTGGTGAATTGGCCGGTGATGAAGGGGACGTTCTCACCGATGACAATCTTGGCTTCCTCGTTGTCGAGCGTCAGCAAGTTGGGCGTGGACAGCACATTGCCGCTGCCGCTGGTCTCCAGAAAATTTGCCAGCAAGCCGAGCACGTAAATCCCGTTGGTGCGCTGAACCGCACCAAAATTGAGTCCTGCCCCGGGCGCCACCGCACCCGCACCGGTTGCCAGGTTGATGATATTTTTGCCACCGGCGCCGAAGTTGGTGCCCAGCAGGCCAATGACACCGTCGCCGGCTTTACCCAACGGACCCTGCCATTGAATACCGAACTCGGCCGCCCGGTCGGCGTTGACCTCCACGATCAGACTCTCGACCAACACCTGGGCGCGCCGACCGTCGAGCCGGTCGATGACGGCGCGCAATTGCCGGTATTGCGGCTCGGGTGCCGTGATGATGAGCGAATTGGTGGCCACATCGGCCTGAATTTGTCCGCCGGTGGCGGATACGGTGGCCGCAACCACCGCTCCCGCCACACCGGCGGGAGCCGCTGCCACCGGGGCCTGGCCGCTCATCGCCGCGCGCAAGGTGGCCGCCAGTTTGGTGGCGTCGGCGTTTTTCAGGTAGACCACATAGATATTGCCGGCCGCGCCATTCATGCCCGGGGCGGCGGGTTGATCGAGTTTCTCCACCAGCGACTTCACCAGCGCCACCCGCGCCGGGTTGGCGGCACGCAAAATCAGCGCATTGGAGCGTGGCTCGGCCACCAAAATGGTCTTGAACGAGGTGTCGGCCTGCCCCGGCGCCGCCCCGGCGCCCGAGGTCTCCACCAGCCGCAGTACCAGCGGCGCGAGGTCAGTCGCAATGGCGTGCTTGAGCGGCAATATCTCGACCTCGGTGGCATTGGATACATCGACCGCGGCAATGATGCGCGCCATGCGGCGCAGGTTGTCGGCATAGTCGGTGATGACCAGCGAATTGGTGCCAGGGTTGACGTTGATGGTGTTGTTCGGGCTGATCAACGGGCGCAGCACCGCCACCAGATTGTTGGCGGATTCAAAGTTGAGTTTGAAAATCTGCGTCGTGATCTGGTTGCCCAGCGCCCCGCCGATGGCCTGTTCGCTGACCGTCACGGCCCCACTTTGCAGCTTGGCGTCGGCCTCGGGCACCACTTTGTACAGCCCCGCCGACTCCACCATGGTGAAACCCTGCAGACGCAGCGCCGCCTGGAACTGGTTCATGGCCACCCGGCGAGTGACCGGCTTGTCGGTGACCAGGGTAATGGTGCCCTTGACGCGCGGGTCCACCACCACATTGGCGCCCGTGATGGTGGCCATGGTGCGCGCCACCGCCTCGATATCGGCGTTGCTGAAGTTCAGGGTGACGGTCTCGCCCGCTTTCGCCACGGCGCTGGTTTGGGCCAGTAAATTAACGGGAAATAGGACGGTAGCCCCCGTCATGATTGCGCAAGCAGCTATTAAATAAATAGCATTTTTGGAGTCGGCAGCAGCGCGGAGTTTCATACAGATTCAACCTACTTTGATGATGGCGCGAGCACCGTCGCGCCGACCGATGATATTCAGAAGATTAGACAGGGCGTCCAGCCGTTCCGGGGCGGCGCTGGCGACACCCTCAAACCGAAATTTGGCGCCCACCCACTGGCCGGTGCCGGACAATTGTAGGGCGCCCTCCACAGTGCTCAAGCTGAGGCTGGGCGCCGCGCCGCTTTGCAACTGAATGCGGTAGCTGCCCATCGGCTTGAGCGTGGACAGCCGTGACGACAGCTGCAGGGCATCGAGCTGGGCGCTCCCATCGAGCAACCAGCGCCCGGCCGTCCATTCGGCGGCGAGTCCGTGCGTCGATAAACTCAACTGACCCTCGAGCTGCACCGTGTTCCACGGCGTCCCCAGTCCGGTCAACCACTGCGCCGGCCATTGCGACTGGCTGTCGGCCAGCGCCAAGCGGGCCCCGCCCCAGCGGGGCCGCAGGCTGACCGACCAAGCTTGCTGCATGCAGCAGTCGGCGTTCAGTTCAGCCGCCAACCCGGCCCAGCTGGGGCGCAGCCGCCAGGTCAGGCGGCCGGGCAGTGTGGCCGCATCGACGCTGCCGACACCGCCCGTGAGCGTGAGCCGGGCTGTGCCGTTCCAGACGGTGCCCCGCGCATCGTCCAGCAGCACCCGCCCTTGCAGGCCCTGCTGCACCGCCAGCGCCAGCCAGCGCGCCGGCGCATTGAGAAGCAGCGCCAGCGCCAGCCCCAGCACTGCCCCGGCCAAGGCCCAGGACCAGGGCGCGGTGCGTGGCAAGGCGCTGGCGACGCCGGTTCGAGGCCGGCTTCGGGCGGGCGATCTCAAGGGGGATGGGCGGCGCAACATGCTGCGGGCGGGTGGTGCGAGTGGGCTCCGGGCGCTGCGCGGGTCGGGTGCTTCAGCGCGCGTTCAAGCTCAACACCAGCGTGCCGTTCCAGCCGCCGGGCGCACCGCCCGCCACGGCAGCACCCCGCACCAGCCGCGCCTCACTCGGCACGGCGCGCGCATTCAGGCGCGCCTGCGCCAGCCACTGCGCCAAGGCGTCGGCGGAGATTGCCTTGAAGTTGAGCGTCACGCGCTCGCCCGTCACCACCAGTTGCGCCGTGGCGCCCAGCGGTTTGACCGAGGCCTCCAGCAAGCGCCGCGCGTCGGCAAAGGTCAAAGGCGGCTGGGCTTGCAACACCTTGGCCTGCGCCTGCAGGCGCTGCATCTGTTGCCATTGGGCGTCAAGCACCCCGCGCTGCTGCTGGGCCGCCTTCAGGGTCGCCAGCGCGGGCGCCAGCGTCACGCTCCACAGCAAGGCCAGCAACACCAGCGCCAGCGCCGCCAGCAGCAGGCGCTGCTCGCGGCGCGCCAGCAGGCGCCAGCGCGCTTGCAGCTCGGACAGCAGTTTCATAAGCCAGCCCCTTGTTTCATCACCAGGGTGTCAGCCTCGACCTTGACGACATAACCTTGGGGTTTGAGTTGGAAGGAAATCGCCGTGACCTGCTCCGCCGTGAGTGCGAGTCCCTTCATGCGGACTTCGCCTGCTATAAATTCAATAGCTGCTGGCGAAGCAGACACGGGGGCTACAGCCCCAAAAGCCGCCAACATGGTTTCCAGATCGCGACCCGAGGGCGCGCCACTGGCCTGCTGCAAGGCCGCCACCTCACGCGCCATCTGGACTGGCGCATCCACCACCACGCGCACCTGGGGAAAGGTTGTGCTCAGCACGGCGTCAATGGCCTGGCGCTGGCTGTGGAGCAAGGTTTTTTCTTTCCAGGCCCAGGCGTTCAGACCCGCCAGGTTAATCGCCAGCAGCGCCAGCACGGCCAGCCGGGCGGCACGCCAGCGTGGTGCGCGCAGTACATCGCGGGTGGCGCCGGACCAGCGCTTCCAGGTGCGGGCACCGTGGGACGTCAGCAGGTCAAACTGCGCCAGATCCCAGGCCGACTGCGCCGCCTGCAATTGGCGTTGACCACTGGGCTGCAGCGTGACGGTGCGCTGGAACAAGGCTTCAGCCACCGCCACCACGGCGGGCTCGGCCACCACATTTTTTTCTTCCCGGCCGCTGAGCAGCGCGATCGCTTCCCGGGACAAGGGCAACACGGCCACACTGCCCTGGGACGCGCCCACCAGGCAGGGCGCATCGGCCTCGCCTGTTACGTACAGCGTGTCCTTGAGCGCCTGCGGCGTGAACTCGGGCACGATGCGGCTGACCGCCCGGCCGGACTGCTCCAGCGCCTGCAAGGCGGCACGCAACCAGGCCCGCTCACACACCGCCACCCACACCGGCGCATCGGCGGGCGGCTGCGGCTCCAGCGCGAAATGCAGTTGTTTGGTGTCGTCGAGCAGGCGGTCTTCGAGCAGGCCGTCCAGCACCGCCCGCACGCGCAAGGCGCCCCCTTCCTGAAAAAACCGCCGCCCCAGCGTGCCCTTGGGCAGCTGCACCTGGTGCCAGGACAGGCGCTGCGCGGTCACCAACGCCACCACCTCGCCGTCGGCTTTGCCCACCAGCGGCAACAACGCCAGCGGGGCGCGCGACTGCTCACCCACTGTACTGCCATCGGGGCTCAACACGTAGTCGTACAAGGCAGCCGCGTCAAGCGGCTCGGCAGGAAGGGTAACGATCAGGGTGGTCATGGGGCTTGGCGATGATTATTGTAGAGGGGCCGGGGGGCTCGCCACGCGTTGGCGGGACAGTGTCTTGACATCCAGCCCGTCGCGCTGCACCACGGACTGCTCTTGCACCGTCGACTGGTCGATGCGCAAACTGCCACGCACTTCAAAAAAGCGCGACGACACGCTGTGCAGCGCGGTATTGAACTGCGCTGCGGTCTTGCCGCTGAGGGTGCTGGCATCGTTCAACGCTGCCAGATGGATGGCGTTGCGCGCCTGCACCAGGCGATGGGCGTCGGCCAGGTCAAAGCCCTCGACACAGGCGTAAATCACTTCGGCCGAGGCGGTATTGAGGTTGACCGGTGTTCGCTCCGGCAAAATTGTGACGAACGGGCGCAACACGGCAATGCTGCGCGCCGACAAGCCCAGCCAGGCCAGCTGATCGATGGTTTGCGGCCACAGCGTGACGTTGGCCGCATCCGATTCGGAGACGGCAACGACTGGTGCGCCAGCGACGATGGCGCCCGCCGGCGCGGGCTGCGCCAGCCGCAGCTTGTTAAGCATGAGGGCCAACTCGGTGTCAGGCAGATCGAGCAGCTCAAACAGCCGGGTGAAGGCGCGTTCGCTCGGCGCATCGATGGCGCCGCCCAGCACCAGGTTTGCCACGTTCAGGCGCGACTGCAAATCAGTGATCTGGCCCGACAGAAAGGCTTCTTGGGCGGCATCGGTCGCCAGCGCGTCGCTGGGATCGGCGGCCAGAAAGCTCGACAACCGGGCTTGCGCCAGCGGCACGGCCCACGGCTCGGCCAGATGGTCGGGGCCGCCTTTGCGGGCGTCCTCGCGCAGGATCAGCCGCGCCCAATCAAGCGCGCCGTTCAAGATCCAGGTCGATTGCGTGCGCTCACGCTCGGCCGCCTCGACCTCGACCGCGCGCCATTGCTGCCAGAGCGTGGCCGAAGCCAGCGAGGCCACCAACACCACGGTCAGCATGGCGGTCAGGATGGCCGCCCCGCGCTGTGATTTCATTTGGCACCCCCGAGCGTGGGACGAGACCAGTCGCGCGTGACGCGGCCACTGATCGCCTGGCCGGGTGACAGCGTCAGCACCAGCCGTACACCGTCGGGGGTCAGGGCCGCGGTCGCGGTCTGAGCCGTGCCGGGGGCGCCTTCACTGGACATCGGGTTGCTCCAGGCGTTGTCCCGAAAATAAAAAATTTGCCACTGATCAAGCCGCGCCACCCGTACCTCGCGGCTTCGGGCTTCGTCGCTCGGGTTCTGCCCCCACAAGGCGGCCTGCTTCCAGGCCAGCTGCAATTCGCCACGTGTGGTCACCGGCGGCGACTGCCAGCGCAGCCACTGGCCAGCCCCGTCGATCAGGCGCCGGGACCACGCCACCACCCGCAAACCCTCGCCCGGTGCGGCGGTGCTGCGGCGCAAGAGGCGCAGGGCGCGGCCGTCCCAGTCCAGGTTCGGGGTGTTGGGCTGGGTCGCCAACGCGTCCAGGTCAGCGCCCCACTGCGCCAGACCCGCCTGCAAGGTCAGCACATCGTCCGAGTGCTGGCGCATTTGCGTCTGGGCTCGCGTCATGCCGTCGAGCCCGCGCCAGCTCAAGGCCGCCATCAGCGCCATCAGGCTGATCGCCACCAGCAACTCAATCAGCGTGAAGCCTTTGGCACGAGGCCGCGGCAAGCGGGGCTGCGCCATCAATAACGCCCCGCAATGGTGGACAAGCGCAGCACGGAATCATCGCCTTTGAACACCTGCGCGTCGACCCGCCGAAAATTGAAGTTGGGCGTGGGCCGCACCGCCAGCGCCACGGTGAAGACCTGCCCGGCCTGCTCACACACGATGCTGCTGTCACCGACATCGGGCAACTGCCGGGCCAGCCGCATTTTGCTCAGTTCATTCTCGGCACAGGTCTGGCCCAGCAACATGTCCGACTGGCGCTGGGCGTGGCGTGTCAGGGCCGCCGTGGCCTGCAAACCCGCCAGCAGGGCAATTGCCACAATGCCGAGCGCCACCAGCACTTCAACCAGGGTAAAACCGCGCTCGCTGGGGTTCACGGCGCGTCCGCCAGCACGGCAAAAGGACGCACGCCGTCGGTGGCCAGGCGCACGCTTTTACCGGGCTGGGTGCGTGACACCAGCACCAGCTGCTGCGGCTCGATGATGGGCTCCGGGCCCAACAACAGCGAGGGTGGCGGCGTCCCGTCGGCGCTGTCGGCGACACGGGTGTCTGGGTCCAGCCAGTGCTCCGGCAAATCGGAATCCGCTTGCGTTGAGGGCACCAGGCCCTCAAAACGAAACCCGGCTGGCGTGGCCCGCCAGCGCACCGGCACGCCGCTGACCCGTGAGCGTGCGCGGGCCGACTCCAGCAATGCCGCCAGACGCTCGGCGTCGCGCGCCAGCGCCACCTGCGAGGTGTCGCGCAGGGCAAAGCCGACCCCCGCGGACGCCATGGCGATGATGGCCACGACCACCAGCAACTCCAGCAGCGTGAAGCCTCGGCTGCTAGGGCTCTTTGGCATCGCAAGCAAAGAAGAATTCAAGATGGAGGGGCTGTTTCAGCCCGGTCTACGGTTGCCAGCTGCCAATATCTGCATTTTTACCCTCGCCCCCGGCCTGGCCATCGGCACCCAAAGACATCACGTCGATTTCGCCCTTGATCCCCGGATTGAGGTAAACATAGGGCTTGCCCCAGGGGTCGTTGGGCAACAGATCCAGGTAGGACTTCCAGTTGGGCGGCACCGGCGCGGTCGTGGGCTTGGTCAGCAAGGCCTGCAAACCCTGCTCGGCGCTGGGGTAACGCTGGTTGTCGAGCCGGTAGAGCTTGAGCGCCTGCATCAGGTTGTTGACGTCGGTCTTGGCCGCGGTGACCCGCGCGTCATCGGCGCGGTCCAGCACATTGGGCACGATCAATGCGGCCAGTACGCCGATGATCAGCAACACCACCATCAGTTCGATCAGGGTGAAGCCGGCTTGGAGGCGACGACGCATGTTTTCAGAAATTGATTTCATTGGGGAGGTCACTTTTAATAACTGGGTCGCTTCAATGATAATCCAGCCATGAAGACCGCATTGCTCTCCCTTTGGTGGCTACGCATCGCCACTTTTACGCTGGCTGCCCTGGCCGCGGCCAGCGCCACTTATTGGGTGCTGAAATGGCAGGCCACCGTGCCCCCGAGCCTGACTGCTGCCGTGGTTTATACCGCCCCACCGGCGGCGGACCCGCAACGGGTGGCGCGCTTGCTGGGTGGTGGCCAGACCAGCGTCAGCAGCAAAACAGTGAGCAGCGCGGCCAGCCACTTTAAATTGAGCGGCGTGCTGGCCAACCGGGCCAATAGCAGTTACGCCCTGATTTCGGTCGATGGCAAACCGGCCAAGCCGTACCGGGTCGGCGCCCAGGTCAATGACGATCTGGTGCTGCACTCGGTGGCGCCGCGCAGTGCCTCCCTGGCCACCAGCCTTGATGCGCCGGTATCGGTCACGCTGGAGTTACCCCAATTAAGTCAAGCTTCACTCTTGCCCCCAGCGGCCAAAAAGGCACCAGAAGAATGAGTGGGCCTGAGCTTCAGGCGGCAGTTCCCAGCGCCAGTCGCATGGCGTCGATCACCGCCTTGTAATCGGGCTTGCCAAAAATCGCGCTGCCCGCCACAAACGTGTCGGCCCCGGCATCGGCGACGCGCCGGATGTTGTCGACCTTGATGCCGCCATCGACTTCGAGCCGGATGTCTTTGCCGCAGGCCGTGATGCGCCGACGCACCTCCGCGATCTTGCGCAAGGCCGAATCAATGAAGCTCTGCCCGCCAAAACCCGGGTTGACGCTCATGATCAGGACCAGATCAATGTCATCAATGACCCAGTCCAGCACGTCAAGCGGTTCAGCCGGGTTAAACACCAGGCCGGCTTTGCAGCCTTTGGCCTTGATGGCCTGAATGCTGCGGTGCACATGGCCGCTGGCGTCCGGGTGAAAGCTGATCAAGTCGGCCCCGGCATCGGCAAAGGCGCTGGCCAGCGCATCAACCGGTTGCACCATCAGGTGCACGTCAATCGGCACGGCCACGCCGCCGGCGGTCTTGGCATGCGGCTTCAAAGCACTGCAAATCATCGGACCAAAGGTGAGGTTGGGCACGTAATGGTTGTCCATCACGTCAAAGTGAATCCAGTCGCAACCGGCGGCAATGATGTGCTTGAGTTCCTCTCCCAGGCGGGCAAAGTCGGCGGAGAGGAGGGAAGGGGCGATGCGGTAAGTCATGGGTGAAGTATAAATACTTGCCCTTAAATTCCTGATCGGTTGAGGACAGAGCCTGCCCGCTGCGGGCTGTGCCGCCCTATTTCAGGATAGCATTACGCCATGTCCCAATACCAATTTCGCGTTGAAGTCGCGCCGCGCTACCTCGCCGAGCAATCCGCGCCGCAGCAAAACCTGTATGTGTTCGCTTACACCATCACCATCATCAACGTGGGTCAGGTCAGCGCCCAGTTGATCTCACGCACCTGGAACGTGAACGATGCCAACGGCCATACCGAGCGCGTGAAAGGCCTGGGTGTGGTTGGGCAGCAGCCGCTGCTCAAACCCGGTGAGGCGTTTGAGTACACCAGCGGCACGCGCCTGCGCACCCCGACGGGCACCATGCACGGCAGCTTTTTTTGCGTCGCCGAAGATGGCGAAAAGTTTGAAGTCGATGTGCCGATGTTTGTGCTCGATGGCTTGAGTGGCAGCGGCGGCACGCGCACGCTGCACTAAAACCCGAATCGATGGCCGCCACTCTTGATCTGGCTGAACTGCTCGATGCGCTGGACCCGCAGGCCGATCTGGCGCACCGCCACCTGTGGCTGATTGACCTGCTGCGCTGGATCCGCGGTAGCGGCGATTCCGTGCCGCTCGCCCTGGCGCGTGTGACGCTGCTGCTGGACGCGCTGCAGCAGCGCCCGGACGCGCGTGCCAAGTTGCAGGCCTGGTGGCAGGTGCTGCGCAGCACCGTGGATGCGACGGCCCTGCTGGCCGACTACGGGTTTTCGACGCGCAGCGCCTTTGCCAGTGAATTGGCCGAGCGCCTGCGCCTCAAGTGGTTGCCGGGCACGCCTGAAACCACCGATGCCTCGGCCTTGTTTGCCCTGGTGCTGTGCGATGCGTTTGATGCCCAGTGGATCAGCGCCCTGGACGACGCCACCTTGACGCAGCTGTCTGAGTTACTGCAAACCTCGCGTCTGGCGCTCAACGACGGCAACTGTGCCTGGGTGCCGCAGGTCAGGCAAAGCAGCGTGTCGCCGTGGCAGGCGACGCTGCTGGAGGCGCTGACGTTTTGCACCAGCCAGATCCGCGCCACCGGGTTTTCGCCGGAATTGCGCTTGCGCATGAGCGTCCCGGCGCTGGAGACGGCGCCCTTTCACGTCTTGGACGCTGACGTGATGGCGCTGCAAGCCGCCTTTCTGGCCAGCCCGCAGGAGCACGGCCCTGAGCGCCAGGCCGCGCTGCAGCAATACCTGAGCCGCCTGGAGGCTTGCCGTCATGCGGCCGCGTCGGTTTACACGCATCTGGATGCCAACGGCATTTCGGTCAACCTGGTGTTCCAGTTGCGCCAACTGCGCGAGCGGGTGCTGCGCGTTCGCGCCCTGCTCGATTGCCTGCTGGCGGCCAACCCCCCGGCCAGCACCGCGCGGCTGCTGGCGCATCTGGTCTTGGTGGGGCAGGCGCGGCGCAGTCTGCGCGCCCTGATTGCCTCCAACTCGTCGATGCTGGCCGCCAAAGTAGCCGAGCGCAGTTCTGAGACCGGCGAGCATTACATCACCCGCACGCGGGCCGAATACGGCGCCATGCTGCGCGATGCAGCCGGTGGCGGCGCCGTGATGTCGCTCACCACGCTGCTCAAGTTCCTGGTGCTGTCGCTCGGCTTGTCGGCTTTCTGGAGCGGGTTTTATGCCAGCCTGAACTACGCCCTGAGTTTTGTGTTGATCCAGTTGCTGCACTGGACCGTCGCCACCAAACAGCCGGCCATGACCGCCCCCGCCATGGCCGCCAAACTCAAGGACCTCGACGCGCCCGGTGCCGTGGACTCGTTTGTCGATGAAGTCACCCATCTGGTGCGCTCGCAGGTGGCGGCCGTGGCGGGCAACCTGGCCCTGGTGGCGCCGTGTGTGGTGCTGATCAGCGCTGCGTTCTGGTTCGCCTGGGGCAAGCCGATGATTGACGTGAAGGAGGCCGAGCACGTCTTGCATTCGCTCACCCTGCTGGGCCCGAGCGCGCTGTTTGCCATGCTGACGGGCGGGTTGCTGTTCGCGTCAAGCATCATCGCGGGCTGGGTGGAAAACTGGTTTGTGCTGCACCGGCTGGACTCGGCCCTGCGCTACAACCCCAAGATCACGGACGCCTTGGGGGTCGAGCGTGCCGGGCGCTGGGCGCAGTTCATGCGCGACAACATCTCGGGTCTGGCGGCCAATGTGTCGCTCGGGCTGATGCTGGGCTTGATCCCGGCTTTTGCCGCGTTTTTCGGGCTGGGGCTGGAAGTGCGGCATGTGACACTGTCTACCGGTCAACTGGCGGCAGCGGCAGCAACCCTCGGCCTGGCGGTGCTCGCCCAGGCGGCTTTTTGGTGGTGCGTGGTCGGTATTGTGGTTACCGCCGTGCTCAACGTGGGGGTCAGTTTTTACTTTGCCTTCCGGCTCGCCTTGCGCGCGCACAACATCGGGGGCATCGACCGCTCCCGCATTCGCACCGCCATTCGCGCGCGCTGGCGCCATGCGCCGCTGAGTTTCTTTTTGCCGGCCAAGGAAATCATCCCCACGCCGCCCGCCGACGACAAGGAGGCAAGCCATGGGTGAATTTGACCTGATCGAGCATTATTTCAAACGTCCTGAGCGCCATGCCGCGCGGGTCGCCTTGGGTATGGGCGACGACTGCGCGCTGCTGCAGCCGGCGCCCGGCACGCAGCTGGCCATTTCCTGCGACATGCTGGTCGAAGGCCGCCACTTTGTCTCCACGCTGGACCCGTTCAAGCTCGGTCACAAGGCGCTGGCCGTCAACCTCAGCGACCTGGCCGCCGTGGGTGCCCAGCCGCTGGCATTCACCCTGGCGCTGGCGCTGCCGCGCGCCGATGACGCCTGGCTGGCGCCGTTCTCGCAGGGCTTGCTGGCATTGGCCGATGCTCACGGCTGCGAACTGATCGGTGGCGACACCACCCAGGGGCCGCTCAACATCTGCATTACCGTGTTTGGCGAAGTGCCGATGCTCAATGGCCGCTCGCAGGCGCTGTTGCGCTCGGGCGCGCAAGCGGGCGACGATCTGTACGTCAGCGGCAACCTGGGCGACGCCCGGCTGGCGCTGGAGGTTTTTCGCGGCAGCGTGTCGGTGCCCGAGGCAGTGTGGGTCGCCGCCCGCGCGCGCCTCGAAACCCCGACCCCGCGCGTCGCCTTGGGGTTGGCGCTGCGCGGCATTGCCAGCGCCGCCATTGATGTCAGCGATGGCCTGCTCGGTGACCTCGGCCACATCCTGCGACAGTCGGGCGTTGGCGCCACGGTGGAGGCCGATCTTGCTACTACATTAGTAGCTGCTAACGAATATTACACGGAGGCTACAGGCCAGTTTAATGTAAATATTGTGCCAGAGCAATGGCGCCGCTGGGCGCTCTCTGGGGGCGACGATTACGAGCTGCTGTTCACTGCCCCGGTGGCCCGGCGCGCGGCGGTGGCCGCGGCCGCCCAGAGCAGCCAGACCGCCGTCAGCCGCATCGGCCAGATGGATGCCGAGCGCGGTCTGCGCCTGGTTAATGCCCAAGGGCAGCTCTTGCCAAACCGCTACGCCTCGTTCGACCACTTTGCTTAAAGCTGGGGGCTGCAAAGCCGCGTGCTTCAAAACTATTTATCCTTGCATATTGCTTATAAAACAGTCAAAATGCAAGGATGAATAAGAGCACAATGAATCTTGCCGAGCGCCCTGAATTCCCTCGGGCGTTGCTGCAAACCGCCACTGAGCAACTGGCGTTTTCCCCCGCCATCGTGTTACTGGGCCCCAGACAAGTCGGCAAAACAACTTTGGCAAAGATGATTGCCAGGGCTTACCCGGGCGCCGTTAGTCTGGACCTGCAATTGGCCGCTGACCGGGCAAAGCTGGTCAGCGGCAGTGGTTTTTTTGCCGCCCATCGCGACCAACTGGTGGTACTCGACGAAGTTCAGTATGTGCCCGAGATATTTGCCGAATTGCGCCCTGAGATAGACGCCCGGCGCCGTCCTGGTCGGTTTCTGTTATTAGGCTCCGCCTCGGGCAAACTACTGCAACAAAGCTCCGAATCATTGGCCGGGCGCGTCAGCTACATGGAACTCACTCCCTTGCAGGTGCGCGAGGTGATGACGCCTGATGCCGATGCCCAAACCGCCCTGCTGACCCTGCAAAAACTTTGGTTGCGCGGCGGCTTCCCGGTCAGCTATACCGCGCCCACTGATGCACTCTCTTTCAACTGGCGAACCGACTTTATCGCCACTTTTCTAAACCGCGACATTCGCGAGTTCGGCGTCAATGTCCCCGCGCAGACGCTGCACCGTTTTTGGCGCATGACGGCCCATTTGCACGGTCAGTTGTTCAATGCGTCCAGCATTGCTGCGTCACTGGGCGGCATCTCGCATACCACGGTGGCGCGCTACCTCGATTCCTTGGTTGACACCATGATGCTGCGCCGCCTGGAGCCCCATTTTGTTAACGTCGGCAAACGCCTGGTGAAATCGCCCAAGGTGTACGTACGCGACTCTGGCTTGCTGCATGCTTTGCTCAACCTGCCCGATGTCAACAGTTTGATCGGTCACCCGATGGCGGGCCATTCGTGGGAAGGTTTGATGGTGGAGCAAATCTGCGCGCTCGTCCCCAAGGGCGGTGACGTGAGTTTCTATCGGACAGCGGCGGGGGCTGAGCTGGATATGGTGGTTGAGTTGGGCAGCAAGAAGTACGGGTTCGAGATCAAGTTTTCAGGCGCGCCCACGGTTACCAAGGGTTTCTGGCAAGCTTGCCAGGATGTCGGCGTGCAGCACGCCTATGTGCTCGCCCCGGTGGCGCAGGGTTGGCCCATGAAATCAGGCGCTGGTCACACTGTGGACGTGATTTCGCCCTTGCAGTTGCCTTGGGCGCTGACGCAATAGGCACTCATGAAAAAACCCCGCCGGGTTGCCCAGGCGGGGTTTTTGGATTCAACCGTCAGCTGACTTGCGCCAGCGCTAGATTAGAACGCGTGGCGAACGCCAATGTTGAACAACTTGTCGGTCTTGCCGAAACCATCTGTATTGGCTGCGGTAGTCGCAGTTTTGTAATTCGCATTAGCGTCGTTTTTCAACTGGCCGTAGCTTGTGTACAAAGCAGTGCGCTTGGACAGCGTGTGAATGTAACCAATAGCCACTTGATTGGCATTGGCATTGGTGACCAGGTTGTCCTTCTTGTTGAGATAGGAAAGTTCGACGACGCCAGCGGTGCCAACGGGTGCCGTCAGACCGAGGTGAGCGTCTTTTTGGTCCTTCGGTGCAGCACCCACGGATTTTTCAACGGCATAAGCCGCGAACAGCTTGACCATACCGAAATCATAATTACCGCCCAGCAATGTCATTTTGGTGGCAGTGTTGTAAGGATTATTATGAATGTTCTGATGCGTCAGCACGACATCAAACGGGCCCGCTCTGTAACCAACAAACATGGCCGCAGTGCGACCAGCAGAGTTGGCGCCGGTAATCGAGTTGTTACCACCAACTTCACCCATGCCGTACTGGAGTTCGCCGTAGAAACCGTTGGATGCGTAGTTATAGGAAACCACGTTGTCAGTACGGTTTCCGTTGTAGTTGAACAAACGCGATGAGTCACCAGCGAGCGCATCACCAAACGAATCCCAAGTGGAGGCGGTAGCGTAGACCGGGTTCATTTGACGACCCAGCTTGACGGTACCCCAGTCGCTAGTCACGCCAACAAACGATTGGCGGTTAAAAAAGCTTTTTGCATCTGCCTGTGCGCCTGTGTCCAGGTTAAAACCGGCTTCAAGGGTGAAAATGGCTTTCAAACCACCGCCCAGATCTTCAACACCTTTCAGGCCCCAACGGCTACTATTCAAATTACTACTGTCCAGTCGAGTCGTCGTAGCGGTACCGTTGTCTTCGCGGGCAAAGCCAATGTCAGCAACACCGTACAGCGTGACGGACGACTGGGCCATAGCAGCGCCGGAGGCAGCGAGCACTGCCAAGGCGATTAGGGATTTTTTCATTCAAATACTCCAAAGTTAATATCGATGAAGCACTTGCTGTGCTTCGCAT
>JANYHL010000133.1 GCA_025359085.1 Gammaproteobacteria bacterium
CAAAGGCAAAAAAGACGGTAGCCTGTATGAGGTCAAGCCCGTCAATCTGCTCGCCGGCCTGCTGGCCGAGCTGCAGCAGCGCAACGACTTCGACACGTCCAAAGTGGATGATGTGGTCATGGGTGTGGTCTCTCCCGTGGGGGACCAGGGCGCGGTGATTGCCAAAGTGGCGGCGCTCAAGGCGGGCTGGGACTTCACCTGCTCCGGGGTGCAGATCAACCGTTTTTGCGCCTCGGGCCTGGAAGCGGTGAACCTGGCCGCCCAAAAGGTGCGCTCCGGTTGGGAAGAACTGGTGGTGGCCGGTGGTGTGGAGAGCATGAGTCGCGTTCCCCTGGGTTCGGACGGCGGCGCCTGGGCGATGGACCCGGAAACCAACTCCGCCACGGCGTTTGTACCGCAAGGCATTGGTGCCGATCTGATTGCCACGCTGGAAGGTTTTTCACGCCAGGACGTCGATGCGTTTGCACTCGAATCGCAAAAGCGTGCCACCCAGGCCAGAGCCCGCGGCTACTTTGACCGTTCCATCGTGCCGGTCAAAGACTTTCTGGGCCAGGTGATTCTGGCGCAGGACGAATTCATCAAACCGCAAACCACACTCGAAGGCCTGGCGTCGCTCAAGCCCGCGTTCGAGCAGATGGGCGGCATGGGTTTCGACCAGCTCGCCCTCACCCGCTACCCGCAGGTGGAGCGCATTCGCCATGTGCACCATGCCGGCAATTCGTCCGGCATTGTCGATGGCGCCGCCGCCGTGTTGATTGGCTCCGAGGCGGCTGGCAAGGCGCACGGCTTCACCCCACGGGCCCGCATTGTGTCGGTGGCCCTAAGCGGTGCGGACCCGACCATCATGCTGACCGGCCCGATGCCGGCCGCGCGCAAGGCGCTGGCCAAGGCCGGCCTGACGATTGATCAGATGGACCTGTTTGAAGTGAACGAAGCCTTTGCTGCAGTGGTGATGCGCTTCATGAAAGAAATGAAAGTGTCGCATGACAAGGTCAACGTCAATGGCGGCGCCATTGCCATGGGCCACCCGCTGGGCGCCACCGGAGCCATGCTCATCAGCACCGTGATTGACGAGCTGCACCGGCGCCAGCTGCGCTATGGCATGGTGACGCTGTGTGTGGGCGGCGGCATGGGAATTGCCACAATTGTGGAGAGATTGTGAGAAATTGCGGGACAGACCGCAGTTACACGCAATGAACCAGTCCTGTCCTCAACTATTTAGAAAGAATCGGGCTCTAGCCCTCGTATTCATTGGGTAAGCAGCTATTAATTTCATATAAACATCATCATGAAAACCATCCAATACGAATTACACGACGGCATTGCCACCATCACCTTTGACGAACCCAATTCCCCCGTCAACACCATGTGCCTGCAATGGCAGCAAGACATGTCGGCGCTGGCGGCGCAGGTTCTGCAGGACCAGGACGCCATCAAAGGCATCCTTCTGGCATCCGCCAAATCCACCTTTTTTGCCGGGGCTGACCTCAAAGGCGCCATGCGCCTGCGGCCGTCCGATGCGGCTGCCATCTTCACCGAGATCGAACTGGTCAAGAAAAACTTCCGCACCCTGGAGACCTTGGGTAAACCGGTGGTGAGCTGCCTCAACGGCACGGCCTTGGGCGGCGGCTGGGAAGTGGCGCTGGTCGGGCATTACCGCATTGCCATTGACGATCGCAAAACCCAGTTTGGCTTGCCTGAAGTGACGCTGGGTCTGCTGCCCGGCGCCGGCGGCATCACCAAGATGACGCGCCACCTCGGTTTGATGGGTGCCCAGCCCTACCTCGTGGAAGGCAAGACTTTCTCGCCCCAGGAAGCCAAAAAACTGGGTCTGGTGCATGAACTGGTCGCACCGGGCGACACCGCCGCGACCGAGATGCGCAGCAAGGCGCTGGCCTGGATGGCGGCCAACCCAAGCGCCCAGCACCCCTGGGAAGCCAAGGGCTACAAGGTGCCTGGCGGCCTGCCCTCCAGCCCGGCGGTAGCGCAAATGCTGGTGGTGGCGCCCGCCATGATCAAGCAGCAGACCCGCGGTCTGTACCCGGCGCCGGAGGCGATCATGGCCTGCATGGTGGAAGGGCTGCAGGTCGACCTGCCGACTGCCCTGCGCATCGAGAGCCGCTACCTCGCCAAGCTCATGACCGGCAGCAACGCCCGCGCCATGATCAACACGTTTTTCTTCAATTTGAACGCTATCAAGAGCGGCCAGTCGCGCCCGGGCAAATCCGCGCGCTTCAAACCAGCCAAGGTGGGCTTGCTGGGGGCCGGCATGATGGGGGCGGGCATTGCCTTTGTCCAGGCCAGCAAAGGCATCGCCACCGTGCTCAAGGATGTGAGTCAGAACCAGGCTGACCTGGGCAAGTCTTACAGCGCCCGGATCACCCAGGCCCGGGTGGACAAAGGCCGCATGAGTGCTGCCGACCAGCAAACCATTCTTGAGCGCATTCACGCCACCGACAAAGTGGCGGATCTGGCAGGTTGTGAGTTGATCATCGAGGCGGTCTTTGAAAACCGGGACCTCAAAGCCAAAGTCACCCAAGAGGCCGAGCCGATGCTCGCGCCCGGTGGTTTCTTTGCGTCGAACACCTCCACGCTGCCCATCAGCGGCCTGGCCAAAGCAAGTAAGGCTACTGACAAATTCATCGGCATCCATTTCTTCAGCCCGGTGGACAAGATGAAGCTGGTCGAGATCATTCGCGGCCAGCAAACCAGCGACGACACGGTGGCGCGGGCCTACGACTATGTGCAGGCGATCGGCAAAATGCCGATTGTGGTGAACGATTCGCGCGGCTTCTTTACCAGCCGCGTGTTCGGCACCTTTGTGATGGAAGGTGTCGCCATGCTGGGCGAAGGCATTCCGGCCGCAGCCATCGAAAACGCCGGTATCCAGTGTGGCATGCCGGTCGGGCCGCTGGCGGTACTCGATGAAACCTCACTGACGCTGAGTCTGCATGTGATGGCGCAGACCCGCGCCGACTTTGAGACCGAGGGCAAGACTTATGTCGCCACCCCGGGCGAAGCACTACTGGTCACCATGGTCAAGGAACACCAGCGACCCGGCCGCGCGGGCGGTGCCGGCTTCTATGAATATCCGAGCGATAAAAGTATCAAAAAATTCCTCTGGCCGCAACTGCAACCGCTGTTTGAAAAAACGGGTGTTCAATGGAATATCACCGACGTGAAAGACCGCCTGCTTTATCGCCAAGCGGTAGAGACGGCGCGCTGTTTGAGCGAGAACGTGCTCACCAGCGTGCATGACGCCAACATCGGCTCCATCTTCGGCATTGGGTTTCCCGCCTGGACCGGGGGCGCCATGCAATTCATCTACGGCATGGGGATTGACGCCTTTGTGAAGCGGGCAGACGCGCTGGCAGCCCGCTTCGGGGACGGCTTTGCCCTGACGGACGAGGTCAAGGCCGCGATTGCGCGCTACCAGCCGGTTTATTGACTTGCGGCAGCGTCAGGCGATGGACCCGACGGACGGATGACATGCTCTGGCAGAGAATGTCGGATCAACCCGTTCGCTGGATAATGCCCTAATGTCGATTACTCTACCTCCAGCGCTCAGCGAAAAGTCCGGCGCTCCTGGCGTCATCCACCCCCGTCCCGCATCCCTGCACGACCTCTTCTGGTCGTTTACAGGGCTGGCCCTGCAAGGCTTTGGCGGCGTGCTTGCCGTTGTGCAACGCGAGTTGGTGGAAAAGAAGCAATGGCTCACGTCCGAGCAATTTATGGAGGACTGGGCCGTGGCGCAAATTTTGCCAGGCCCCAATGTAGTCAATCTCTCCCTGATGGTCGGCGACCGCTATTTTGGCTGGCGTGGCGGCTTGGTGGCGCTGGCCGGTATGTTGACTTTCCCGCTGCTGATCGTGCTGGCGCTGGCGGCGCTGTTTGCGGGTATTTCTGATTCTCCGGGCGTTCAAGGGGCGCTACGCGGCATGGGCGCCGTCGCGGCAGGCCTGATCGTTGGCACCGGTCTCAAGCTCATCAGTTCCTTAGAGAGAAATATCATGGGAGCCCTTGTCTGCTGGTCGCTAGCAGCTATTACTTTCATTGCTGTTGGCGTGCTGCATGTGCCACTGGTGTGGGTTCTGCTGGGGGCGGGTACGCTGGCCAGTAGCTGGGCTTACCGGCAACTGGGCAGACTTCAGGCGCAAGTGACGGCAGAATGAGTGCCAGCCTGACGCTGAGTCTGACGCTCGCCGATTGGCTGGCCTTGCTAAGCCATTTCATGCAGCTGTCTCTGCTGGCGATCGGAGGCGCGATCACCACCGCACCCGACATGCACCGCTACCTGGTCATTGAACAGCATTGGATGAGCGACAGCCAATTCACCTCCTCCATCGCGCTGGCGCAAGCCGCACCCGGGCCCAACGTGCTGTTTGTTGCCTTGCTGGGCTGGAACGTGGGCCTCAACGCGGGCGGCGGCCTGGGTGCAGGCGTTCAGGCGTGGGCCTGTGCACTGCTCGGGGTCGTGGTCACCATGCTGGGCATCATGTTGCCGAGCACAACCCTGACCTTCGTCGCCACCCGCTGGGGCCATCAAAACCGCGAGCGGCGGTGGGTACGCGCCTTCAAACAAGGGATGGCGCCGATCGTGATTGCGCTGTTGCTGGCGACTGGCTGGATTCTGGCTGCCGGCCACGGCAGTTCGTTGAACAACTGGCCGGTGTGGCTGCTGACTGGGCTCAGCGCCCTGCTGGTCTGGCGCACCCGCCTGCATTTGCTGTGGTTGCTGGCGGCGGGTGGGCTAGTGGGTTGGTTTGGCTGGGTCTAGGTATATTTGTTGAGAATGATTCGCATTTGTGATAACATCAACTCCTCATCTTTTTGGAGTTCACACGACATGATCAAGAAACACATCCCCACCGCATGCGCCATTTTGTTCGCCTGCACGGCGGCAGTGGCGCAAGACCAGATTCTCAATATCTACTCCGCCCGCCACTATCCAACGGACGAGACGCTGTACAGCAATTTCACCAAAGCCACGGGCATCAAGATCAATCGGGTCGACGCCGATGATGCGGGCATTCTCGCGCGCCTCAAGGCAGAAGGCAGTGCATCGCCGGCCGACGTCATTTTGCTGGTCGATGCTGCGCGCTTATGGAAAGGTGAGGTTGAGGGGCTATTTCAACCCATCAAGTCCAAACTGCTGACGCAGGCCATTCCCGCTGAACTGCATGGCAAATCAACGGCTGACGGCGCCTCCCCGTGGTTCGGCTTTTCAACCCGCGCTCGTGTCATTGTGTACAACAAGGACAATGTTAAAAAAGACGATGTCGATACCTACGAAGAGCTGGGCGACCCAAAAAACAAGGGCAAATTGTGCATCCGCTCCGGCTCGCACCCGTACAACCTGTCTTTATTTGGCGCCGTGCTGGAGCATCTGGGTGAAGAAAAAACACAGAATTGGCTCAAAGGCATGGTCGACAACATGGCGCGTGCGCCCAAAGGCGGCGACACCGACCAGATCAAAGCCGTCGCCTCTGGCGAATGTGGCATTGCCGTGACCAACACTTACTACCTCGCCCGCATCATGCGCTCGGACAAGCCCGAGGACAAAGCCATCATGGAACGTGTCGGTGTGGTGTTCCCAAACCAAGCGTCGTGGGGCACCCACGTCAACATCGCCGGTGGCGCAGTGGCTAAACATGCCAAAAATCCCGCCAACGCCATCAAATTTCTGGAATATTTGGCGAGCGCCCCAGCTCAAGACCAATTTGCCAACGGCAACAATGAATGGCCGGTGACCAAAGGCGTCAAGATCAACAACCCTGCCTTGCAGGCCATGACCGGTGGCAGCTTTAAGAGTGAAACCATCCCCATCAGTGTGGTGGGGATGAACCAGGTCAAGGTGCAGCAAATGCTGGACCGCGTGGGTTTCAAATGAAATCCTGGCCCTAGCTGATCGTCGCCTCTTGCGGCTCAGGTTTGGCCTTGCCCTCTTTCTTTGACAAAGGTTGAATATCCAGCAAGACCTCCGTCTTGCTCTCATCCGTATCGTCAAGATCAACTGTCAGTCGGCCACCGTCGGTCAAGCGGCCAAAAAGCAGTTCGTCTGCCAGCGCACGCCGGATGGTGTCCTGAATCAACCGCTGCATGGGGCGAGCACCCATGAGGGGATCAAAGCCCTTCTTGGCCAGGTGTTTGCGCAATTTATCAGTAAAGGTGACGTCTACCTTCTTGTCGGCCAACTGGGCCTCAAGCTGCAGCAAAAACTTGTCAACCACCCGCAGAATGACAATCTCATCAAGTGCTTTGAAGCTGACGGTGGCATCGAGTCGATTGCGGAATTCCGGTGTAAACAGGCGTTTGATATCGGCCATTTCATCACCCGCCTCACGCACATTCGTGAACCCCATGACGGACTTGTTCATGGCCTCGGCACCGGCGTTGGTCGTCATGACAATGATGACGTTGCGGAAGTCGGCCTTGCGCCCGTTGTTGTCCGTCAACGTGCCATGGTCCATGACCTGCAACAGGACGTTGAAGATCGCTGGATGCGCTTTCTCAATTTCATCGAGCAACAACACGCAATGCGGCTTCTTGGTGATGGCTTCTGTCAACAGTCCGCCTTGATCAAAACCCACATAACCGGGCGGGGCACCGATCAAACGACTCACCGCGTGCTGTTCCATGTACTCGCTCATGTCAAAGCGGATCAGGTCAATGCCCATGATATAGGCCAATTGTTTGGCAGCCTCGGTCTTGCCAACGCCTGTGGGGCCACTAAACAAGAAAGCACCAATCGGCTTGTCTCCCTTGCCCAAGCCAGAACGCGCCATCTTGACGGCCGACGCCAGCATGTCAAGCGCCTTGTCTTGCCCAAAGACCACATTCTTGAGATCCCGTTCCAGCGTCTTGAGCTTGCCGCGATCATCATTGGAGACATTGGCGGGAGGAATCCGGGCAATTTTGGCCACGATTTCCTCCACTTCAGCCTTGCTGATGATCTTTTTACGTTTGGAAGGCGGCAAAATGCGTTGCGCCGCACCCGCCTCGTCGATCACATCAATCGCTTTGTCTGGCAGATGACGGTCATTGATGTACTTGGCGCTCAATTCGGCTGCAGCCTGCAATGCCGCCACCGCGTACTTGACATTGTGATGTTCTTCAAAACGCGATTTAAGACCCTTGAGAATTTCTACGGTCTGCTCAACTGTGGGCTCAACCACGTCAATTTTCTGGAAACGACGGGACAGCGCGGCGTCCTTCTCGAAAATGCCACGGTACTCGGTAAAGGTGGTGGCACCGATGCACTTGAGCGCACCCGAACTCAGACCCGGCTTGAGCAGGTTGGATGCATCCAGCGTGCCCCCCGACGCCGCTCCTGCACCAATCAAGGTGTGAATCTCATCAATAAACAAAATGGCATTGGGTTTGTCCTTCAAGGACTTCAGCACCCCTTTGAGTCGCTGCTCAAAGTCGCCCCGGTATTTGGTGCCAGCCAACAAAGCACCCATATCGAGTGAATAAACAATCGAATCAGCCAGAATTTCAGGCACCTCCTTTTCGGTGATGCGCCAAGCCAAACCTTCGGCAATGGCGGTTTTACCTACGCCAGCCTCACCGACCAGAAGCGGATTGTTCTTGCGGCGACGGCACAAAATCTGAATCACACGTTCGACCTCATACTCGCGACCAATCAACGGATCGATCTTGCCGTCTTTGGCCAATTGATTAAGGTTTTGCGTGTACTGCTCCAGCGGAGACGATTTTTCATTTTTCTCGGAGCCGCCCTCCTCGCTTTCCACTTGACTCTCGCCGGATTTGGCAGGCTCCGGTGGATCATTTTTCTTGATGCCATGCGCGATGAAGTTCACCACATCCAGCCGGGTCACGCCCTGCTGATGCAGGTAGTACACCGCATGAGAATCTTTCTCACCGAAGATAGCCACCAACACATTGGCGCCAGTGACTTCCTTTTTGCCGCTACCCGTCGACTGAACGTGCATGATGGCGCGCTGAATCACACGCTGAAAGCCCAGGGTAGGCTGCGTGTCTACATCATCTGAACCAGCCACCTGAGGTGTGTTGTCCTTGATGAAGTTCGCCAAAGATTTGCGTAAATCATCAATGTTGACTGAGCAGGCCCGCAAAACTTCAGCCGCACTGGGGTTGTCCAGCAAGGCCAGCAGCAAGTGCTCCACTGTGATGAACTCGTGACGCTGCTGACGCGCCTCGACAAATGCCATGTGAAGGCTGACTTCCAATTCTTGGGCAATCATGTGATTTCCTTTATAGCCTTTACTTTGGTGATTAACTGTAATCCGATTTCAATATCAATTCCGAAAAGAGGCCAATACCGCCCTACCAATCAGGTACAGACCGGGACCAGATATCGATTAGATAAGGTCTGCCCCACAAAAACAGTTAAGAATCGACGGGCTCACTGATGCACTTTAACGGATGCCCGGCTTTGTTGGCCGCAGCAAGCACCTGATCCACTTTGGTGGCGGCCACGTCCTTCGAGTAAACCCCGCAAATGCCTTTGCCATCAAGGTGAATCTTGAGCATGATCCGCGTTGCCTCCTCCAAATCCTTACCAAAGAATTCCTGGATCACCACCACCACAAATTCCATCGGCGTGTAGTCGTCATTCAGCATGACAACCTGGTACAGATGAGGCGGTTTTGTCTTTTGCGTACGCCGTTCTAGTACAACGGTGCCGCCCTCCTCCGGGTCAGGCTCCTTAAGCGGCGGGATTTGGGGAATTACGGGTGATTTGGTTGCCATGGATTGATTCTATCGAGCGTACCGTTGCACTGTGCCGCCCAGGTGAGTTGGTGACAATCTGCCAGCATTCAAGCAGCAGAAACAAAAAAACCGCTCACAGCTGACAAGCCAGAGCGGTTGAGGCATCGACGAGGCCAAGCCTCGCCGACAGCAAGCAGCTTGCAATTACATGTTTTCGATCATCACCTGACCAAATCCAGAACAACTGACTTGGGTCGCACCGTCCATCAGCCGGGCGAAGTCATAGGTGACCTTTTTGCTCTTGATCGAGCGCTCCATCGATTTGATAATGGCATCTGCCGCTTCAGTCCAACCCATGTGACGCAACATCATCTCGGCCGAGAGAATTTCAGAGCCAGGATTCACATAATCTTTACCCGCGTATTTGGGGGCTGTACCGTGAGTGGCTTCAAAGCAAGCTACCGAATCTGAGAGGTTGGCGCCTGCTGCAATGCCAATGCCGCCGACTTGAGCTGCCAAAGCGTCAGAAATATAGTCGCCATTCAGGTTCAAGGTTGCAATCACACTGTATTCAGACGGGCGCAGCAAAATTTGTTGCAGGAAGGCATCTGCAATGCAATCCTTGATGATGATTTCCTTACCCGTTTTCGGGTTCTTGAATTTGCACCAGGGACCTCCATCGATCAACTCGGCACCAAATTCCTTTTGTGCCAGGGCATAGCCCCAATCACGGAAAGCACCTTCGGTGAATTTCATGATGTTGCCTTTGTGAACGAGCGTCACATTGGGTTTGTCATTGTCGATTGCGTAACGAATAGCCTTGCGCACCAAGCGCTCTGTGCCTTCACGGGACACCGGTTTGATACCAATGCCTGAGGTGCCGGGGAAACGGATTTTGGTAACACCCATCTCGTCCTGCAAAAACTTGATGAGTTTTTGCGCCTTGGGCGATTCAGCTTCAAATTCGATACCGCAGTAGATGTCTTCGGTATTTTCACGGAAGATCACCATATTGGTTTTTTCCGGCTCTTTGACGGGGCTGGGTACGCCTTCAAAATACTGGATCGGACGCAAGCAGACAAACAGGTCAAGTTCCTGTCGCATAAAGACATTGAGCGAGCGGATACCGCCACCAATGGGGGTAGTCAATGGGCCTTTGATGGACACCACATACTCACGCAAAGCTTCTAGGGTTTCATTGGGAAACCACACATCCGGGCCGTACACGTTGGTCGATTTTTCTCCTGCATAGACTTCCATCCAGTGAATTTTTTTCTTGCCGCCATAAGCCTTGGCCACTGCGGCATCAACCACTTTGATCATCACGGGCGTAATGTCCAAACCAGTGCCATCACCTTCAATAAAAGGAATGACCGGGTGATCAGGCACATTGAGTGACATGTCGGCATTGACAGTGATTTTTTGTCCTTCTGAGGGAACCTTGATGTGCTGGTACATGTAGCTACTTCTCCATTAATTGATTGAATTTGTGAGCAAATTGAAGCCGAAACCATCCGAGAATGCCTTTCCCTGGCTAGCTTGATGGCGTCAGTGAATTTTAGTCCCAAAAAATTACTGATTTCTGTCAACCGCGGCCATGCCACCCCCGTTACGGATAAGCCTTCCAAAGTTTGGGAGGAAATTAATTGACATAACGTTATCTCAAGGAAATTGAAAATGAACAAACTTCTCGCCGCTTTGGTTGCTGGTCTTTTCGCTGCTGGCGCATTCGCTGCTGATGCTCCTGCTACGGCTGCCGCTAAGGCTGCTGCTCCTGCTGCTGCTAAAGCTGCTGCTGCTGCCGCCGCCGCTGCACCTGCTGCTGCCGCTGCTGCCGCACCTGCTGCTGCCGCCGCCGCTGCACCTGCTGCTGCCGCTGCTGCCGCACCCGCTGCCGCTGCTAAAGTAGATGCAAAAGCTGCAAAAGCTGAAAAAGCCGCTGCCGCCAAGAAGTAATTCTTGACAAGTTAAGCTGAAAAAAAGCCCGCGTATGCGGGCTTTTTTTTGTGCTATCTCTTTAATTGCACCAAAATCGATCCATGAAATACATTGCAATTGCACTTCTCGGCTTAGCCGTTGCGCATGTCAACTCAGCTTGTGCGCAGGACGCACCACAGATGAACTTACCCCGCGTCAAGCTGTCAGCGGGCATGCATTTGATCGATGCCCAAGTGGCAGCAACCCCGCAGCAACGTTCAACCGGGCTGATGTTCCGCCGCGACATGCCGCAGTCCGCGGGTATGTTATTTGTATTTGAACAAGCCACCGTGCAATGTTTCTGGATGAAAAACACCATCCTGCCCCTGACGACGGCCTTCGTTGCCAACGACGGCACCATTGTCAATCTGGCAGACATGAAACCACATACCACTGATTCTCATTGCTCAAAAGAGCCGGTTCGTTTTGTCCTGGAAATGAATCAGGGTTGGTTTCGCAAGAAAGGCATTAAGGCGGGATTCAAACTCGGTGGCCAACCGTTTGAAGTGAAGTAAGGATCAACAAGTCAGTTATTTGATTTCCGTCGCAACGAACGACGTCCGCAAGTCACCATGCTTCGGCGCGGCCTTTGATACGCCCCAATATCTCAGGCGTGAGACGGTTGCCATATTGGCTGACCACCAAGCCTGCGGCCTGGTTGGCCAACCAGGCGGCCTGCGGGTGACTCTCACCATGCGTTACGGCGTAAAGAAAGGCACCGGCGAACATATCCCCGGCGCCATTGGTGTCGAGCGCTTGGACCGGGACAGCAGGCACAGCAGTTTGTTGTTTACCCTCTAGCACCAAGCAGCCTTGAGGGCCCCGCGTGAGGCAGACGGTGCGTGCCAGCTGGCTGATTTGGTGACATATCTGTTCTATATCTTGCGAGCCACACCAGACCTGCGCTTCTTCCTCATTGCAAAACAGGTAATCCAACCCTTGGCCGATGATGGCGTCAAGGCCAGGTCGACAAAAGTTGATCATGCTGACATCGCTCAAGGTGGTGGCCAGGGCCACGCCAGCATCTTGGGCCATTTGGCGACCTTGAAGGGCTGCCTGCAGGCCGGTTGAGGATGCGGCGAGGTAACCTTCCATGTAATAGATTTTTGATTGGGCAATATCTTGCTCGTGCAGGGCGGTGTGGTCAAGCTCAGCCGTGGCACCCAGAAAAGTACTCATACTGCGCTCGGCATCGGGTGTCACCATCACCATGCAACTGCCGGTCTGGCCCGGTGCCGGCAACGTCCGGGTGAGGTTGGTGGCCACGCCGTTGGCGATCAGGTCCCGGGTGTAAAACGCGCCCAGCTCATCATCAGCCACACGGCACGAGTAAAACGCCCTGCCCCCAAGTTGCGCCAACGCCACCACCGTGTTGCCCGCCGAGCCGCCCCCGGTGCGCCGTGCCGTGCTGGCCGTCAGATGACCCAGCAACTCTGAGCGGCGTGCGGCGTCGATCAAAGTCATGTGCCGCTTGTCCACGCCCATGGCCTGAAGTTGGGTGTCCGAGACTTCATATTCAGAGTCCACCAGAGCGTTGCCGATGGCGTAGAGATCGTAGGTTTTCATGCTGGAGTCTTCTTGATTTGGCAACGGCGTTGTCGCGTTGAAGGCTTGGAGTGTATCGGCTTGATCGGGACCCCATGGCATGGGCTCACCCTTGCTGGCGCGCTAACTCAAAAAGGCGCCGTGCTGACAAATCGCATGGTTTGCGCGCTCCCAGGGTGACACAGTTCAAGCGAACAGGCATGCAATAAAAGTCGGTCCGCCATGGCTTGCACACGCGGGCTGGCATACAGTGAATCTCCCACAATGGCGTGCCCCAATGCCAGCAGATGTACACGCAATTGGTGCGACCGCCCTGTCACGGGTTCCAACTCAACCCGGGTCGTTCCATCAGACAGGTTGTGGGAGAGCACGCGCCAGTGCGTCAAACTGGGCTTGCCGCGCTGGTGGTCAATGATCCGGCGCGGCCGCTCTGGCCAATCGACAATGATAGGCAGGTCAATCACGTCCCAGGTTTGCAGTGATGGCGCCAGTTGCCCGTCGACGACGGCGACGTAACGTTTGTTTACGCTACGACTGGCAAAAGCCCCACTCAGGGTGCGCTGTGCCGCAATCCCGCGGGCCATCACCATCAAACCCGACGTCGCCATGTCCAGGCGATGCACCACCAGTGCATCCGGGTAGCGGGCTTGAGCGCGCGCACTCAGGCAATCCTGTTTGTATTCACCGCGTCCAGGCACCGACAACAAACCGGCAGGCTTGTCCAACACCAACAGTAGCTCATCGGCGTACAGGACCTTCAGCTCATCAAGGTGCATCGACATTCTGCAAAAGTCGCTGTAGTCTGGAACGGATTGAACCTGAAAGTGAACATGATCTTTGTCGATGCCAATCTCCGAAAATTTAATCTCTAGCTCTGCTCCGTGTCCAGGCGCACTTCTTTGAGCACCTCATCAACTTCCTCTTCAAACACCACTCGTGGGTACTTCGCCGGAAACACCCAGCGGTGCATGAGCACCGTCACGTTGTGGCTCTTGTGTATGTATTCACTTATCGCTCAAGAATACCGTTACGCACCAAGAGACGGGGAATTTAGCCCCAGTGATTAAGTCCGTGAGGGCGCATTTTTTAGTTTTCCGCGTACCGGCACGACGGTAGTGACGGTTGGACGCACTGCGTCCGGCGACACCGGCTTGGGTGGCGAGGTATCTTTTTTCGGTTTTTTAACCATCTTGCTGCTTTGCTGACCTTTTGCCATTTTTTGCTCCAGAGTTAAATGTCCGGCCATTCGAATTGAGGCTGGCGCGCTCGATTATCTTCCCCCAGACGACTGTTTCAGGACTCTTTAGAAAAGCCGCAACCTATTTTCGCAACCTTCGCCCTCGTTACTCCATAGCATCAAAATGTTCTTGACCGTTGCAGTCTCGTGAAACATTGAAAGTGTCAGTCTGTCTTGCGACTCCCCCAGCCGGGTAACAACGCATAGCTACGGCACAGGCGTTTTCCCCGTGCACACGGTCGGATTACGGCGACAATCTAGCTCCAATTTCTATTACCCACTTGCCTGCCCCCCATTTTTTATGTCCAGTACAAACAACTTTGAAGTCCGGCCCGCCACCGTGCGCGATGCCAAGGCCATTGCCGAAATTCATGTCAGTGCCAGTCAGGCGGCGTTCAAAGCCCTGTTCCCGGGTGAAAAATCGCCTGTCATGACGGTCGACAAGACCCAGGCCTACTGGTGTGAAGCCATTGAATTCAGCGAACCCCAGGTTCTCGTGGCGCTTGATGTCGGCCAGGTTGTCGGTTTTATCGGTTTCGACCGCTCCCGCGACAAAGGCACAGCGCCAACCACCGGTGAAATTTGGGCCGTCTATGCCGCCACCTCACACTGGGGTCAGGGCGTCGGGTTGGCCCTGTGGGATGCGGCGCGTGAAGGCTTGTTGGAAGAGGGCTGTACCAAGGTCACGGTGTGGATACCGCTGGGCAATGAGCGTGCCCTGCACTTCCACGACCTGGCGGGTTTTAAACGTGAGATGACCAGCATCAAGACTGTGCCGATGGGCACGGTCAAGGTCGAAGAAATTCGCCTGAAACGCGATTTAAGCTGAGGCCTGGCCTGATCAAGTGCGGCGCAACACCGCGCTGCCAATGGAATAGCCAGCCCCAAAGGAGCAGATCACGCCGACCTCACCGACCTGGATGTCATCGTGGTGCCGGTGAAATGCAATGATAGAACCGGCCGATGCCGTGTTGGCAAACTCATCCAGGATCACCGGCGCCTCATCCACCGTGGCATCACGCCCAAGCAGTTTGCGACTGATCAAGTGATTCATGCCAAGGTTGGCTTGGTGTAGCCAAAAACGCCGCACCCCATCGGGCGCCAGCCCATGTTCTGCCAGGTGGCTGGTCATGTGCTCGACCGCCATTGGACAAACTTCCTTGAACACCTTGCGCCCTTCCTGGTAAAACAGCAGATCGCGGTCATCGGGGTTGCGGTCTTCGCTACGCGACATGTAGCCGGCATTATTGCGAATGTTGTTGGAAAACGAGGTCAGCAAACGGGTGCCAAGCACTTCAAAGGCGCCCGCAGGGGCATTCTCCAGGCGCTCGATCAGGATGGCCGTACAAACGTCGCCAAAGATGAAGTGGCAGTCGCGGTCTTTCCAGGCCAGATGCGACGAAGTAATTTCGGGGTCGACCACCAAAATGGCCCGGGCAGAGCCGGTTTTGACTGCGTTGACCGCCGTCTCGATGGCAAAGGTAGCCGATGAACAAGCCACATTCATGTCAAAGCCAAAGCCCTGAATGCCCAACGCAGTCTGAATTTCCACCGCAATCGCCGGGTAGGCGCGCTGCATATTGGCACAGGCACAAATCACGCCGTCGATCTCTTCGGGCTGTTTGCCAGCGCGCGTCAGCGCATCGCGCGCTGCGGCCACACCAATTTCAGCCATCATCGATATCTCGCTATCAGGGCGGGCCTGAAAGCGCGGGCGCATGCGCTGCGGGTCAAGAATGCCGGATTTCTCCATCACATAGCGTTGCTTGATGCCCGACGCTTTTTCAATGAATTCAATGCTGGATGGGGGAATCGGCTGACGGGCGCCGGCGGCAATGGCCGCAGCGTGCAGCGTGTTTTCCTGCGTGGCAAATTGATTGAAAGAGGCCACCAGTTCTTCGTTGCTAATGACGTGAGGTGGAATATAGAGTCCAGTGCTACTGATGGCGACACGATGCATAACGTTTGTCCTGAAAAGTACGAGGCTGGTGTAGTCCAACAAAACCGTGATTATCTGCGGAGTTGATCGGGCCGCCCGACCATGTGTATTCAGTCGTCTTGCAGATTGGACTCAGCAAGGAAGATTCGCAAAATTCGAAGCGTCGAAAACGGTCTACTGGTCAGGCGTTTTAGTGAGCACCCAAATGCAGGCGGGGGGGAAATTTGTAAAGACCCACTTGATCTGCCGCCACTTGAACTCTGCAGGTGCTCTGAATGGAGCGCGCAGGCCATACGTGTATTGAATAAGCTGTGAGCCAGGAGAGACCTTCAGGAACGCCAGAAGGCTCTGCACCGTCAAATGCTTCATGGCAGGCGGCAATGACCGAAAAGGCAGGCTGGAGACAACCGCCACTGACCCGCAATGCCGATAATTGTCGAGCGCAAAATGTGCTGACGAATGCACGATTTTCAAATTGGGATATTGCTTTTTTAAAGAGACGGCCAATTTTTTTTGCAGCTCGACAATTTGCAGTTTTTCTTGATTGACAACCTTGGAGAGGGCTTGCGTGATGGCGCCAGTGCCGGCACCGAGCTCCAGCACGTTCTCCGAGTCTTTCGCCAAATTGGCAAGCTCTCGGGCCAGACGAGCAGAAGAAGGAGCCAGCGCGCCTGTGGTGCGCGGATCCTTCAGCATTCGAAAGAGAAGTGAATAAGGCATTGCGAGGTTGGATGCGGGCCGGATTCATGGAAATCAGGGTCGAATGTACTGCAAGAACCCTGATCTGAGCTCCGTCGGAAATTCATTGGCACAACCCCTCTACCCCGTCTTTCAGTTCGGTGGCTAGGGTCAACCGCCAGTGATTGACCGTTTGGCCAGGGGACTGACCAGCCCGCGACCCTGAACAGCGACAATGGCAGATTACCCTGTGCAAACCACCCCGAGAAATATCAACCCCATGGCCACCAGCCTGCTCGCCCTGCTTGACGATATTGCCAGTGTGCTGGACGACGTCTCCGTGTTGACCCAGGTGGCGGCCAAGAAAACAGCTGGCGTGCTGGGAGACGATCTGGCCTTGAATGCGCAGCAGGTCGCCGGCGTGAAAGCCGAGCGCGAACTACCTGTGGTCTGGGCGGTATTCAAAGGTTCATTGATCAACAAAGTTATTTTGGTCCCCGCCGCCCTGGTCCTGAGCGCGCTGGCGCCGTGGGCGGTGACGCCGCTGTTGATGGTGGGCGGTGCTTTTTTATGTTTTGAAGGTTTTGAAAAACTGGCGCACAATTTTTTGCAGAGCGAAATTGAAGCCGCCGCGCAACATGCCCAGCGGCTGCAGGCGCTGGCAGATCCGTCGGTTGATCTGGCGGCCCTGGAAAAGGAAAAAATCAAAGGTGCGGTGCGTACCGATTTCATTTTGTCGACCGAAATCATTGTCATCACGCTCGGCACCGTGCAGTCCAGCCCACTCGTCACCCAGATCGGCGTGCTGAGTGGCATCGCGATACTGATGACCATCGGCGTCTATGGCTTGGTGGCGGGCATCGTCAAGCTCGATGATGGCGGGCTCTACCTGAGCCAACGAACGGGCATCGGCATGGCCGCGCGCTTGCAGCGCAGCGTGGGTCGGGGTGTTCTTCAAGCGGCCCCCTATTTGATGAAAACACTCTCGGTAGCGGGCACCGCCGCCATGTTTCTGGTGGGGGGTGGAATCCTGATCCACGGCACGCCGGGAGCTGGCAGTTTGATAGAGCAGTGGAGCGTGGGCGCGGGCGCGGCGCTGCAACCGCTGGCGACTTTGGCACTGAATGGGCTGGGGGGTGTTTTGGCCGGCGCGGTGTTCTTGGCAAGTGTTACCTTGGGCAAACGGCTCAAACAGCGATTCATTTAAACGATTTAGGCCTCTAGCCCCCGTCCTGTCTGCGTCAACAGCTATCAAAATGATATCTGATGCTATTGATCAGAATTAACGTCATGGCACGCCGGGCGTGACGGTCAGCGGCACGGTCGTCGGATCAAACCTCGCCGCCAAAATGCTTGCTCAGATTGTCAACCCACTGGTCGGTCATTTTTTCAAATTCTGATTTCACCAGCGGGGTAATCACCATTTTCAACAGGCCGGGCACCGGCAGAGCGAGCTCGCCGGTGATTTCCAACACAATTTTGGTTGATTTTTTCTTGTCGGTCAGTTTCCAGCCACCTTCGATCAAGCCGTTGCCTTCGCCCTTCACGGGCGTCCAGTTAATCGTCCCTTTGGCCCGACTGGAAGCGTATTTGCAGGCAAAAATGGTTTGCAGGTAAAACTGCGCGACACCAATTTTTTCAAATTCCCAGCGGTAAGTGTCATTGCCCAAGTCCACCAGCTGGTCCACCTTGGGGTAGAAGGTGGCTGCGCTCGGGATGTGCGACAACACATCAAAGACTTCTTTGACACCGGCTTTGACTTCAAATTCATAGCCAAGATCGACATTGACGGTAATGGTCATGGAAAGCTCACTGCAAGGTTGAGGGAGGGTGGCTGACAGTGCAAAGTATAAAGTCCGGATTCAAAGCCCCAGCGCGGCAATGCCAGCCCGGGCAATCTGGGCATCTTCACTGGATTTCACACCACTGACCCCGACCGCGCCCAGGCACTGACCGTCTTTCATGACCGGAATGCCGCCTTCCAGCAACCCCTTGATGTCAGGCGCGCTCAAAAAAGAGGTGCGGCCACCATTCACAACATCTTCATAGACTTTGCTGTCGCGCCGGCCCAAAGCAGCCGTGTGCGCCTTGGCGGGGGCAATGTGGGCGGAAATAGGTGCGGCACCCTCCAGACGCTGCAACCACAACATGTGGCCGCCATCGTCTACGATGGCGATAGAAACCGCCCAGTTGTTTTTCAGGGCTTCAGCTTCTGCCGCTGCCGCAATGGTTTTGACATCCGCCAGTTCGAGAATGAATTTTGTTTTCATCGGTTGAAGGGTTTTGTTTGTAAAGGCCTCAAGCATAGCGGCTGTCGCTGACGGCCTGCCTACGACGCTGCGCTACGTATCCTTACAAACTGTAGGCACCCGGTCCCGGGGATTCGGCTGATAGCCTCTGGCTGCCCTAGAATGAAAGCCTTATAGACACTTCAGATTACCAAGGAGCATGACGATGACTGACAACGTTCAATCCATTGACCGCAGCTATGGCTATGTGGCCTCCGCCGAGCAGCGCAACCAAGTGTTGCGCAACACCTACTGGCTCTTGGCCTTGAGCCTGGTCCCGACAGTGTTGGGCGCCTGGTTGGGCGTGGCCACCGGCATCACGCGCTCCCTGAATGGCGGCCTGGGCCTGATCGTTTTTCTGGGCGGCGCCTTTGGCTTTATGTACGCCATTGAAAAGACCAAGAATTCAGCGACCGGGGTGCCGGTGCTGCTGGGCTTTACTTTTTTCATGGGCTTGATGCTGTCGCGCATGATTGGCATGGTGCTGGGCTTCAAGAACGGCCAGGAACTGATCATGACCGCCTTTGGCGGCACGGCTGGCGTGTTTTTCATCATGGCCAGCTTGTCCAGCGTGATCAAACGTGACCTCTCCGGCATGGGCAAGTGGCTGTTTGTCGGCGCCATGGCCGTCATGATTGGCGGCATCATCAACGTGTTCGTCGGCTCCACGGCGGCCATGATGGCGATCTCGGTGGCCGTTATCGGTATTTTCAGCGCCTACATGCTGTATGACCTGAAACGCATCGTCGACGGTGGCGAAACCAATTACATCAGCGCGACGCTGGCCTTGTACCTGGACATCATCAACGTATTCCAGGCCCTGCTCGCTCTGCTGGGTCTTGCCGGCGGCGAACGCGACTGAAACAGCGCAACGCCTGAAAAAAGACCCGTGCCGGGTCTTTTTTTTATCCCAGGCACCGTTGACCGATGAATCGCTTATTCCCTTTCCAACTCATTGCGGTCTAGGCGTCGAGCTCCCGGTCAAACACCGCCATGCTCTCCACATGGGCCGTGTGAGGAAACATGTTCACCACCCCCGCCAATGAACAGCGATAACCGGCCTGGTGCACCAGCAAGTCGGCGTCGCGCGCCAGCGTGGACGGGTTGCAACTGACATAGACAATACGTTTCGGCGGCGTCCAGCTCTCGGCGCCGACCGTGGCCGGATGACTGAGGGGGTCGAGTTTTTGTTGATGCAACTCAGCCAGCGCCTGCACCAGCGAAACCGCGCCCTCCCGCGGCGGGTCCACCAGCCATTTGTCCGCCACACCGTCCTGCACCAGTAATTCTGGCGTCATCTCGAACAAATTTCTTGCTGCAAATTTAGTAGCTGATAGCGCTTTATTGACGGGGGCTAGCGCCTGATTTAGCTTAAAGTTTTCGCGGGACCGCGCGACCAGCGACTCACTGCCCTCAATGCCCAAAACCTCGCGCGCCTGCGTCGCCAGCGGCAATGTGAAATTGCCCAGGCCACAAAACCAGTCGATCACCCGCTCCTGCTTTTGCACGTCCAGCAGTCGCAAGGCGCGCGACACCAGCACGCGGTTGATATGCGGGTTGACCTGCGTGAAGTCGGTCGGCTTGAACGGCATGTGGATGCCAAACTCCGGCAAGTCGTAACTCAGCGCCTCGCCCCCCTCGTCGAGCAGATGCACCGACTCCACGCCTTTCGGCTGCAACCACCACTGCACACCGGCATATCGGATGGCAAAGTCGCGCAGCAAGGCCAGATCGGCCTCGCTCAGCGGCTCCATGTGACGCAGCACCAGCGCGGTCACGCGGTCACCACAGGCCAGCTCGATCTGGGGACAGGTTTCTATTGCCTCCATGTGGGTGATCAGCGCGCGCAGCGGCAGCAGCAAAGCACTCACATGGGGCGGCAACACCGGACACTCCTTCATGTCGGCCACATAGCCACTCTTGCGTTCATGGAAACCGACCAGTACCGTGCCCTTCTTGCGCACATGGCGCACTGAAATCCGCGCCCGGTAGCGGTAGCCCCAGGTCGGGCCTTCAATCGGCCGCAAGATGTTGTCAGCCCGAACTTTACCCAGATGCCACAGGTTGTCCTCCAGCACGCGCTGTTTGACCGCAACCTGGGCGCTAGCGTGCAGATGCTGCATTTTGCAGCCGCCACAAGCGCCTTCATGCAAGCCAAAATGCGGGCAGCCCGGCTGTACGCGCTGCGAGGACTCGTGGTGAATCGCACTCACCACCCCCTGCTCCCAGTTGTTCTTTTTGCGGTGCACATTGACACTCACCAGTTCGAACGGTAAGGCGCCCTTGATGAACACCACTTTGCCGTCGGCCCGGTGGGCAACGCCCTGGGCCTCCAGATCAAGCGATTCAACCAGCAGCCAGTCGGGCGGTGAATTTTCAGTTTCAGGGAGATCGTCGGTCATGGCGCAGCAAAGGTTAAAGCTATTTAATAGAAATTATTGAGCGCCCTGCTGCCACCGGTTAGCACGATCGAAGGGCTTGATGGCGACTCACCGAGCCGGTAAATACTTGGCCGGGTCAACCGGTTTACCTTGTCGGCGAACTTCAAAATGCAACTTGACGCGGTCGGCATCGCTGCTGCCCATTTCGGCAATTTTTTGCCCCTTGCGCACCGCCTGGTCTTCTTTGATCAACAAGGTCTTGTTGTGGGCATAGGCGGTCAGGAAAGTGTTGTTGTGCTTCAGGATGATCAGGTTGCCATAGCCCCGCAGGCCCGCCCCGACATACACCACCCGACCGTCAGCCGCAGCAACGACCGAGTCGCCCGCCACGCCACCAATGTCCAGGCCCTTGTTTTTGACCTCATCGAAACCGGCCAGCACCGTACCATTGGTCGGCCAGATCCAGTCGACGTCATCGTCCGTTGCCGGGGCGACGCTCACAGCAGGCGTCGAACTCGCCGAAGCAACAGCCGAGGCCGGTGCCGTCGGCAGCGGCATGGCCGTGCCTGCAGTGACCGGCTTGGCGACCACCCCATTGCTGACACTGGCTGTGACTGGCGGCACCACCCGCAGCACTTGGCCGACCTCAATGCGATTGGGATTGTCCACGTTACTCCAGCGCGCAATATCGCGCGCTGCTTGCCCATGGTCCAGACCAATGCGGATCAAGGTATCGCCGGGCTTGACGGTGTAGTAGCCAGGCTTGCCGGCATTCTCAAAACCAGGCAAGGGCGTGACGGCCAGCGTGGTCGGGTCCTTGGCCACCAAATCAGGCTGGCTCGTACCCATGCCGCGGTCTTCCACCGGCGCCCGATTGATCATTCTGGAGCCACAGCCAGCCAACGCCCCGCTGATGACAACAATAACAAAAGCCAAGCTCAGACGAGTACTCAAACCAAACATACGAAATCCCTTCATGCGACGCCCGATTTTAGAGGGACAAAGTGAACCGCCTCCAACACCGTCTGTCGGAGACCTTGTGGCGTTCTGTCAAGCACCACCAGCGCTTGCCGTCCCGGCGACCCTGCGCCCGCAGACACAGGGGCCACCAGGCGCCCACCCATGGCCAGTTGATCAACCCAGGCCTGGGGCACGGCCTCGCCCCCGGCAGCGGCGATGATGGCGGCATAGGGTGCGCCCTTGGCATAGCCCACCATACCATCCCCAAACAGCAGATGCAGGTTAGGCAACGCCAAATGCCGTAGATTGTCACGGGCCTTGTCATGCAAACCGCGCAGGCGCTCAATGCTGTAGACCTCACGCGCCAGCTGGCTCAACACGGCGGCCTGGTAGCCGCAGCCCGTGCCGATCTCCAGCACGCGCCCCAATTTCCCAGGGGCACCGTTGCGCAGCAGCTCCAGCATGCGCGCCACGACACCGGGCTTGGAGATGGTCTGCCCCAAGCCGATGGGCAGACTGGTGTCCTCGTAGGCCTGGTTGACCAGCGCCGTATCGACAAAACGATGGCGTTCAATCGTCTGCATGGCCGCCAGCACCAGCGCATCGCTAACACCTTGCTGAGCGAGCTTGCGCACCATGTTGGAACGAACCGCGCTGGAGTCCATTCCCACCCCCTGCAACAGCGGCTGGCTTGACGGCCGGGCGCCCGGGCTCTGGGCCAGACCTGCCAGCCTCGGGACGGACCGTCTGTCGGTCGTTTGCCGCGCCAAGAAATCCAGCCGAACCGGAAAAGGGGGGCGCTCTTTCATGCGTTCGTCAACTTGGCAGCGGTCTGAGCCCAATAGCCCAAATTATCATGATCGGTCAAATCGACCTTCAACGGCGTCATTGCAATATGGCCATGGCTGGTGGCATGAAAATCAGTGCCCTCGGCCTCGTCCTTGGCCGGCCCGGCAGCACCGATCCAGTACATGGTGTCGCCCCGCGGACTGACCTGGGTAATGACAGCCTCGGCCGCATGGCGCCGCCCCAACCGACACAGCTTCACATGGGCGATCTCGTCGAAAGTCAGGTTGGGAATATTCACATTGAGCAGCCAGGGGCTGCTCCCAATCAGGTTGTGTTGAGCCATCTGCAAGACCAGATCACGGGCTTTGCGCGCGGCCGACGCCAGATGACTCCAATTTTTCTCAACCTGGGAAAAGGCCATGGCCGGTATGCCAAACAGATAGCCTTCCATCGCCGCACCCACGGTGCCGGAATAAATCGTATCGTCGCCCATATTGGCACCGTTGTTGATGCCTGCCACCACCAGGTCGGGCCGGTAGCCCAACAAGCCGGTGAGCGCAATATGCACACAGTCGGCCGGCGTGCCGTTGATGTAGCGAAAACCATTGCTGGCACGGTTGACATACATCGGCGTGTGCAGCGTCAAGGCATTCGATTTGGCGCTGTTGTTTTGTTCCGGCGCAACCACCTCGACCTCCGCCACGTCTTTCAAGGCCTCGTACAGCGCCACCAGGCCCGGCGCCTGGTAACCATCGTCATTGCAAATAAGAATTTTCATAGTCAAACTGAGTTGACATTTATTGTAGGTGGCGCAGACCCTGGTCCAACGAGGTCACGCGAGAGACATTTTTCAATCGAACGACCCTCTATCATCCAGACAACATATTAGGAGACCCCCCATGCATGCTTGGCTTTGTGAAAACCCCGTGGGCGTTGATGCCCTGACCTGGAAAGAATGGCCCACTCCGAGTCCCAAGGTGGGTGAGGTCCTGATTGAAATCAAGGCGGCCAGCCTGAATTTCCCCGATCTCCTGATCGTGCAGAACAAATACCAGATGAAACCGCCCCTGCCCTTTGTGCCGGGCTCCGAGTATGCGGGCGTGATCCAGGCCGTGGGCGAAGGTGTTACCCACCTGAAGCTAGGCCAGCATGTGGCCTGCCTGTCCGGCACGGGCGGCTTTGGCACGCACACGGTGGCGCCAGCCGCCCTGTGCCTGCCGCTGCCGGATGGTTTTCCATTTGTGGATGCCGCCGCCTTCATCATGATCTACGCCACCTCGTACCACGCCTTGGTGGACCGGGCGCAACTGAAAGCGGGCGAGACGGTGCTGGTGCTGGGGGCTGCCGGTGGCGTCGGCACCTCAGCCATCCAGATTGCAAAAGCCTGCGGGGCGAGAGTCATTGCGGCGGCCTCGACCGATGAAAAATGCGCGCTGTGCCAAGTCATCGGGGCCGATGCCACCATCAATTACAGCCGTGAGAATCTGCGCGAGGCGGTCAAGACACTCACCGCGGGCAAAGGGCCGGACGTCATTTACGACCCAGTCGGCGGCGACTTTGCCGAGCCCGCTTTCCGCTCCATTGGCTGGCGCGGACGCTATCTGGTGGTGGGCTTTGCGGCCGGCCCGATTCCCGCCTTGCCGTTCAACCTGGCCCTGCTCAAAGGCGCCTCCATCGTCGGCGTGTTCTGGGGCGACTTTGCCAAACGCGAACCCAAAGCCAACGCCGCCATGATGATGGAGTTGGCGCAATGGTATGGCCAGGGCAAGATCAAACCCGTCATCGACAGCACCCTGCCGATGGCGGAGCTCAAGGCCGCCTTTGCGCACATGGGCTCGCGCGGCGTCAAGGGCAAACTGGTGATGGTGAACTGAGCAGGTCCGCAGTAGCGACCGCTTTCATGAACGACTAGTTCTTTAGAACTAGGGCAGCGGCTACTCGCCTAGTTCTATTTTCAATCCATACCAGTTCAACAGAGGGATACCGCCACCGGCTTGCAAAACCTAAAGTCATGTCAATCCAAAAAGGAGTCTTAGACATGACCAAGAAAGGGCAAGCCCTCTCAGTGCTGATTGTCAGCACATTCGCATTCACCGTGTGCTTCATGGTGTGGATGATGTTTGCCGTGATCGGTATCCCGATCAGGAAAACACTCGACCTCAACGCCACTCAATTCGGCCTTCTGATGGCGATGCCGGTGCTGACCGGGTCACTGATCCGGGTGCCCTTGGGCATCTGGACCGATAAATACGGTGGTCGCATCGTGATGACCATCCTGATGGCATCCACCGTTCCCGCCATCTGGCTCATGACCTACGCCACCGCCTTCTGGCATTACTTGACGATTGGCCTCTTTGTTGGCATGGCGGGGGGCGCGTTTTCAGTCGGCACCCCGTACGTGGCACGCTGGTTTCCCAGAAAACAGCAAGGTTTTGCGATGGGTATTTTTGGCATGGGCAACGCCGGGGCCGCCTTGAACAAGTTCTTGGCACCGGCGCTGGTGGTGGGCTTTGGCTGGACTCTGGTGCCGCAGGTCTATGCCGGCATCATGCTGGGCACCGTGGTGTTGTTCTGGCTGTTCAGCCACAGTGATCCCACGCACCTTGTTCCCAGCCACACCAAATTCGTGGATCAACTCAAATCACTCAAAGACCCCAAAGTATTCAAGTACTGCCAGTACTACAGCATCGTCTTTGGGGGCTATGTGGCCTTGTCGCTGTGGATGGTGCAGTACTACGTGGGCGAGTTTGGACTGGACATCCGCACCGCTGCCTTGCTGGCCGCGTGCTTTTCTCTTCCCGGTGGCATCCTGCGCGCGGTCGGTGGCTGGTTGTCGGACAAATACGGCGCCCACTCCATGACCTGGTGGGTCCTGTGGGTGAGCTGGATCTGTCTCTTTTTGTTGAGCTACCCGCAAACCGACTTGACGATAGCCACCACGGCGGGCCCAAAAACCTTTCATATCGGCTTGAACGTCTACCTCTTCACCATTTTGATGTTCACGCTCGGGGTTGCCTGGGCCTTCGGCAAAGCCAGTGTCTTCAAGTACATCAGCGATGACTACCCCAGCAACATTGGCGCCATCAGCGGCATTGTCGGCCTGGCCGGTGGTCTGGGTGGTTTCTTGCTCCCCATCATGTTCGGCGCCCTCATGGACTTGACCGGCATGCGCTCCAGCGCATTCATGCTGATGTACGGCATCGTGTGGGTGTCGCTGATCTGGATGTACTGGACGGAGGTACGCGGCAGCGACTACCTGGGCAATAAGGCGAGCCTTTTGAACGTGCAAAGCTGACTCCCTAATAACTGAAAGAACACGATGAACAATCAAAAGCAATCCGGTGTTGACATTGCCGACTGGCGCCCTGAAGACAAGCAGTTCTGGGAAAGCACGGGGAAAAAAATTGCCTACCGTAACCTGTGGATTTCCGTGCCCAGCCTGCTGTGCGGTTTCGCCGTCTGGGGTATGTGGGGCATCATCACGGTGCAGATGCTCAACCTGGGCTTTCCTTTTACCCAGGCTGAACTGTTTTCGCTCACCGCTATTTCGGGACTGGCCGGCGCCACCATGCGCATTCCCTCGTCTTTCTATATCCGCCTGGCCGGCGGACGCAACACCATCTTCCTGACCACTGCCATGCTGCTTGCCCCGGCCCTGGGAACGGGGATTGCATTGCAACACAAGGATTGGCCTCTGTGGGTGTTCCAGATGATGGCCTTGTGGTCGGGTGTGGGCGGTGGTAATTTTGCCAGTTCCATGTCGAACATCACCACCTTCTTTCCCAAGCGCTTGCAAGGCACCGCGCTCGGTCTCAATGCCGGCTTGGGCAATTTCGGTGTCACTGCCATGCAGATCATTATTCCTTTGGTGATGACGGTTGGCATGTTTGGCGCCATGGGCGGAGACCCGATGCCACTGATAAAAGACAGTGGCTGGATATTCGGAAAAATTGTCGCCGGAACCCCAACCTACATTCAAAACGCCGGCTTTGCCTGGGTCTTGTCACTGGTTCCATTGTCAGCCCTGTGCTGGTTTGGCATGAACAACCTGCTTCCTGTTTCCCCCAATATTGGTGGCACCTTGATGGCGTTCATCAAGGTCACCTGGATCTACACCTTGACATTCATTCCGGCCGGGCTTGGCTTGTATCTCTATCTGCCCGCGCCGACCGGCCTTGGGTTGCTCAACATGTGGATTGCCATGCCTTTGATCATTGTCGGGACCTTGTTTCTGATGAGACTGGCTGCGTTTGGAACGATGAAAGAAAACATTGCCAAACAGTTTGAAATCTTCAAGAACAAGCACACCTGGTCATTGACGCTGCTGTACATCGTGACCTTCGGTTCCTTCATCGGCTTTTCGATGGCCTTGCCCTTGTCCATCACCGTGATCTTCGGCGTCAGTCACCTGCCCGATGCCGCGGGCGCGATGCAGCATGCACTGAAAAATCCGAATGCCCCTTCGGCGCTGACCTATGCCTGGATTGGCCCCTTCGTCGGCGCCTTGATCCGCCCGGTGGGTGGTTGGATCGCCGACAAGGTGGGCGGCTCGATCGTGACGCAGGTGATCTCGGCTGTGATGGTCGTGGCGTCGGGCGCCGTCGGCTACGTCATGATGCAGGCCTATGCCTCGGCCACGCCCGAGCAGTACTTCTCCACCTTCATGTGGCTCTTTGTGCTGTTGTTTGCAGCCAGCGGCATCGGTAACGGTTCCACCTTCCGCACCATCGGCGTTATTTTTGACCGCCAGCAGGCCGGGCCGGTATTGGGCTGGACTTCGGCCGTGGCCGCTTACGGCGCCTTCATCGCCCCGGTGGTGATTGGTTCCCAGATCAAAGCCGGTACACCGCAGATGGCCATGTACGGCTTTGCCGTTTTCTATGCCTTGTGCCTGATTCTCAACTGGTGGTTCTACTTGCGTGCCGGTTCCGAAATCAAGAACCCATGAACCACGAACCCCGCCCTTCATCGCGTCAACTTGCTATATATTTAATAGCTTATTGCGCACGATAGACGGGGGCTACAGCCTGTTTTTATATAAATTAACGATTTTTTAGCGAGGTATCCCATGAGCCACTTTCTGGATCGACTCAGTTACTTTTCTCAACCCAAGGAGTCCTTCTCGGGCGAACTCGGGGTCACCACCGGTGAAGATCGGACCTGGGAAGACGCTTACCGCGACCGCTGGGCCCACGACAAGATCGTGCGCTCCACCCACGGCGTCAACTGCACCGGCTCCTGCTCCTGGAAGATCTACGTCAAGGGCGGCATCGTGACCTGGGAAACCCAGCAGACCGACTATCCGCGCACCCGCTGGGACATGCCCAACCACGAGCCGCGGGGCTGCTCCCGCGGCGCCAGCTACAGCTGGTATCTGTACAGCGCCAACCGGGTCAAATACCCGATGGTTCGGGGTCGTTTGCTTAAATTGTGGCGTGAAGCGCGCACCGCCCATGACCCGGTCGATGCCTGGGCCTCGATTGCCCAGTCCGATGCCAAGCGCCGCGAGTACCAGAGCGTGCGCGGCTTGGGCGGCTTTGTGCGCTCCAGCTGGGATGAAGTCAATGAAATGGTGGCGGCCGCCAACGTTTACACCATCAAGCAGCATGGCCCGGACCGCATCATCGGCTTCTCACCGATTCCCGCCATGTCGATGGTCTCATATGCTGCCGGCAGCCGCTACCTGAGTCTGATCGGCGGCGTCTCCATGAGCTTTTACGACTGGTACTGCGATTTGCCCCCGGCCAGCCCGCAAGTCTGGGGCGAACAAACCGACGTGCCCGAATCGGCCGACTGGTACAACTCCAGCTACATCATCGCCTGGGGTTCAAACGTTCCGCAAACCCGCACGCCCGACGCGCACTTCTTCACCGAGGTTCGCTACAAAGGCGCAAAAACGGTGGCGGTGACGCCCGACTACTCGGAAGTCGCCAAACTGTCCGACATCTGGATGAAGCCCAAACAGGGCACTGACGCCGCGGTGGCGATGGCCATGGGCCATGTCATCCTGAAGGAGTTCTACTTTCCTGATGCTGGCAAGCCACGTAGCGCGTACTTCGATGACTACGTGCGCCGCTACACTGATATGCCGATGCTGGTGATGCTGAAAGAACATCAGCTCCCCAGCGGCGACACGGTGATGGTGCCGGATCGCTATGTGCGCGCCTCTGACTTCAACGGCAAGCTCGGCGCCGCCAACAACCCGGAGTGGAAAACGGTCGCCCTGGATGACAGTGGCAAAGTCGTGCTGCCCCACGGGGCCATCGGTTTCCGCTGGGGTCCGGACGGCCGTGCCGACGAAGGCCAATGGAACCTGCAGGCCAAAGAAGCCCGGCACGGCGGTGACGTCAAGCTCAAGCTCTCGGTCATGGAAGGCGAGAATGCCAGCCTGGAGACTGCCAAGGTCGGTTTCCCCTACTTCGGCGGCATCGTCAGCGAACATTTCCCGAACAACGCCACCGGTGCAGCTGCCGAAAACGTGCTGGTGCGCACGGTACCGGTGCAACGCATTTCCCTGGGCAAGGAAGGCGACAAGCGCGAGGCGCTGGTGGCCACCGTGTTTGACCTGCAGGTCGCCAACTATGGTGTCGCCCGCGGTCTGCCCGGTGAACTCGCCGCCAAAGACTTCAACGACGACACGCCTTACACACCAGCCTGGCAGGAACGCATCACCGGCACACCGCGCGAACAACTCATCACGGTAGCGCGCCAGTTTGCCGACAACGCCGACAAGACGCATGGCAAGTCGATGGTCATCATCGGTGCCGCCATGAACCACTGGTACCACGCCGACATGAACTACCGCGGCGTCATCAACATGCTGATGATGTGCGGCTGCATCGGCCAAAGCGGCGGCGGCTGGGCGCACTATGTGGGGCAGGAAAAGCTGCGGCCCCAGACCGGCTGGACCGCGCTGGCCTTCGCCCTGGACTGGATTCGCCCGCCGCGGCAGATGAACTCCACCAGCTTCTTCTACGCCCACACCGACCAGTGGCGCTATGAAAAACTGGGCATGGAAGAGGTGCTGTCACCGCTGGCCGATAAAAAATTGTACGCCGGCAGCATGATTGACTACAACGTGCGTGCCGAGCGCATGGGCTGGTTGCCCTCCGCGCCGCAACTCAAGACCAACCCACTGCAAGTGGTGCGCGATGCGACCGCCGCCGGCATGGACCCGAAAGACTATGCGGTCAAAGGCCTGAAAGACGGCTCGCTCAAGATGAGCTGCGAAGACCCCGACCATCCCGCCAACTGGCCACGCAACATGTTTGTCTGGCGCTCCAACATCATCGGGTCCAGCGGCAAGGGTCACGAGTATTTTCTCAAACACCTGCTGGGCACCAGCCATGGCGTGCAGGGCAAAGACCTCGGCAAGGATGAAGCCAAGCCGACCGAGGTGGTCTGGCACGACCAGGCGCCCGAAGGCAAACTGGACTTGCTGGTCACGCTGGACTTCCGCATGAGCACCACCTGCCTGTACTCCGACATCGTGCTGCCCACCGCCACCTGGTACGAGAAGAACGACCTCAACACCAGCGACATGCATCCCTTTATTCATCCGCTGTCGACGGCGGTGGATCCCGCCTGGCAATCCCGTAGCGACTGGGATATTTACAAAGGCTTCGCCAAGAAGTTCAGCGAGGTGTGTGTCGGCCATCTGGGCGTCGAGCGCGACATGGTGCTGACGCCGTTGATGCACGATTCCCCCGCTGAATTGGCACAGCCGTTTGGCGTGCAGGACTGGAAGCGCGGCGAGATCGAACTGATCCCCGGCAAGACCGCGCCCAACATGGCGGTGGTGGAGCGCGACTACCCGAATGTGTACAAACATTTCACGGCCTTGGGGCCACTGATGAACAAGATCGGCAATGGAGGCAAGGGCATCAGCTGGAACACCCAAATCGAGGTCAAACAGTTGGGTGAGCTCAATGGTCTTGTGACGGACGAAGGCGTCACCTGCGGCATGCCGAAAATTGACACAGACATCGACGCCTGCGAGGTCGTGCTGCAACTCGCGCCCGAAACCAATGGCCACGTCGCCGTCAAGGCCTGGGCCGCTCTAGGCAAACAGACCGGACTGGACCACACCCATCTGGCGATCCACCGCGAAGACGAAAAAATCCGCTTCCGCGACATCCAGGCGCAGCCGCGCAAGATCATCAGTTCACCGACCTGGAGCGGTATCGAGTCTGAGACCGTGTCCTACAACGCCGGCTACACCAATGTGCACGAGATGATCCCATGGCGCACCCTCACCGGGCGCCAGCAGTTCTACATGGACCATCCGTGGATGACAGCCTTTGGCGAGGGCTTCAGCAGCTACCGGCCACCGGTCGACCTCAAGACCACGGCCGGCATTCAGGGGATCAAACCCAATGGAAACAAAGAAATTGCGCTGAACTTCATCACGCCGCACCAGAAGTGGGGCATCCACTCCACCTACACCGACAACCTGATGATGCTCACACTCAGCCGTGGCGGCCCGGTGGTCTGGCTCAGTGAAGATGACGCCAAAAGCGCCGGCATTGTCGACAACGACTGGATCGAGTTGTTCAACATCAACGGGGCCATCGCTGCGCGCGCCATCGTCAGCCAGCGTGTGAATCCCGGCATGGTGATGATGTACCACGCCCAGGAAAAAATCATCAACACCCCCGGCTCCGAGATTACCGGCGCCCGGGGTGGCATTCACAACTCGGTGACGCGCATTGTGCTCAAGCCGACTCACATGATCGGGGGTTACGCCCAGTTCAGCTACGGCTTCAACTACTACGGCACCATCGGCACCAACCGTGACGAGTTTGTGGTGGTGCGCAAGATGAACAAGGTGGATTGGCTTGACGGACCAGAGTCCGTTCGTCCTGAGCCTGTCGAAGGGCTTCGACAGGCTCAGCCCGAACGGTCGGAATAACTGGATAGGAGAATCAATATGAAAGTACGCGCGCAAATCGGCATGGTGTTGAACCTGGACAAGTGCATTGGTTGCCACACCTGTTCCGTCACCTGCAAAAATGTCTGGACCAGCCGGCCCGGCATGGAATACGCCTGGTTCAACAACGTCGAGACCAAACCCGGCATCGGCTACCCGAAGGAATGGGAAAACCAGGACAAATGGAATGGCGGTTGGGTTCGCAAAGCCAACGGCAAGATCGAGCCACGCCAAGGCCCGAAGTGGAAGCTGCTGATGCGCATCTTCGCCAACCCCAACATGCCGGAAATCGACGACTATTACGAGCCCTTCACCTTCGACTACGACCATCTGCAGTCTGCGCCGGAGTCCAAAGCGGTCCCGACAGCGCGCCCACGCAGCCTGATCACCGGCCAGCGCATGGAAAAAATCGAGTGGGGACCCAATTGGGAAGAGATTCTGGGCGGCGAATTCTCCAAGCGCAGCAAGGACAAGAACTTCGACGACATCCAGAAGGACATTTACGGTCAGTTCGAAAACACCTTCATGATGTACCTGCCCCGGCTGTGCGAGCACTGCCTGAACCCGGCCTGCGTCGCCAGCTGCCCGTCCGGCTCGATCTACAAGCGCGAGGAAGACGGCATTGTGCTGATTGACCAGGACAAGTGCCGTGGCTGGCGCATGTGCGTCAGCGGCTGTCCTTACAAGAAGATTTACTACAACTGGAAATCGGGCAAGGCCGAGAAGTGCATCTTCTGCTACCCGCGCATTGAAGCCGGCCAGCCGACCGTGTGCTCGGAAACCTGCGTCGGACGCATTCGTTACCTGGGCGTGCTGCTCTATGACGCGGACCGCATTCAGGAAGCAGCGAGTGTTGAGCATGACCGCGACCTGTACCAGGCGCAGCTTGATATTTTCCTCAACCCGAACGACCCCAAGGTGATCGAGCAGGCCCGCATCGACGGCATTCCCGACAAGTGGATGGAAGCGGCCCGCAAAAGTCCGGTCTACAAAATGGCGGTCGACTGGAAAGTCGCCCTGCCCTTGCACCCCGAGTACCGCACGCTGCCGATGGTCTGGTATGTGCCACCTCTCTCCCCCATCAGTGCGGCGGCCAATGCCGGCCACCTCGGCACCAACGGTGAGATTCCGGATGTCAAGCAGTTGCGCATTCCGGTCAAGTACCTGGCCAATATGTTGACCGCGGGCGACACCCAGCCGGTGGAGCGCGCCCTGGAGCGCATGCTCGCCATGCGCGCCTACCAGCGCGAAAAGCATGTCGACGGACGCATCAATACCGCGGCCTTGGATCAAGTCCACCTGACACAGGCAGAAGTAGAGGAGATGTACCACGTGATGGCGATTGCCAATTACGAAGATCGCTTCGTGATTCCAACGACCCACCGTGAATACGCCGAGAACACCTTTGATATGCGGGGCGGCTGCGGCTTCTCGTTCGGCAATGGTTGCTCCGATGGTGCCAGCGACACCAGTCTCTTTGGCAGCGGCAAGCGCCGTACCATCCCGATCAAGGCGGAGGTCTGAGCCATGGCACTGCTATCCAACCTACCCAACGCGTCCATCAGCCTGCGGGTCTTGGCCCGTCTGCTGTCTTACCCGGACGCGCAATTGCGCAGCCAACTCGGCGACCTGCGGGCCGCGCTGCACAGCGACAGGATGGTCCCGGCTGACCGTCTGGCGGAGCTGGACGCTCTCATGACAACACTGGAAGGCAGCGAGGCGCTCGACATCGAAGCGCAGTATGTGGAGATATTCGACCGCGGCCGCGCGACCTCACTGCACCTGTTCGAGCACGTCCACGGAGATTCACGCGACCGCGGGCCGGCCATGATCGATCTGGCGCAAACCTATGAAAAGGCTGGCCTGTACCTGGGTCCGAACGAAATGCCGGACTACCTTCCCGTGGTTCTGGAGTTTGTCTCAACACAGCCGCCCAAAGAGGCGCGCGCCTTTCTTGGGGAAATGGCCCATATCTTCAACGCCATCTTCAACGCCTTGCAGCAGCGCAGCAATGCCTACGCCAGCGTGCTGGGCGCGTTGCTGGAGTTAGCCGGTGAAAAAGCCCATGCCGTCAAGGTTGCGCCAGACGAAGAACTGGACGCAGCTTGGGAAGAGCCCGTCGTCTTTGGCGGCTGTTCTTCCAAGGGACAGGCCGCGCCGGGACAAAGTCAACCGATTCACTTTGTCAAGAACAATGCGGCTCACACCAGCGCGAAGACCGCAGCGCCACAAGGAGTTTCACTATGAATGCACTCGACACTTTCTTTTTTGGCTTGTATCCGTACATCTGCCTGACGGTCTTCCTGCTCGGCAGCCTGATCCGTTTCGACCGGGACCAATACACCTGGAAAAGCGACTCCTCGCAGTTGCTCAAGGCCGGACAGTTGCGATGGGGCAGCAATCTGTTTCACATCGGCATCCTGTTTCTGTTTTTCGGCCACTTCGCGGGCCTGCTGACGCCGCACTTTGTATACGAGCATTTTGTCAGCGCTGGCGACAAACAGTTGTCGGCCATGGTCAGCGGCGGCATCGCGGGCTTGCTGGGTTTCATCGGCGTGACTTTGCTGCTGCACCGTCGCCTGTCTGAGCCACGCATTCGCATCAACTCCAAGACCAGCGATATCGTGCTGCTCGTCCTGCTGTGGCTCCAGTTTGGCTTGGGCCTGGCGACCATTGCGGTGTCGGCGCAACACATGGACGGCGGCTTGATGATGGCTTTCGGTGAATGGGCTCAGCACATTGTCACCTTGCGTCCGGGCGCGGCCGAGTTTGTAGCCGGCGCCGGTCTGCTCTTCAAGCTGCACCTGTTCCTGGGCATGAGCATTTTCCTGGTCTTTCCGTTCACCCGGCTGGTGCACGTCTGGAGTGGTTTTGGTGTGATCGCCTATCTGGTTCGGCCTTACCAGGTGGTCCGCTCCCGCCGCCTGAATGTACCCGCCGGCCACAACCAGCCACGTCGTCCAGACGCGGGCGTGTAAGGATTCAACCATGCAAGCCAACATGTCCCACACACCTGAAATTGCCCGCATCAACGGTTCTGCCTTGCACGCGGCAGATGAGCTGCTGGGTGCCGACGAACTGCGCCAGCGCGCATGCTCCGAGCTATTGCGCCAAGCGGCCATCGCCAGGGGCCTGCTACCCGACAGCGACACCTTGTCGACCGATGGCGTACTGAGCGAAGCCGCAAGCAGCGCGATCGAAACCCTGCTGGAGCAAAGTCTGGCCATGCCAGAGCCTTCCGAGGCGGCTTGTCGGCGCCACTATGGGGCACACCTTGCCCGCTACAGCACCGGTGAACGGGTAGAACTTCGGCATATTCTGTTCGCCGTGACACCAGGTGTTGATGTCGTGGCCTTGCGCAATCGGGCTGAGACCACTTTGCTCGACGTACGCTGCCATGACGGCAGCGGCAAGGACGACCGATTTGCCAAGGCAGCGAACACACTGTCCAACTGCCCGAGCGGGGCGCAGGGCGGCCTTCTGGGATGGCTTAGCGCTGCAGATTGCGCGCCCGAGTTCGCCAAGGAAATTTTTAGCCGCACAGAAGTGGGCGTGTTGCCACGACTGGTGCACAGTCGCTTTGGTTTGCACGTGGTCGAAGTGTTGGCACGAGAGCCTGGGCTGGAACAGCCGTTTGAAGCCGTCAGTGGCGCGGTGGCGATGTCATTACGGCAAGCGACTTATGCCACCGCCTTGCGCCAATATTTGCGGCTGTTGGCCGGACAAGCAGTCATCCACGGCGTCGACCTGGAGGCGTCTGGCACGCCCTTGGTTCAATAACCGAGCTGTCAAGAACTGGCGCGCTTCTATCCCAGCGCGTCGTTCACCTGGTCATTGAACTCAGCCAGACTCTTGGCATTACCGATTTCCCGTGGCAGTGCATCACGGATCGAGAACACGCCCAGAATCTTCCCGGAGGACGCGATGATCGGGAGATGCCGAAAGCCACGTTCGATCATGATCAGAACTGCCTCAGCGACCCTGGTTTCCGGACTCACATTTTGCGGATTGCGGGTCATCACCTCCGCTGCCGTTGTGGTCTTGGGATCGAGTGCCTTGGCCACAACGCGCGTCATCAAGTCGCGTTCAGTCAAAATCCCTTGAATGACGCCGGTGCCGTCTATAACCAAAATACTGCCGCAGTTTTCTTTGGTCATGATGCAGGCCGCATCCCACACGCTGGCTTGGGGCGACAGACTGACCACATGGCGCTGTGCTATGGATTGAAATACGGTGCGTTCAGTCATGATTTTGTTCCCATTCAAAAGACGTTCAATACATTCAGGTCGTCATCAACGCAAGGCGGCGTTAATCTTGTCCAACGCCTGTGAACCCGGGCACAACTGCTTGGAACCAAACTTATTCAGCGGCGTATCACTGGTATTGAGCGCTCCATGAAGATCGATCGCAAGCGGGTCAAGATATAGCAGGCCTGTGACCACTTCACCGCGCGCCTGATGTGCGTTCATGTAGCTGAGCGCCGCGTAGCGGTCGGTGGGATCATAGTCAGTGTGCAATTTTCTCAAGCGAAGGAAGGTGCCGTCGTGCTGCTCCACCTCGGTCACCTCGCCGGGCGCATAAGTCGTTGTAATTTCACTGTGTTGGGGAATGAAATCAATACGGCTGACGGCCTCATTGTGTTGACGCACATAGTCATAACTCTTGGTGCTGCCACCGTGATTATTGAAGGTCACGCAGGGGCTGATGATGTCAATAAAGGCCGCACCACCGTGCATGATGGCACCCTTGATCAGTGGTACCAGCTGCTCCTTGTCGCCAGAGAAACTGCGCGCCACATAAGTGGCTCCCAGTTGCAACGCCAAACCGACCAGATCAATCGGGCTTTCGCTGTTAATCGCGCCCTTCTTGCTCTTCGATCCCCGGTCAGCGGTGGGCGAGAATTGCCCCTTGGTCAATCCATAGACACCGTTGTTGTAGACCAGATAAGCCATACGCACACCGCGCCGCATCGAGTTGGCGAACTGACCGAGTCCGATGGAGGCCGAGTCGCCGTCACCGGAGACACCCAAATAGATCAGATCACGGTTCGCAAGATTTGCACCGGTCAGTACCGAAGGCATGCGCCCGTGCACGGTGTTAAAGCCGTGTGAGGCACCGAGAAAATAGGTGGGCGACTTGGAACTGCAACCAATACCCGAGAGCTTGGCGACGCGATGAGGTTCAATGTCGAGTTCCCAGCAGGCCTGAATGATGGCCGCCGAAATAGAGTCATGCCCACACCCAGCGCACAAGGTGGAGACCGGTCCTTCGTAATCACGCCGGAAATAGCCAACCTTGTTTTTGGTCAACGCGGGGTGATGCATCCGGGGTTTGGCGATGTAGGTCATACGACCTCCTTGGCTTGGAATTTCACTGAAAAATCCATCAATGACAACTTCAAATTTTGGCTGATGGCTTGGGTGATGAAACGCGCGGTGATTGGGGTACCGTCGTAGTGCACGATCTTGACTAGTCGCGCTGGATCAACCTCCAACTCATTGATGAGCAGTGAGCGCATTTGCCCATCTCGGTTTTGTTCCACCACAAACACCTTGTCATGGTCCGCGAGAAAGCGCGCCACCGATTCAGGAAACGGGAACGCCAGTAATCGCATTGCATCAATATGAACCCCTTGGCATTCCAGTACATCAAGCGACTCGCGCATGGCCGGACTGGTGGAGCCAAAATAGATTACGCCCAACGGGGTGGGTTCTGTCGCGCTTCGCAGTATGGGCTGCGGCACCAGATTAGCTGCCGTCTTGAATTTCTTGAGCAGGCGCTCCATGTTATAGACGTAATCCGGACCACGCTCGGAGTAGCGTGCATACGCGTCCTTCGAGGTGCCACGGGTGAAATAACTGCCTTTGGTGGGGTGGGTGCCGGGGTAAGTACGCCACGGAATGCCATCTCCATCGACATCCTTATAGCGGCCAAAATCCTTGCCGGCTTCGAGGTCTTCGGCCGTCATCACCTTGCCCCGGTCGTATTCCTTTGAGTCGTCCCAGACGAAAGGCTTGCACAGCCGCTGGTTCATGCCGATGTCCAGATCGGACATCACAAAAATCGGCGTCTGCAGCCGGTCAGCCAGATCCAAAGCTGCGGCTGAGTGCGAAAAACACTCGTGAGGATCCTGCGGAAACAACATCACATGCTTGGTGTCGCCGTGCGATGCGTAAGCGCAAGCCAGCAAGTCAGACTGCTGGGTGCGCGTCGGCATGCCAGTCGACGGACCGCCTCGTTGCACATTGATCAGCGTTACCGGAATCTCGGCAAAATACGCCAGACCGAGAAACTCGGTCATCAGCGAAATGCCGGCGCCTGAAGTGGCGGTAAAAGATCGAGCACCATTCCAGCCGGCGCCAATGGCCATGCCAATGGAGGCCAGTTCGTCTTCGCACTGAACGATGGCGAAATTGTGTTGGCCCGTTTCAGCATCGACCCGGAATTTCGAGCAGTACTTTTGAAAAGATTCTGGCACCGACGACGACGGCGTGATCGGGTACCAAGCTGCGACGGTGGCGCCACCGAAAACGCATCCGAGGCCAGCGGCGCTGTTTCCATCGGTAAAAATCTGATCGCCGACGTTGTTTGATTTGCACACCCGAATGCCCAAAGGCGCATCCAGATGTTCCTTGGTGTAGTCGCGGCCCAGATTGATGGCGCGCATATTAGACTCAAGCAAGCGCTCTTTACCTTTGAATTGCTCAGCAAAAAGCTTCTCGAACACGCTGGCATCCATATCCAGGAGCACCGACAGCACGCCGACATAAATAATATTCTTGAACAACTGACGTTGACGTGGGTCGGTGTAGGCTGAATTGCTGATTTCAGTCAGTGGCACGCCAATAACTTGCACATCCTTGCGAAATTTCGATTCCGGAATAGGGCGCGTGCAGTCATAAAGCAAATAACCGCCGGGCTCAATCTCGGCCATATCCTCGTCCCAGGTCTGGGGGTTCATGGCCACCATCATGTCGACGCCACCGCGCCGTCCGTGATAGCCTTTTTCACAAACCCGCGCCTCATACCAGGTGGGCATCCCTTGAATATTGCTGGGGAAAATGTTGCGCGGGCTCACGGGCACGCACATGCGCATCACCGCCTTTGAAAACAACTCGTTGGCGGACGCCGAACCCGAGCCGTTGATATTGGCAAACTTGATGACGAAATCGTTAATGGCTTCAATGCGTTTCATGCGGCCTCCGTTTGTACTTTGCTGCTGTCACGGCACCCAGGTCCAGCCTGGGTCGTGTTAAGCAAGAATTTCTGCATATCCCATGCGCCCGTCGGGCAGCGTTCGGCACACAAGCCGCAATGCAGGCAGACGTCTTCGTCTTTGACCATGACGCGCCCGGTCTTGAGTTCGTCCGAGACATACAGGTCTTGCGCCGCGTGGTGCGCCGGGGCTTTCAGCCGGGTACGCAAATCGGCCTCATCGCCATTGCTGGTAAAGGTGATGCAATCCATGGGACAGATATCGACACAAGCATCGCACTCGATGCAGGTATCGCGGTTGAACACGGTCTGCACGTCACAGTTCAAGCAACGACTGGCTTCCTTGAAGGCCGTCGCCGCATCAAAGCCCAACTCCACTTCCACGCGGATGCTGGCCAGCGCCACTTCTGCCTTGGCCCACGGCACGACAAAGCGTTTGTCCCCCGATACATCGTTGCTGTAACTCCACTCGTGAATCCCCATCTTCTGGGACATCAGGTTAGTCCGTGGTGCCGGGCGAACCTCTACCGCCTCGCCATTGAGGAAGCGGTCAATCGACACAGCGGCTTCGTGCCCATGTGCAACAGCCGTGATGATGTTTTTGGGTCCATAGGCCGCGTCGCCGCCGAAGAACACCTGAGGCATGCCCGACTGGAATGTGTTTTCCCCCAGCACCGGCAGGCCCCAGCGGTCAAATTCAATGCCGCAATCGCGCTCTATCCAATGAAATGAGTTCTCTTGCCCGACCGCCACCAGCACCGTGTCGCACTCAAAGAACACATCGGGTGCGCCCGTCGGAACCAGACTGCGCCGACCCTTGTCGTCATAGACCGCGCTCACGATCTCGAAGGTCATACCGATCAGCTTGCCATCCTTGTGGTCATAACGCTTGGGAACGTGATAGTTAATGATTGGGATGCCTTCATGCACCGCGTCTTCTTTTTCCCAGGGCGAGGCCTTCATTTCTTCAAACCCGCTGCGCACAATCACCTTGACATCGGTGCCACCGAGCCGCCGCGCGGAACGGCAACAGTCCATGGCCGTGTTGCCCCCGCCCAGCACAATGACGCGCGGCCCAACGCTGGTGACGTGGCCAAAGGAAACCGAGGCCAGCCAGTCGATGCCGAGGTGAATGTTGGCAGCCGCCTCTTTGCGCCCCGGTGCGTCCAGATCACGCCCGCGAGGTGCGCCACAGCCGACAAATACCGCGTCATAACCCTGCGTCAACAACTCCTTCATGGAGTCGATACGCTGGTTATTTTTGAACTGAACGCCCAAGTCAAAGATATACCCTGTTTCTTCGTCAATGACGGACTCCGGCAGACGAAAACGGGGGATTTGGGTACGTACAAACCCGCCCGCCTTGGCTTCACCTTCAAACACGGTCACCTGATAACCCAGCGGCGCGAGGTCGCGTGCCACGGTGAGCGATGCCGGCCCGGCGCCAACACAGGCAATGCGCTTGCCATTGGACGGCGCCACCTGAGGCATACGTGCCTTGACATCATCCTTGTGATCGGCTGCCACGCGCTTGAGGCGGCAAATCGCCACCGGCTCGGGCTTGCCACCATTGTTTTCCTCAACCCGACCCCGACGGCAGGCGGGCTCGCAAGGACGGTCGCAGGTGCGTCCAAGAATGCCTGGAAATACGTTGGACACCCAGTTGATCATGTAGGCGTCGGTGTAACGTCCTTGACCAATCAAACGAATGTATTCAGGAACGGGGGTGTGGGCCGGACAGGCCCATTGACAGTCAACGACTTTGTGAAAATAAGCCGGATTGCCCAGATTGGTAGCTTGCAATTTTGTCTCCTATACCCTTGATACACCGCTACTGCGAGGGTGCTTGAAAAAGTGTACACGGACAGGACTGTAATTCACTCTCAGGTGAATCCGGCAGTCGTGGGCCACAAAGGCGTTAGTTTTTGACCCAACGCAAATAGCTGGTATCGACCCCGCACCCAAACGTCAGGTTGATCCTGCCAACAGCTTGCCAAACGCAACCGCAACCTCCGCCGGGGCCTGCACCAACTCAATCAAGACGCCCTCACCACTGATCGGAAATTCGTCATTCGATTTGGGATGCAAGAAACAAATGTCAAAACCAGCGGCCCCCTTGCGAACGCCGCCCGGCGCGAAGCGCACGCCTTGGGCCGTGAGCCACTGCACGGCGGCGGGCAGGTCGTCTATCCAGAGTCCGACGTGATTCAGCGGCGTGGTGTGCACGGCAGGTTTCTTGTCCGGGTCCACGGGTTGCATCAGGTCAACCTCGACCTTGAACGGGCCGCTGCCCAGGGCGCAAATATCTTCATCCACGTTTTCGCGCTCGCACCTGAAGGTGCCAGTCAGTTCCAGACCCAGCATGTCAACCCAGAGTTTTTGCAGTCTGGTTTTGTCCGCTCCCCCAATGGCAATTTGTTGGATGCCCAGCACTTTGAACGGTCGGCCCTGCGCTTGGCCGGTCCTGAGCTTGACAAAGGGTTCAAGCGTTTGGCTGCTCATGCAAACTCCACAATCGCTTGGTCCACGGTCAGACTCTCACCCTTGGCCGCCAGCACTTTAGCCACCACGCCATCGGTTGTCGCAAACAGCACGTTTTCCATCTTCATGGCCTCAATCACCGCCACGCGCTCACCCGCCAGCACTTTCTGGCCGGGTACCACCGCCACGTCCACCAGCAAGCCGGGCATCGGCGACAACACATAGCGGCTCATGTCAGGCGGCGCCTTATAGGGCATCAGGGTATACAGCTTGGCCGCCCGCTTGGAGAGCACCAAAGCGTCTATCTGCGTTCCGTTGTGCGAGACGCGAATGGCCAGCGGATTCTTGCCCGCGAGACTGCCGCGCTCGACCTGTGCCGTGAACGCACGCCCATTGCAGCTGCCACTGATGCGAACTTCACCCAAACGAAAATCACTACATATTTGATAGCTACTCGTCCCGACCATGATTGAGCTGCAGCCTGATTTATCATCGAATCCGGTGACGGCTACCTGTGTTGGCGTACTGCTGCCCAACTGCCCCAAGGTAACGACCACAAAGTCCACGCCAACCTCAAGCTCATGACCCTCCATCTGGCCTGTGATGTTGGAGGCGCGGTTGAGGTATTTGCGGTTGACATAGGCGGCCAAGGCAATCAGCAGGTCGGGGTCTTCATGCGGCACGTCTTCGGCCCTAAAGCCACTGCTGTAGTTCTCGGCAATAAAGCCGGTATTGAAGTCCCCCGAAACAAATTTGGGATGCGCCAGCAGCGCCGCCTGAAACGGAATGTTGCTGCTGATACCCCGAATCACAAAACCATTGAGCGCTTCGCGCATCTTGGCAATGGCATCCAGACGGTCCTTGCCATGCACGATCAGCTTGCCGATCATCGAGTCGTAAAACATGGGGATCTCGCCACCGTCCTGCACGCCGGTATCGACCCGAACGCCAAACCATTGACTGACATCCGATGCGAACATCGTCTGCGCCGGCGGCTGAAAGCGCACCAGACGCCCGGTCGAGGGTAAAAAGTTGCGAAACGGGTCTTCGGCGTTGATGCGGCATTCGATCGCCCAGCCCTCGCGTTTCACGTCAGCCTGGCGCAAAGGCAACTTTTCACCCGCTGCAATGCGAATCATCAACTCAACCAGGTCCAGGCCGGTGATGCACTCGGTCACCGGATGCTCGACCTGGAGTCGTGTATTCATCTCCAGAAAGTAAAAACTCTGGTCCTTGCCGACCACAAACTCCACCGTGCCTGCGCTTTGGTAGTTCACCGCTTTGGCCAAGGCCACCGCCTGTTCGCCCATCGCCTTGCGGGTCGCCTCGCTGATAAAGGAAGAAGGAGCTTCCTCCAGCACCTTTTGATGACGACGCTGAAGAGAACATTCACGCTCATTGAGATACAGAATATTGCCAAAGCTGTCGCCAATCAACTGGATTTCGATATGGCGCGGCTCTTCGACATACTTTTCGACAAACACGCGGTCGTCGCCAAAACTGCTGCGGGCTTCATTGCGGCAACTGGTAAAGCCTTCAAACGCTTCCTTGTCGTTGTAGGCAACGCGCAGGCCTTTGCCGCCACCCCCTGCGCTGGCCTTGATCATGACCGGGTAGCCAATGCCCTGAGCAATTTCGACGGCTTCTTCAGCCGTCTCGATCGCGCTGTTGACGCCGGGAATGCAATTGACACCCGCGGCCCCCGCGAGTTTTTTCGACTCGATCTTGTCGCCCATGGCGGCCATCGAGTAATGCTTGGGCCCAATGAAGACAATGCCTTCTTCTTCCACTTTTTTTGCAAAGCTGGCGTTCTCGCTCAAAAAACCATAACCAGGGTGCAAGGCCTGTGCGCCGGTTTGCTTGCAGGCGGCGATGATTTTGTCGGCCTGCAAATAGCTGTCGCGACTCGGCGCCGGGCCAATGTTGACCGCCTCGTCGGCCAGCAGCACATGACGCGCGTCTTTGTCAGCGTCGGAATACACCGCCACCGTTTTGATGCCCATTTTTTGGGCCGTCTTGATCACCCGGCAGGCGATTTCACCCCGGTTGGCAATGAGAATTTTGGTAAACATGGTGCTCTCCTAACGTTATTCGGTCAGCGAATGTTGAAATTCGTTGTGGTATTTAGTCTGTCTTGTTGCCAGCGCGCCAATATCTTCTTCTGGGCCCGCAGCAGACCGGGGGTGTCCGTCTGCGCTCATGTCCCCCGTCCAAAGGCTCCCGCATTTGGACTCCTCCTTTACTTCGCTGCAACGGACACCCCCACCCTGCTGCTGCGAAGTGCTGAATTTGACTTTCGCGCTGGAATACCAAAGGGCCGGGATCGGGTTGCCTGGGTGTTCTGCGCAGGTCAAGGAGGAGGCCGCAGGCCGGGGGACACGGAGCAGAGCACCCAGACAGTCTGACCCCGTTCGAGGCAAGCGCGATCGCACGCGGGATAAGAATAAGTTACCACTGAAGTGCACCATAAAAGCGCCAAGCCTCAGAGCGGGATATTCCCGTGCTTGCGCCACGGGTTCTCAAGCTTCTTGTCGCGCAGCATCACCAGCGAGCGGCAGATACGCCTGCGCGTCTCGTGTGGCAGGATCACATCGTCGATAAAACCACGGGCACCGGCCACAAACGGGTTGGCAAAGCGGGCTTTGTATTCGGCTTCCTTGGCGGCCAGTTTGGCCGGGTCGCCCTTGTCTTCCCGGAAAATAATTTCCACTGCGCCCTTGGC
>JANYHL010000051.1 GCA_025359085.1 Gammaproteobacteria bacterium
TGATGAGGGTAAACCAGTCTTGCAGGACGTATCATTCGAGGTCAAAGCGGGGAACGTCATCGCGCTCGTTGGAGAGTCTGGTGTGGGCAAAAGCACGCTTATCGATCTTATTTCTGCATTTCATTTTCCTGTAGAAGGTGACTCGGATTTGAGTGGAAATTAGGGGGAAAGCTGTTTTTTACAGGTCCGAGCCCGTATCGGACAGGTCAAAGGCGGTTGAGGCCCCCTAAAACATGCTCGTACTGTGGACCAGTCAACAATCCTTCTCTGTGCGCTGCCGCACATAAAAATCGCCACAACCCCTCGGCCATTTGAGCCAGATCAGGGGGCACGTCGTTGAGCCAGTGGTTTAAATCGCCGATGGGCATTCGCCCAGGGCCGCCACCCAGTGGAATTGGCAGTCTTGAATTCCAAACGCAGCGACAAGCGGTGCCTGATCCAGACAATTCACCATTGTGCGCGTGCTTATTTTTAGCTCTTCTGCACTTCGCAGCCTCTCGCAAGCTGATAATTTAACCATGCCACGCCCGTCCCAACTCCTGCACCCCGCGCGCACGCCCGCGCCCACCCGCCCGGCCGCGACCGTGCTGCTGCTGCGCGACACGTCCGCTGGACTGGAAGTGCTGATGACACGGCGCTCCACCACGGCCAGTTTTGTGCCCGGTGCCTATGTGTTTCCCGGCGGCGGCGTGGACGCGCTTGATGGCGCCAGCCACGCCCAGGCCAGGCGCCGCGCCAGCCAAAGCGACCTGCACCTGACGCAGGCCATCGCCGCCATCCGCGAGAGTTTTGAAGAGCTGGGGGTGCTGCTGGCGCGCCGGGCCGACGGCAGCCCCGCCGACCATCACGACATCGCCGCCTTGAGCCGCGCCCAGCCCTTCACGGCCCAATGCCAGACCCGCGGCCTGACGCTGGCCGCCGACGAGGTGTTTGTGTTGGCGCATTGGGTTACCGATCGCGACCTGCCGCGCCGCTTTGACGTGCCATTTCTGGTGGCGCGCATGCCAGAAAATCAAACGCCGGTGGCCGATGAGAGCGAGCAGTTCGAGCCGCTCTGGGTACGCCCGGTTGACGCGCTGGCGCGGCACACCGCGGGGCAATTTTTCATCATCTACCCCACCATCCGCACGCTGGAGCGGCTGCTGCACTACGCCAGCGTGGAGGCGGTGCTGCAAGCCTGCGCCGTCAACGAGCAACCGCTGTGGACTTGCTGCCCGCGCGCCGGTCTGCTGGGCGGGGGCGAGGTCCGGTTCATGGAACATGAGCTTGCCTTTGGCGAACTGGCGCTGGTCTGCCCCGATGGACAAATAGTGCACCCGCTGGACTGGCAGACCGAGCAACCGGTGGCGCTGCTGAAAAACGTGCTGCGCCTGACCGCCCCCAACCCCGGCGCCATGACCGGTCCGGGTACCAACAGCTATCTGGTGGGCGACCCGGCCACTGGCTACATCGCCATCGACCCGGGACCCGCCGACCCGGATCATCTTGAAAAATTGTGGCGCGCCGCTGGTGGCGACATTCGCATGATTGTGTGCACCCACTCGCACCCGGACCATTCCCCCGGCGCCCGGCCCTTGCAGGCGCTGTGCGTGCAGCACGGCCAGCCGCCCCCGCCGGTTCTGGGTCTGCCCTGCGCCGCCACGGCCCGCGCCCACAGTGAATTCACACCCGACCGAATACTATTAAATAATGAGCTACTCACGCTTATTCCACGAGGGCTAGAGGCTGATTTGTCATATATTTCCAGCCACACGCTCGAGGTGATTCACACCCCTGGCCACGCCGCGAACCACCTGTGCCTGGTGTTGTTGGAAGACCGCCTGCTGTTCAGTGGCGACCACATCCTGAGCGGCAGCACCACGGTGATTGACCCGCCCGACGGTGACATGCAAGCCTACCTCGACTCGCTGGACCGTCTGGAAGCCGCCTGCGCGGAACACCAGCTCGAATTCATCCTGCCCGCGCACGGCTACGTAATCGGCGGTTTTGACGGTGAAGCCGCCAAGGCCATCGCCCATCTGAAGGCCCACCGCCTGCAGCGAGAAGCCAAAATTGTGCAGGCGATGCAGAGCCAGCCACATGGCACCCTGGATGACTGGGTCGCGCAGGTGTACGACGACGTGCCGCCGCGCATGTGGCCGGTGGCCAAGCGCTCGCTCATGGCGCATCTGGCGCGCATTGAAGTCAATTTATCCATGAATGACTGAGCTGGGTTGATGTTGGCGGGGAGTGGGGCGGATGCCAAGGGCTCATACGCTTCGCTTTTTTGAAATCGCCCCCAACACCCGCCCCACTCCCGCCTTGCGTTGCTGCTTGATCCGCTCCGGGGGCCATTGGGGCACGTGCACCAAATATCGCTGCAGACTGAAAGCGGGTGCAGAGATTTGCGTTTTACCTCCGTCAAACCGGCCAGTGGGCTACACAGGCCGACCGTCAGCAATGTGACACTGTTTTCGTTAAGAATATTTTCGGACGATGACGAAATTGTCATAAAACTGCCTCCAGCAGTTCTCGATGTATGCTCTTGCGTCGACCTGTCAAGCCTACTTGACGGGTTTTACTTCGCCATGACGCAAAACTACGCGTTAATTTAATTCCAAAATAAACTTTGCGCACTGTTGTGCGTTAATTGTCTGCCAGATGAACCTTGTTGAAATAAGAGTCCGCAACTTCAGATCCATCGAATCGGAGCAGCATTTTCAAATCCGTGGAAATATGACTCTGGTTGGTCCAAATAATTCGGGTAAAACGAACTTGCTAAAAGCGGTGCGAGTTCTTTTCACTGGTTACAACAATTCTTACGGCTACGCCCGCGACACGGATCTAACATTTTCGGTAGGCAAGGTTCGCACCAGTATCACCGCAACATTTGATGGCGATCCTGAGTTGGACAAAGAAATTTACGAAAATATTGATGAGTTGCATGCGTTACAAGGGACCCAACGAACGGGAACCCAACTTTCACTTAATCTGTATTTCACCGACACGAATACACCGGTCTATAGCTTCTTTCCTAATGTAAAACGACCAAAAGCAGGAGGCCAAGCTGCGCAATACTCTCGAACTCATATTTCACTTGTAAATACATTGCTTGGTAGTTTCAGCCTGCACTATGTTCCTTCTGCCAAGAGTGTGAACCAGATATACGATGATCTTCTCAGCCCATTTTTGAGACGAAAAGTGTCAAAGGTTATGGAGCCGCACATAGCCGAAATTGAAGCCAGTTTATTAGAGGCAGCAACAGCACTAAATACAGAATTGGAAGCTGCCAACCTGTTGGGCTTTAAAGCAAGCTTTTCCTTGCCTAGTCAATCAATTGAAGAATTGGTGTCTGGCTTTGACTTCATGATTGCTGACCCACAGAAGACTCCCATTCAAGAAAAGGGAATGGGGATTCAAACAACCGCTTTGCTAGCGGCGTTTCGCTGGATCACAAGACAGGAAATGATCGAGGGGCGAAAGGTGTTGTGGCTTCTGGAGGAGCCGGAGTCGTACCTTCACCCGCACTTGGCTAGTAGTTGTAACGCGATATTGGAGAATTTGGCTAAGGACGCAATTGTTCTTAAAACCACGCATTCAATGGCGTTCGTTCCGCAAGATCCCGCATATGTCTGTGGAACAAAACTCAATAAAAATAGCCGAACAGAGATTGTTAAATTCGAAAGCTTCCAAGAGGCAGTGGCGTCCATCAGAACCGCCTTGGGCATAAAATTCGGCGATTTCTATAACCTCGCAAAATATAACGTTCTTGTAGAAGGCAAATCAGACCGGGAAATATTTCAATGGTTTCTTAAAAAAGTTCCCATTGAACAACAGGGCTGGAAGAATCTCCGCGAAGCTAAATTTGAGGATTTCGGTGGAGTCAAACATCTTGGTGGCTTTCTGCGGGCAACCTATCAGTTCATAAGAAATGAACAAGCTTGCGTTGCCGTTTTTGACGGTGACGAAGCGGGTGAAATCGAAAGAAAAGCGTTACAAGGTTTTTTCGGCCAGAAGGATATACCTTTTAATTCGAATGAGCACTTCGTCTCCGTTCGCGCTAGGTTTGCTATTGAGGGGCTCTTTCCAGATGAATGGATCAGAGACATTAATGAGGAGCACCCTACCTGGTTTGAAACCTACTCCGTCGACGTCGCCGGCCAACTCGAGCCCTTCAAAATAAAAGATGCCCGGAAAAGCAATGTACAGGAGATGCTGATGTCACTTGCGGACGATCAGGCCGAAAATGACTGGGCAAACCGTTTTTGTCAAGTCTGCAATGTTTTAGACGCAGCATTGGCAAAATTATCCAATGAATTGACGCATCGAGATGCTTAGCTCTGCTTTCAGAGGCCTCGCTCACTTAGCACTTCAAGGTGCCCTCGGCCTTGCCACTGGCAAAACCCACCAAGGGTAAAACGGGCCAATCCGTGAGTTCATGGCGGAGAAAAAATGGCTCTTTTGATCGCCCGAGGACATCAGCAAAAAATCACGGCTCTTAGGGCACGTTGTTCGCGGTTACGACCGGCTGCTGAATTGAGTCGAACTGAGCATCCGGAAAGCTGCCTGTCGTCAGTACCCGCAAACGCTGCACATATGTCCCTCACCAGAATTAAGGCCTGCCACGTGAATCGGGGACGCTGCTTGCAGAAGTTGGGGCGTGAGCCCCCACCGATTTATGGGCATTTGACAGCATGAGGCGGGGGCCCACGTCCCAACTTCTGCCATCATGATCGGTGCCGGCTGCCTACCGGCCGGATAGGGAGCGTGCCAATGTGCCAATATTTTGGCCCCTTGAAACCGCCCGCCTCATGCCCAGCTTCATGTGTGTTGAACTCTTAACCTTGGGGACGATCCTTTGCCAGCTCTCATTATTTCCGCGCTGGCGCTGCTATTAATTCTATGGCTGCTCGGCGCCCCCTATCTGACCGAGCGCAAGCGCAAGCGGATTCGTGCCCGTCCCTTCCCTGCGGCCTGGCGCGAAATCCTCAAACGCCGTGTGCCGCTGGTGCGGGCGCTGCCGGCCGACCTGCAGTTGCAGCTCAAGCAGCACATCCAGGTCCTGGTGGCCGAGAAGGCTTTCATCGGCTGCGACGGCCTGACGGTCACCGACGAGATGCGGGTCACGATTGCGGCGCAGGCCTGTCTGCTGATCCTCAATCGCCCGCGCGGCTACTACCCCAACCTTCGCCAGATTCTGGTCTACCCCGGCAGCTTCGTGGTTGACCGCGAGCACACCGATGGCATCGGCGTGGCCCACCATGCGCGCCAGGTGCTGTCCGGGGAGTCATGGTCAGAAGGGCAGGTGGTCCTGTCGTGGCACGACACCCTCGAAGGTGCGGCCATTCCCGACGATGGCCAGAACGTCGTCATCCATGAATTTGCCCACCAGCTCGACCAGGAAACAGGCGCTGCCAACGGCGCGCCGCTGCTGGCACGGCGCACACACTACGAGCGCTGGTCAAAGGTGCTGGGGGCCGAGTTTGACGCGCTGCGAATGCGCCCTGCTCCCAACGAGACGTCCTTGTTCAGCGACTATGGCGCCACCGACCCGGCCGAATTTTTTGCCGTGATCTCGGAAGTGTTCTTCGAGCAACCGCAGCGCATGGCAGAGCAGCACCCGGCGCTGTACCGCGAACTGGCGCAGTTTTACCGGCTGGACCCGCTGAACTGGTGACGCTTGAACCTGTTGCAGGCGGTTAACATGCCGCCATGATTCACGTCAAAGCTAAAAAACCTGTTCCCCACGCCACGCCTGAAGGGGAGCGCCTGGCCAAGCGCGTCGCCGAAATGGTGCCCTGCTCGCGGCGCGAGGCCGAGCAGTACATTGAAGGCGGCTGGGTCAGTGTGAACGGGCAAGTGGTGGAAGAGCCGATGGTCCGTGTCGCCGAGCAGCGCGTTGAGATTGACCCCCACGCCAGCCTGCTCGAACTCGCCACGGTGACGCTGCTGCTGCACAAGCCACCTGGTTTCGATGCCATGGCCGCACCCGGCCAGGCCAATCGTCAGGTCAAACCGGCGCAGCAATTGCTGACTGCTGCCACGCACGCCACCGATGATGCGTCGGGCGTACGCCTGCTCAAGCGCCACTTTGCCAAGCTCACGGCGTGCGTGCCGTTGGAAACCGCCGCCAGCGGCCTGGTCGTGTTCACCCAGGACTGGCGCGTGCTGCGCAAACTCACCGAAGACGCTCAGTTGATGGAGCAGGAAGTGATTGTGGAGGTGGCGGGTGAAGTGCCAGCGCAAAACCTGCAGCGCATCAACCAAGGCCTGGCAGTAGACGGCCAGCCGCTGCCCCCAGTCAAAGTCAGTCTGAACAGCACCGGTGAGACCTCATCGAAGCTGCGTTTTGCCCTGAAAGGCTCGCACCCGGGCCTGATCGCTTATCTGTGCGAGCGTGTGGGGCTGCAAATTGTGAGCATGAAGCGCCTGCGCATCGGGCGCGTATCGATGACACAGTTGCCACCCGGGCAATGGCGCTACCTGCAGGCGCACGAGCGGTTTTAGGCGGCGCCAATCAGCTGATCGCGCGCCGCGTCGGTGATGGCCAACACGCACGGGTGCGTGATGCGCCGCTCTACCGACAGCGCAAAAAACTCCTCCACCAGT
>JANYHL010000084.1 GCA_025359085.1 Gammaproteobacteria bacterium
CCCTCGCGGCGCTGGAATCCTACAAGACCGTGTTTCCAGCCGCCTTTGAGCGTCGGATGTTGGCCAAGCTGGGTCTGCTCGATGCCAGCGCCAGCACAGCCAGCGTTGATCTGGCGCTGCTGCAAGACATTCTGCAACTGCTGGCCAAAGAGGCGGTGGACTACACCATTTTCTGGCGGCGCCTGAGCCATTGCATCGCCGATGCTGACGACCAAGCGGTCCGGGACCTGTTTGTCGACCGGTCTGACATCGATGCGTGGTTACTACAATATTCAGAGCGTCATAAGCATATTCCACGGTGGCTAGCGGCTGATTTAATGCTTAAAGTCAACCCGAAGTTCGTGCTGCGCAATCATTTGGGCGAGCAAGCCATCCAAGCCGCAAAACTGAAAGACTTTTCTCAAGTCGACACCTTGCTGAGGCTGCTTGCATCGCCCTATGAAGAACATCCGGGTTTTGATGACTTCGCCGATTTCCCGCCTGGCTGGGCCAGCGGCATCGAAATCAGTTGCAGCTCTTGAGCGTTTCATTTCAACAGGCCTGCCAAGGCAACTATTTAACAACTCACTTCAGGAGCACTATTTTCATGACCTACAAAATCGAAAAAACCGACGCCCAGTGGCAAGCCCTGCTCGCAGCCAAAGGCGCCGAACCGCAGGCGTTTGAAGTGACCCGCCATGCAGCCACCGAGCGCGCCTACACCGGCGAGCTCGAAGGCAACCAGGCGGCGGGCATTTACAGCTGCATCTGCTGCGACAAACCCTTGTTTGACGCCCGGACCAAATTTGAAACCCATTGCGGCTGGCCCAGCTATTTTCAACCCATCGACGAGGCGGCCGTGGCGACCCAGGTTGATGGCAAACTAGGGATGCAACGCACCGAGGTCCATTGCCCGGATTGCGGCGCGCATCTGGGCCATGTGTTTCAAGACGGCCCGGCCCCCACCGGCTTGCGCTATTGCATGAACTCGGCTTCGTTAAAATTCACCCCACATGAAAATACTGATTGATTTCTTCCCCATCCTGCTGTTTTTCGGCGCGTACAAGGCTTATGACATTTATGTCGGCACCGGCGTCCTGATGGCAGCCACCGTGATTCAAATGGGCCTGATCTACACCATGGACCGCAAACTGACGGTCATGCACAAGATCACGCTGGCGCTGGTGCTGGTCTTTGGCACCTTGACATTGGTACTGCACGACGAGCGTTTCATCAAGTGGAAACCCACCGTACTCTACGCCGCCATGGCCCTTGGGCTGGCACTGGCTGTCTGGGTCTGGAAGAAAAACTTTCTCAAGCTGATGCTGGGCAGCCAGCTGGAATTGCCCGATCAGGTGTGGATGCGGCTCAACCAGGTCTGGGTGGTGTATTGCGTCTTCATGTCGCTCATCAATGCCTACGTGGCGGCCTACTACAGCACTGAAGCCTGGGTCAATTTCAAGCTCTGGGGTTATGCGTTTCCACTGGTCTTTATTGTGGGTCAAGGCTTCTATGTTTCGCGCTATCTCAAAGCCGATGAGCCCAAAACCTGAATTCAATAACCCGAGCCAGCACACCCATGAACGCCACCCTCGCCCCCACCGCGCAGCAACTTGAACAGCGCTTGCGCGACACCCTGCAACCCAGCGCGCTGGAGGTGATCGATGAAAGCTGTCAGCACCACGGCCATGCCGGCGCCAACGGCAGCGGCTTTGGCACCCATTTTCGAGTGCGCATCACTTCCCATAGATTTACCGGCAAGTCAATCGTGATGCGACACCGCCTTGTGTATGATGCGCTGCACGATTTCATGGCAGACGGCTTGCACGCTTTGGCCATTGAAGCCCAAGCACCCACTGTTTGAACGTTTTTTTAAACTTTATTAACCAGGTATCCTGAATGAAAATCAAATTTCTGTCCGCTATTGCCGCTGCCGCACTTTTAAGCACGCTGGCACCGACGGTATTGGCACAAAACGTGGCTATCGTCAACGGCAAAGCGGTGCCCACCTCCCGTGTGGACGCACTCGCCCAGCAAGTGGCACGCTCCGGGCGTCCCATGACGCCTGAAATTCAGGGGCAGTTAAAAGACGAAGTAATCGCACGTGAAATCTTCATGCAAGAAGCCAAAAAACAGGGCCTTGACACCACGGAAGACTTCAAGAATCAGATGGAACTGGCGCGCCAAACGCTGCTGATCCGCGAGCTATTCGCCAACTATCAAAAAACCAGTCCTGTCACCGACGCTGATATGAAGGCCGAGTACGACAAGTTCGCCGCCGCCAACAGCGGCAAGGAGTACCGTGCGAGCCACATCCTGGTTGAAAAGGAGACCGAGGCCAAAGCCATCATTGCCCAGTTGAAAAAAGGTGGCAAATTTGATGAAATCGCCAAGAAGTCCAGCAAAGACTCAGGCTCTGGCGCCAACGGCGGTGATCTGGATTGGGCCAACCCCAGCAACTACGTGCCTGAATTCTCGCAAGCCCTGACCAAGCTGACCAAGGGCCAGATGACCGAGACGCCCGTCAAGTCACAGTTTGGCTACCACATCATTCGTCTGGACGATGTGCGCGAGGCGCAGTTGCCAAAATTTGAAGATGTCAAGCCGCAAATAGGACAGCAACTGCAGCAACAAAAGATGACCAAGTACCAGGAAGAACTGCGCGCCAAGGCCAAAATCGAATAAGCGCCGCAAACGCTCATAAAAACGCGGCCAAGGCCGCGTTTTTTCGCGGCTTCTGACGGCGTCCACAATGTGCATGTTCAATACCTGAATGGGTGGCCGATTCAAACGAAGGTTCAGAGTGTTGAAATCGCCGCTGCCACAAACTCCAGTCGATCCTGGCCCCAGAACATTTCCTCGCCCACAAAGAATGTAGGCGCCCCGAATGCGCCTCTAGCGACTGCATGGGCGGTGTTTTCTTTCAAGCGATTCTTCACGGACTGGTCGTTGATCAGTGCCATGAACTGCATCGGATCAAACCCGGCTTCGGCCAGCACGGCCCCAATCTCGGCAGGGACGTTCAAGTTGCGGGGCTTCTCGAACATGGCGCTGAAGATGGTGTGCAAATAACGGTGGAACTCCTCATCGCCGCGCATTTGCATGACAATCGCGCCGCGCATCAACGGCAACGTGTTGATCGGAAAGTTGGGGTTCATCTGGATCGTGATGCCGTAAGCTTTTGCCCAGCGTTGCAGATCGACGTTCGAGTAAAGACCCTTGGCGGCTACCTCGGCTGGGCTTTTGTTCCCGGTGGCCTGGAATATCCCCCCCAGCAATACCGGTGTCCAGATAATCTCGGCTCCTTGTGCCCGGGCGATTTTGGGAAGCTGGTGGTAGGCGAGGTAGGTATAGGGGCTGCCAACATCAAAGAGAAATTCAACGCTTTTGTTCATGGTCTAGGAGTCCGATCAGGTCAGGTGATTACCAGCGCTCGATCCAGGGGCGCAAATCGAGTTCGTGCGTCCAGGCGTCACGCGGTTGAGTGTGAAGGTGCCAGTAGTTGTCGGCAAGGTGATCTGGATTGAGAATCCCGTCCTGGTCCTTCATGGCGTAGCGTTCTGGAGCGTTGTCGCGAATGAATGCAGTGTCGATGGCACCGTCCACCACAACGTGGGCAACGTGAATATTTTTTGGCCCGAGTTCTCGCGCCATGCTTTGCGCCAGCGCACGCAAGGCGTGCTTGGCGCCAGCAAACGCAGCGAAATTGGCTGACCCGCGCAGTCCAGCGGTGGCGCCGGTGAAGATGATGGTGCCCCGCTCGCGGGTCACCATGCGCCGCGCAACCTCCCGGCCCACGAGGAACCCACTAAAACACGCCATCTCCCATATCTTGAAATACTTTTTTGCGGTCTCGTCCAGGATGCTGCAAGGGACATTGGCACCAATGTTGAAGACCATCACCTCAATGGGTGCAATGTCCCGCTCTATCTCATCG
>JANYHL010000111.1 GCA_025359085.1 Gammaproteobacteria bacterium
CTCGTTCCGCGCCGAGTTGCGCGGCGCTGGGGTGGGTAATGAAATGGTCATGCTCCCTTGGGAAGGTCGTTTGTCCAACTATCAGGTGCGTGACGGCATGACCGTGCCGTTCACCGGCGAGGTGGCCTGGATACGGCCCGAGGGGCCTAAACCCTATTTTGTCGGCACCGTCACGTCACTGACCTACCAGTTCTCGCCATGACCCCTGACTGGCGCTGCGCGCCAGGGGCGCAAACAGAAACGCCAAAGTGGAAGGCTCAGTAGCCCAAAATGTAAAAATTAGTGGCGTTATGCAGCAAGGTTTTTATGAGCAGACTCTTGAAAGTCTCTCAAACGGCCTTATCATTAGCACTCGTAAGCGTTGAGTGCTAACAGATTCAAAATCTTTGCGCACCCTGGCTTCAAGTTAACGATGGCTGCCAGATTTTTGGCAGTTCATGTATTAAACCCCTGTTTCAAAACCAAGGAGCTCCCATGAAACTTCGTCCCCTGCACGATCGCGTGATTGTCAAACGCGTTGAAAACGAAACCAAAACCGCCTCTGGCATCGTCATTCCGGACAGCGCTGCTGAAAAGCCCGATCAAGGTGAAGTGCTGGCCGTCGGCCCTGGCAAAAAGAACGACAAGGGCGAAATCAGCCCGATGGCAGTCAAGGTCGGCGACCGCGTGTTGTTTGGCAAGTACAGCGGCCAGACCGTCAAGGTCGAAGGCGACGAATTGCTGGTGATGAAAGAAGACGACCTCTTCGCTGTGGTCGAGAAGTAAGCAATTCGATACTAAATTAATAGCTTGCCACGCATGATCCATGCGGGCTAGCGATTCATTTCACTTAAATTTTAGGAGCCTATCATGGCAGCAAAAGATGTAATTTTCGGCGGCGAAGCCCGCGCACGCATGGTCGAGGGTGTCAACATCCTGGCCAACGCCGTCAAGGTAACCCTCGGCCCCAAAGGCCGCAATGTGGTGCTGGACCGCAGCTTCGGCGCCCCCACCGTGACCAAGGACGGTGTGTCCGTCGCCAAGGAAATCGAACTCAAGGACAAACTGCAAAACATGGGTGCGCAGATGGTCAAGGAAGTGGCTTCCAAAACATCTGACATCGCTGGCGACGGCACCACCACCGCCACCGTGCTGGCGCAGGCCATCGTGCACGAAGGCATGAAGTACGTGACCGCCGGGATGAACCCGATGGACCTGAAGCGCGGTATCGACAAAGCGGTTTCCGCCCTGATCGTCGAGCTCAAAAAGGCGTCCAAAGCCACCACCACCTCCAAAGAAATCGCGCAAGTTGGCTCCATTTCCGCCAACTCGGACGAAGCCATTGGCAAGATCATTGCTGATGCGATGGACAAAGTGGGCAAAGAAGGCGTGATCACGGTTGAAGACGGCAAGTCCCTGGACAGCGAACTCGACGTAGTTGAAGGCATGCAGTTTGACCGTGGCTACCTGTCACCCTACTTCATCAACAACCCGGAAAAGCAAGCCGCGCTGCTGGACAACCCGTTTGTGCTGCTGTACGACAAGAAGATCAGCAACATCCGTGATCTGCTGCCCACGCTGGAACAAGTCGCCAAGTCGGGCCGTCCTTTGCTGATCATCTCGGAAGATGTCGAAGGCGAAGCGCTGGCAACGTTGGTGGTCAACACCATCCGTGGCATCCTGAAGGTGGTCGCGGTCAAGGCCCCAGGCTTTGGCGATCGTCGCAAGGCCATGCTGGAAGACATCGCCATCCTGACCGGCGGCAAGGTCATCGCTGAAGAAGTTGGCATGTCGCTCGAAAAAGTGACCCTGGCCGACCTCGGCTCGGCCAAGCGCATCGAAGTGGGCAAAGAAAACACCATCATCATCGACGGTGCTGGCGCTGCTGCTGACATCGAAGCCCGCGTGAAACAAGTGCGCGTGCAAATCGAAGAAGCCACGTCCGACTACGACCGTGAAAAACTGCAAGAGCGCGTGGCCAAGCTGGCCGGCGGTGTTGCCGTGATCAAGGTGGGCGCTGCCACCGAAGTCGAAATGAAGGAAAAGAAAGCCCGCGTTGAAGACGCCCTGCATGCCACCCGCGCTGCCGTGGAAGAAGGCATCGTGGCTGGCGGCGGCGTCGCTCTGCTGCGCGCCAAGCAAGCGGTTGGCACCATCAAGGGCGCCAACGCCGACCAGGACGCCGGTATCAAGCTGGTGATGAAAGCGATTGAAGCGCCGCTGCGCGAGATCGTGTACAACGCCGGCGGCGAAGCCTCGGTGGTGGTGAACGCGGTGTTGGCCGGCACCGGCAACTACGGCTTCAACGCTGCCAACGACACCTATGGCGACATGATCGAAATGGGTATTCTGGACCCCACCAAAGTGACCCGCACGGCTCTGCAAAACGCAGCGTCGGTCGCGTCCTTGATGTTGACCACCGAGTGCATGATTGCAGAGGCGCCGAAGGACGAGTCGGCTGGCGGCGGCATGGGTGGTGGCGATATGGGTGGGATGGGCGGCATGGGCGGCATGGGCATGTAAGGTGTTCCTTGCCTGACGACCTGCAGCGTCGTTGTTTGGGTTGGCCGTAGCGCTGCTACTGTCTGCACCCAAACGCCTAGCTGCAGATCGTCATGCTGCGTCGACGTGCTGTTGTGGCACCCGACACAAATAAAAAACCCGCAAAGCTCTGAGCCTTGCGGGTTTTTTGCTATTTAATGAATAGCGTATTAGGCTTATTCTACGGGGGCTACCGCCTCATTTCATCCATAAATCCTGCAACGATTGCGCTCTCAGTTGAACGGGGCGTTGACCTGAAACATCAAGCCAGCGGTACCCAAAAAGTTCAATTGACCGGACCAGCCGGGCTTGAATTCATAAGCCAGGGCGGGAATGACCGCGGGTGAAAAACCGTTGTGGTTGTACGGCACTTTATCCTTATAGGGATCTTTGTAGCCATAGAGCAAACCGGCTGTCCACTTGAATGACAAGCGCTTGACACCGCCCAGATCATGATAAGCGCCGCCCCACGGATAGACATACACCGTCGGCTGACCGAAGGAATTGGTAAACAGCGTGAAACCATCCAGCTTGGCATCGGGGTACTCGCGCTCCACGCCCACCATCACGACATTCTTATGGTCGTCACTGGGGCGGTAATGCAGGGTGTAGGGGCTGAACTGCCAGCTCAGCACCTTGTCCTGGGCCAGACTGGAGAGGAAAGCGGGCACGGCCAGGGCGTTGCCGGCCAGCTGGGCCACAATCAGACCAAAAGCGATGGGAATCAATTTATTCATGGGAAACAACGGGCGCGGACGGATGCAAAGGAGTCGCAGTGTAACTGCTGCCCATTGGGCCATGGCTGAGGCCGCCAGACGCTGGCTGAAGATTTTGTTGATCCTGTCCGTGCTAGCCAGCAGCGGTTGCGCCTGGCTGGATGCACGTCAGCGCCTGCTGATCTACCGCCCCACACTGGGTACCCCGGCTCAGTTGACTGATTTGGGCGCCGGTGACGAGCACTACTTCATCGATCTGCCAGCCCAAGCCCACGCGGCCAACAGCACCCAGCGCATCGAACTCTGGTGGCTTCCGCATCCTGACAAAGAAGCGCCGACGCTTTTGTACCTGCATGGCACGTTTCGCACTGTGCCGCAAAACCAGCACAAGATCGAGGCGCTGCGCGAGGCCGGTTTTGCCGTGTTGGCGCTGGAATACCGGGGCTGGGGCTTGAGCAGCGCGATCACACCGTCGGAACAAACCCTGGTGCAGGATGCCGATGCCGCGTGGGCCGAGTTGCAGCGCCGCGAGCCACGCGCCAGCCAGCGGGTCATCTACGGCCACTCCATGGGCAGTGGGGTCGCGGTGGAACTGGCCAGCCGCTTGCGGGCGCCGCAGGATTACGGCGCGCTGATTCTGGAGTCGGCCTTCACCAGCTTTGTGGACGTAGCGAGCGAGGCGGGCTTTGTGGCGTCGCTCTTGCTGCAATTCAACAACGAACGCTTTGCCTCGATTGACAAGATAGCCCGCGTACACGCCCCGCTGTTGATGATCCATGGCGGTGCTGACACCACGATTCCGATGTCTCTGGGCCGACAGTTATTTGCGGCGGCCAATGCGCCCAAACGCTGGCTCGCCATTGAAGGCGGCGCGCACAGCGATCTGCAGGACGTCGGCCGCGCGCGATACCAAGCCACCCTGCAGCGTTTCAAAAGCGACTACCTGTCAGGCCCGTAGCTCAATCCCATGGCGCCGCAACTGCGCCCGCACTTGCGGCGCTGATTCAAACGCGATGCCCTGCCAGCCGCGCGCCCGTGCTGCTTGCACATTGGCCGCATGGTCATCAATGAAAATCGTCTGGGCCGGCGCCAGGGCGTAGCGACTTTCCAGCAAGGCGTAAATTTCTGCTTCAGGTTTGACCAAATGCACATCGCTGGAGAAGATGCCGCCGTCGAACCACTGTAAAAAGGCATGACGCTGCACCAAGGTGCGGGCATACGGCGCCGGCATGTTGGACAAGAAGTAGAGTTTGGGCGCATCGCCCTGCTGCTCACGCAGAGAGTGCAACTGCGCCAGCAAAGCCAGCGTCTCCTGCATCGGTACCAGATGATCTGGGATAGTTTCCACCACGCGCGCCAGCGCGTCAGGGTCCAGGCCAAGCCGTGCGGCGGTGCGTGTGACCACTGCATCCATCGACAGGACGCCGCGGTCAAACTGGTGCCAGTCGGCGTGACCAAACACCGCCTGTGCCAGGTCTGCCGCCTGAGGCGCTGAGGCAGCACGCTCGGGGAAATGGCGACGCAGCAGCTCGGCCGGGCGCCAGGTGAACAACACCGCGCCAAAGTCAAAGACGACGTTCATGGGGAATTCCGGGCCCCCGCATCAACACGATCAGGCCCGCAATCTAGCAAGCAGTCCCGCCGTGGAGCCATCCAAGCCAGTCAGGTTGCCGCTAGACAGACGCAGCGCCACCTCCTTGGCCAACACCTTGCCCAGCTCCACGCCCCATTGGTCAAAGCTGTTGATGCCCCAGACCGAGCCGCTGACAAAAACGCGGTGCTCCTGCAAGGCAATCAACGCGCCCAGGCTGGCGGGGGTCAGCGCCTCCAGCAGCAAAAAGGTGCTGGGCCGGTTGCCGGGAAAGTTTTTATGCCCGCCCGAAAGCACGTTGCCCCCACGCTCGCCCATTGCATGTGGCTCGCTGCCCCCCGAGGAGGCTGCGCCGCCTTGGGGCGGCCCGGCGTCGGCGCTCTTGCCCACCATCAGGGCTTGCGCTTGTGCCAGCGCATTGGCCAGCAACAAGCCGTGGTGGCCGGACAAATCGTGTTTCGGCTGTTTCACCGCCACAAACTCGACCGGCACCACGTCGGTGCCCTGGTGCAGCATCTGAAAATAAGCGTGCTGGCCGTTGGTGCCGGGCTCGCCCCACAGCACCGGCGCCGTGCCATAGGGCAGCGTCTCACCCTGCGCATCGACCCGCTTGCCGTTGCTCTCCATTTCCAGCTGCTGCAAATACGCCGGATAACGCTTCAAGGCGCTGTGGTAGGGCGCAATGCTGCGGCTGCTGAAACCGTGAAAGTTGCGGTACCAGACATCGAGCAGGCCCAGGCGCAGCGGCAGATTCTGTTCCAGCGGTGCGCTGCGAAAGTGCTCGTCCATGGCGTGCGCCCCCGCCAGAAATTCGCGAAATCCATCAGCGCCAATCGCAATGGCCAGCGGCAGGCCGATCGCCGACCAGACGGAGTAACGCCCGCCGACCCAGTCCCAAAAACCAAAAGTCGTGCGGATGCCAAAAGCGTTGGCGGCCACCACGTTGGTGGTGAGTGCCGCAAAATGGCGGCCGATGTCGGTGCCGCCTTGGCGCAAGAACCAGCGTTTGGCCGACTCGGCATTGGTCATGGTCTCAATGGTGGTGAAGGTCTTGCTGGCAATCAAAAACAGCGTGCTCTGCGGCTTGACGCTCTGCAACACGCTGGCCAGTTCATGCCCGTCCACGTTCGAGACAAAGTGAAAGCGCTTGCCAGGGGCAACAAACGCGTCCAGCGCCAGCACCGCCATTTGCGGCCCGAGGTCGGAGCCGCCGATGCCGATGTTGACGACATCGGTGATGGTGTCGTCGGCACGCACGGCCGCGGCAAACGCCAGCATCGCCTGCAGCGTCGTGTGCACCTGCGCCAGCGCGCTGGCAAGGTTTTTAGCTGGCGCCCCATAAGCTATATTTTTAATAGCTACTTGCCCAATATCTACGGGGGCTGGGGCCGGATTTCTTAATAACCAGTGCATGACCGCCCGCTGCTCGGTGCGGTTGATTTTTTCTCCGGCAAACATCGCATCCCGGTGTTGCTCCACGCCGGTCTGGCGTGCCAGATCGAACAGCAGTTGCTGGGTCGCGGCGTCGATCAGATTTTTGGACAGATCCGCAAAAACATGGGGTGCGCTTTGGCTGAAGGTCTCAAACCGGTCCGCATCCTGGGCAAAGGCCTGGCGCAAATCGAAGGCCTGACCCTGCATTTTATAAGCGGCTTGCAGCGCGCTCCAGGCGGGGCTGCGGTCACAACGGGTCGGTGTCATGGCAATTCCTCCATCGATCCGTCAAGCGGCCAGCAACAGTTGGTCGAGCTTGCCCGCATCCACACAAAAGGCGCGGATACCTTCGGCCAATTTCTCGGTCGCCATGGCATCTTCATTGAGTGCAAACCGAAAGCCCGCTTCGTCATAGTGCACCGGGCTCAAGTCCAGCGATGGGGCGGCGCTGGGGTCGAGTGCGCGCGCCAGCGGCACTTTGCAAGCGGCCAGCGCGGCCAGCAGCTCCGGGCTGATGGTGAGCAGGTCGCAGCCCGCCAGCGCCGTGATTTGCCCGACGTTGCGAAAGCTCGCGCCCATGATCTCGGTGCCAATGCCAAACTTTTTGTAGTAGTTGAATATTTGCGTCACCGACCGGACGCCGGGGTCATTGGCACCCGCGTTGTCAGCCTCGACCCACGCGGGGCCGGCCGACTTCTTGTACCAGTCGTAAATGCGGCCGACAAAGGGGGAAATCAGCTGCACCTTGGCCTGTGCACAGGCCACCGCCTGGCAAAACGAGAACAGCAGCGTCAAATTGGTGTGAATGCCACGCCGCTCCAGTTGCTCGGCGGCGGCAATGCCCTCCCAGGTGGCCGCCACTTTGATGAGCACCCGGTCGATGTGAATCCCCTGCCCCTGGTACAGCTCAATCAGGCGTTCGGCCCGGGCCACGCTGGCCACCGTGTCAAAACTCAACCGCGCATCGACTTCGGTCGAGACGCGCCCCGGAATGATCGACAGAATCTCGCAGCCAAAACGCACCAGCAACCGGTCCATCAATTCGTCGGTCGGTCGCCCCCGGAACTGCGTCACGGTCTCAAGCAGCAACGTGCGGTAATCCGGTTTTTGAACGGCCTTGAGGATCAGCGACGGGTTGGTGGTGGCATCCTGCGGCAAGTAGGTATCCATTTGCCTGAAGTCGCCGGTGTCAGCCACCACGGTGGTGAATTGTTTGAGGGCATCGAGTTGGTTCATGGCGTCATTATCGGGCGACAACTTGGCCTGGAGCACCCAGGAGTTACACGATTTGTTAAAAAATATGAAACTAAGTTACATTAACAGCTGATTTTCATCCGACTATATTTCAGCCATGAGTTTTGACCTCGTTTTGTTTGGCGGCACCGGCGACCTGGCCTGGCGCAAATTGATGCCGGCGCTGTTTCAAGCCTTTCGCCATGGCACGCTGCCGGCTGACGGCCGCATCATTGGCGTCGGCCGCGAGGATCTCAGCCCGGCGCAATACCAGGCGCGGATTTGCGCCCGCTTCGACCAGGTGGAGTTGGCCAAGCGCCCCAGCGAAGAAGAGTTCTGCCGATTTGCGACGTTGCTTGAATTCGTGCAGATGGATTTGTCCCACCCCGGCGACTACGCCCGCCTGGTCGCCAAGCTGGCCGAGCGCCCGGCCGACATCGTGGTGATGTACGTCGCCACCGCCCCCGCGCTGTTCACCACCGTGTGCGAGCAGTTGGCCGTTTGTGGCCTGAACACGCCGCAAACCCGGGTCGTGCTGGAGAAGCCACTGGGTCACGATCTGGCCAGCAACCGCGCCATCAACCACACCGTGAGCCAGGTTTTTGGCGAGAAGCATGTTTTTCGCATCGACCATTACCTGGGCAAGCCCGCAGTGCAAAACCTGTTTGCACTTCGCTTTGGCAATGCCTTGTTTGAACCCTTGTGGCGGCGCGAACACATTGCCAACATCCAGATCACCATTGCTGAAGAACTGGGCGTGGAGCAACGCGGTGCGTTCTACGAAACCACCGGCGCGCTGCGCGATATGGTGCAAAACCACGCGCTGCAACTGCTGTGCGCCATTGGCATGGAGCCGCCCATCAACACGCATGCCGATGCGATTCGCGACGAGAAACTCAAGGTGTTGCGCTCGCTCAAACCCTGGACCGCGCCATCGCTGACGCAGGACGTGATTCGCGGCCAGTACGCCGCCGGCGCCATCGACGGCGTGCCGGTGGCGGCCTACCGCGAGGAGAGCGGCGTTGATCCGCACAGCGCCACCGAAACCTTCGTCGCCCTGCGCACCGAAATTTCGAATTGGCGCTGGGCGGGCGTGCCGTTTTACATCCGCACCGGCAAACGCCTGGCCGGGCGCGACGCTCGCATTGTGATCAATTTCCGGCCCACACCGCATGCCATTTTCAATTCGCAAATTGGCGATGCCAATCGGCTGGTGATCAACCTGCAGCCCAGGGATGGTCTGGAATTGCACCTGCTGGCGCAGGGGCAAAGCAACCGCCGCAATTCACAAACCCTGTCGCCGGTGCAGCTTGATCTCGATTTTGACAAGCGCTTTGGCTCCGAACGCGTCGGCGCTTATGAGCGCCTGCTGCTGGACGTGATCGACGGCCGCCTGAACCTGTTTGTGCGCAGCGACGAGCAAGAAGAGGCCTGGCGCTGGGTCGAGCCCATCCTGGAACACTGGAACAACGACCCGCTTGGGCCCCGCCTGTACGCGGCCGGCACTTGGGGGCCCAGCGCGTCGAGCGCCATGATTGCGCGCGACGGCTATTGCTGGGCGGAAGAATGTTAAGCCCGTGGGAACCCCCGATGAGGGCAATTTTCCGCCGGGCCGCCCCAAGGAAGATTAGCCACCTCGGAGTGCAGCGCAGTACACGCAGTGACAAGCGTGGGGGCCATAGTGCGCCGCGCCGGGCCGCCCCAAGCAAGCACAGCCCCCTCGGGGGGCAGCGTAGTACACGCAGTGACAAGCGTGGGGGCCAGCTTCATGCTTGACCGCATCAAAGCCTGTCTGGCCTCACTGGCACCCGCGGAACAGCGCGTGGCCCATCTCGTGTTGAGTGATCCGCGCAGCTTTGCCATGCAGCCGATCAGCGTGCTGGCGCAGCGCTCGCATGTGAGCAAACCCACGGTGGTGCGATTTTGCCGCAGCGTCGGCTACGACGGGCTGTCGGACTTCAAACGCAAGCTGGCGGGCAGCGTGAGCGAGGGCGTGCCCTTCATTCACCGCAGCGTCGATGCCGATGACAAGACCAGCGACATCATGGTCAAGGTCATCGACAACACGGTGGCCGCGTTTTTAAAGTACCGCAACGACGCCAGCACGGTGGCAATCGATAAGACCGCGATCGCGCTGGTGCAGGCCTACGAGCAGGGCAAACGCATCGAGTTTTTTGGCGTCGGCAACTCCGCCATCGTGGCGCAGGACGCGCAGCACAAGTTTTTCCGCCTGGGCATCAATACCGTCGTCTACAGCGATGGCCACATGCAGGTGATGGGTGCAACGCTGTTGCGGCCGGGCGACTGCGTGGTCATCATCTCCAACTCAGGCCGCACGCGCGACTTGATGGACGCCTGCGCCATTGCGCGCCAACACGGCGCCACCACCATCGTCATCACCGCCAGCGGCTCACCGCTGGCAGCGGCCGGCCACATTCACCTGGCCGCCGACCACCCGGAAGGGTTTGATCGGTACAGCCCGATGGTGTCGCGCCTGCTGCATTTGCTGATCATCGACATCCTGGCCACCTGCGTGGCCTTGCGCATTGGCGGCGACAAGTTGCAGCCCCTGCTGAGTGAAATGAAGAACAATTTGCGCAACAAGCGCTACGCTTGACCTCCTGCCGCATGAACGCCGTGAGTTCAGGGTCTCTATCGGCTGCAGCCCGCTAAGCGCTTAGGCAAGAAGCTATAAAATATGTAGCACTTGATCCTTGCCGGATTGACCTCCATCTGAGGGGCAGAAAGGGATTTACATCATGACTGACGCTTTGCACATCATTTGTCCGCACTGCCACACCACCAACCGGGTGCGCAGTGATGATTTGACCAACGCGCCCGACTGCGGTAGCTGCCACCAGCCGCTGTTTATGGCGCATTCGCTGGCGCTCGACGAGCGCAGTTTTGAGCGGCACATCAGCCGCAGCCAGATTCCGGTGCTGGTGGACTTTTGGGCGCCGTGGTGTGGCCCGTGTCGCCAGATGGCGCCCGCGTTTGAGCAGGCAGCAAAGCAGCTGGAGCCGCGCTTTCGCCTGGCCAAGGTCAACACCGAAGAGGCGCAGGCCTTGGGGGCGCGCTTCAACATCCGCAGCATTCCGACGCTGGCCCTGTTCTCAAATGGCAAAGAGCTGGCTCGTCAGGCCGGGGCCATGGGCGCCGCCGACATCGTGCGCTGGGCGCTGGCGCAGCAACCCCAACGGTAACGCCGCCGTAACCCAGGCAGCGCTGAGCGATTAGCATCGGGGCTCATTGACTTCACCCACAGCGCCATGACCAGCCCCGCAAGAAGCGAAACGATAGAACGCACCGAGCGGCCTTGGGGCTGGTATGAAACCCTCTCCGAGGGGCCGGGCCACAAAGTGAAACGCATCCGTGTCAATCCGGGCCAGCAACTGAGCCTGCAAAAGCATCAGCAGCGGGCCGAACACTGGGTCGTGGTGCTGGGCCAAGCCCAGATCACACTGGGCGAGCAAGTGCTGACCCTGGCGCCGGGCGCCCATGTGGACATTGCCATCGGCCAGGTGCACCGGCTGGCGAACCGCAGCGCCGCGCCGGTTGAAATCATTGAAATCCAGTTGGGACCGTATTTGGGCGAAGATGACATCCTGCGCCTGAGCGACGACTATGGCCGGATGTGACCAACGCCTTGCCACCCTGCTGGGAATCGCCCCTTGTTGAAATGAACACCATGAATCAAAACGTTTTATCTGACAGATTTCGCCTGGCGCCGGGCGCCGCGCCGGTCGCTTGCGTGGACATTGGCGGCACCAAAGTGGCGGTCAGCATCGCCGACGAACAGGGCGTGCGCGGCCGGGTGGCCGAGCCCACGGCCAAAGAAGGCGCCAATGATGCCCTGGCCTTGCAAGTCATCCGTCTGATCGGGCAGAGTTGCGCGCAAGCGGGCGTGGCAACCGGCGCGCTGTCGGCACTCGGGGTCGCCTCCTGCGGGCCGTTTGTGTTGAACCAGGGTCTGGTGGAACTGGCGGCACCCAATATTTGCGGCGGCCTGGCGGGCAAGGCGCGCGGCCTGCCCAACAACTGGCACACCGCCTTGCTGGAGGCGCCGTTGCGCCAGCTGTTTGCGAACGTGCGGGTTGAAAACGATGGCATCGGCGCCCTGGAGGCCGAGCGGCGCTGGGGCGCGCTGCAGGTCAACGGCTTGGCGCTGGCCAACTGCGCCTACGTCACCTGGAGCACCGGCATCGGTGTCGGTCTGTGTGTGGACGGCCATGTGCTGCGCGGTAAAAACGGCAACGCCGGCCACGCCGGTCATCTGTTCGTGAGCGACAACAATGACGCCCTGTGCGGCTGCGGCAACGTCGGCGATGTCGAAGGTCTGATTGCCGGCAACGCCATTCCAAGGCGCTTCGGGCTTCTCGGTTACGCCGATTCTGCTACTCTTTTTGCAGCTGCTTATGCAGGTAATACGGGGGCCACAGCCATTATTGATGAATTTTGTCGGATCATGGGCCGCACCTTGTACAACCTGATAGTCACCCTGGATCTGGAGCGCATCAGCCTCGGTGGCAGCGTCTTCTGGCATCACCGGGCCTTGCTGTTGCCCAAATTACAGGGCTACATTCACGGCAAACTGCCAGCCCTGACGGACGGCTGTGAGTTGGTGAACGCGGGTTTGGGTGAACAGGTGGGCGACTTTGGCGCGCTGGCCCTGGTGGCTTGAGCCGCCCTTTTCATCCTAGGGAAAATTCCTCTTGCGAATTGTTGGGAATTAATTAACAATTAATTAATTCGGGTGACACGGTGTTCACGCGAATCAACCCACTGCTTCATCGCCTGCGGTGCCGTCGAAGCAAGCAAATCAGGAATCACTATGTTGAAACTTTCAAAACTGGCTGCGGCCGTGGCATTTATGGTGGCTGGCGCCTCGGCATTGGCCGGTGAGGTTGAAGTGCTGCATTGGTGGACATCGGGCGGCGAAGCCAAGTCGGTCGGGGAATTGAAAAAAATCATGCAAAGCAAGGGCCACACCTGGAAAGACTTTGCGGTGGCTGGCGGCGGCGGGGACAACGCCATGACCGTGCTCAAGAGCCGTGTGGTGGCCGGCAACCCGCCCGCTGCCGCCCAGATCAAAGGCCCGGCGCTGCAAGAATGGGCCAGTGAAGGCGTGTTGGCCAACCTCGATTCGATTGCCAAAGCTGAAAACTGGGACAGCCTGCTGCCCAAGGCGGTGGCAGACGGCATGAAATACAAAGGGAACTACATTGCGGTTCCGGTCAATGTGCACCGCGTCAACTGGTTGTGGGCCAATGCGGCGGTGCTGAAAAAATCCGGCGTGACGGGTATGCCCAAAACCTGGAATGATTTTTTTGCCGCTGCCGACAAGATCAAGAAAGCGGGATTTATCCCGGTCGCAACGGGTGGCAATGCCTGGAATGACTTCACCAACTTTGAGCCGGTGGCGCTCGGTGTCGGCGGTGTCAAGTTTTACAACGATGCGTTTGTCAAACTTGACCCTAAAGCGCTGAACAGCGACTCAATGAAGAAGTCGCTGGAGACCTTTCGCAAGCTCAAAGGCTACACCGATGCAGGCGCCGTGGGGCGCGACTGGAATATCGCCACGGCCATGGTGATTCAGGAGAAAGCGGGCTTCCAGTTCATGGGCGATTGGGCCAAGGGCGAATTTGTCGCTGCCGGTAAGGTACCGGGCAAAGATTTCCTTTGTGCCGCAGCACCTGGCAATGCGGGCACTTACACCTTCAACGTGGATTCATTCGCCATGTTCAAACTCAAGGATGCGGCCGCCCAGAAAGCGCAGGCAGACCTCGGCGTGGCCATCATGAGCCCTGAATTCCAGGAAGTATTCAACCTGAACAAAGGCTCCATCCCGGTTCGCTTGAACATGAACATGGACAAGTTTGACGAGTGCGCCAAGCTGTCGGCCAAGGAATTTGTCGACACCGCGAAATCGGGCGGTCTGGTCCCTTCAGTGTCCCAGGATATGGCGCTCAAGCCCGCTCAGACCGGCGCAATGAAAGATGTCGTCAGTCAATTCTGGAACGACGACAAGATGACCCCCGATACAGCCATGAAGAACATGGTCAAGGCGGCGGCGACCAAGTAAGGCGGGTTTCGCAACTGTTACAGATGTCTGTGGCTAGCGTCTGTAGCGAGTACCCGCAGCAGGGTCGGGGTGCCTGCCACCGCTCATGTCCCCCGCCCGTGCCGGGCTCCTCCTAGACTTCGCTATGGCACGCACCCCAACCCTACTGCTAGACGCTCAGGTTTGAATTTGGATTCACATTTCGGCAAACCAAAACCGTGCCGGGATCAGATGAGCCGGGTGGTGCGCGAAGTGAGGTCAAGGAGGAGCCAGAAAGCCGGAGGCTTTCTGGCGGGGGACACGAACGCAGTGCAACACCCGGCTCGTCTGGTCCTAACGTAACGCAGGCCGCACAACAAGGGTTCCCCGGTTTTCAACCCAATAAGCAGAGTGTTTATGAAATCATTTGAAAACGTGCTGCCCAAGCTGGTGATCGCGCCGGGCTTTGTGCTCGGCTTCGCCTTCATTTACGGCTTCATGATCTGGAACGGGGTGCTGTCGGTCACCGGTTCACGCATGTTGCCCAACTACGACGAGTTCGTCGGCTTGCAGCAGTACGTGAGTCTGTGGGAGATGGACCGCTGGCTCGTGGCGCTGAAAAACCTGGGTATTTTCAGCCTGCTGTATGTCGGTGGTTCCATGCTGCTGGGCATGGGCTTGGCGATTTTTCTGGATCAGAAAATTCGTTTTGAAGGCGTGCTGCGCACCGTTTACCTGTACCCGATGGCGCTGTCGTTCATCGTGACCGGCACCGCCTGGAAATGGATTTTGAACCCCAGCCTGGGGCTCGAAAAACTGATGCACGACCTCGGTTGGGCCAGCTTCCACTTTGACTGGCTGGTGCAAAGCGACACCGCTATTTACTGCGTGGTGATTGCCGGTATCTGGCAATCCGCCGGCTTTGCCATGGCGCTGTCGCTGGCGGGCTTGCGCGGCATTGACGACAGCATCATCAAGGCGGCGCAGATCGATGGCGCGTCCTTGCCGCGCATTTACTGGCGCATCATTCTGCCGATCCTGCGCCCGGTGGTGTTCTCCACGGTGCTGGTACTGTCGCACCTGTCGATCAAGAGTTTTGATCTGGTCATGGCCTTGACCGCGGGCGGCCCCGGCTATTCGTCGGATGTGCCGGCCACTTTCATGTACGTGATGAGCTTTACCCGCGGCCAGATCGGCTTGGGCGCGGCCAGCGCCACCATGATGCTCGCCACCGTGGCGGCGATCGTCGTCCCTTACCTTTACAGCGAGCTGCGGGCCAAGCCGCACGAGCGCTGATCCCGGGCCCCACCATGATTGCCAAACACCTGCCCCGGGCCCTGATTTACGGCATTTTGCTGATGGCGGCCCTGCTCTTTCTGGCCCCGCTTTATGTGATGCTGGCCACCTCGTTCAAGGACGCCGCCCAGATTCGCTCCGGCAACCTGCTGAGCTGGCCCAACTCGCTGAACTTCGAGTCCTGGCAACTGGCCTGGTCCAGCGCCTGCACCGGGGTCGATTGCCGCGGTTTGAAGCCTTATTTTGTCAACTCGGTCATCATGGCGGTGCCTGCGGTGCTGATCTCGACCGCCTGGGGCGCCATCAACGGCTACGTGCTGAGCCTGTGGAAATTCACCGGCAGCGAGGTGCTGTTTGGCTTCATGCTGTTTGGTGTGTTCATGCCGTTTCAAGTGGTGCTGTTGCCGATGAGCCAGGTGCTGGGCTACCTGGGTTTGTCCAGCTCCTTGGGCGGCTTGATTCTGGTGCATTGCATCGCCGGGCTGGCCGGAACCACGCTGTTTTTCCGCAACTACTACACCGCCATTCCCAAAGAGCTGGTCAACGCCGCGCGCATCGACGGCGCTGGTTTCTGGCGTATTTTTTTCCGCATCGTGATTCCGATGTCAACCCCGATTTTGATGGTGACGCTGATCTGGCAGTTCACCAACATCTGGAATGATTTTCTGTTTGGCGTGGCCTTCAGCGGTGCGGACAGCAAGCCGATCACCGTCGGCCTGAACAACATGGCCAACACCTCCAGCAGCGTCAAGAGCTACAACGTCGACATGGCCGCCGCCGTCATCGCCGGTTTGCCCACCATGCTGGTCTATGTGCTGGCCGGTCAATATTTTGTCAAGGGTCTGACCGCGGGCGCGGTCAAAGGATAAACACATGGCAGCTTCGCTTCACATTGCAGGTATTCGCAAGGTCTTTGGCAAGGGCGCCAAGGCGGTCGAAGTGCTGAAGAAGATCGACATCGAGGTCGCACCCGGCGAATTTCTGATTCTGGTCGGGCCCTCGGGCTGCGGCAAATCGACCCTGCTCAATATCATTGCCGGGCTGGAAGAACCGACTGAGGGCGAACTGCGCATCGCCGGCAAAAATGTCATCGGCGTGGCCCCGGCCCAGCGCGACATTGCCATGGTGTTCCAGAGCTATGCGCTCTACCCGACCATGAGCGTGCTTGAGAACATTGGCTTTGCGCTGGAGATGCGCAAGGTGCCCAAAGCGGAGCGCCTCAAGCGCATCCATGAGGTGGCCGCCATGCTGCAGATTGAGCAACTGCTGGACCGCCGACCGGCGCAGCTCTCCGGCGGCCAGCGTCAGCGCGTGGCCATGGGCCGCGCCCTGGCGCGTGACCCGCAGCTGTTTTTGTTTGACGAACCTTTGAGCAACCTGGACGCCAAGCTGCGCGTCGAGATGCGCGCCGAGATCAAGCGCCTGCATCTGGTGTCAGGCATTACCAGCGTCTATGTGACGCATGACCAGATCGAGGCCATGACGCTGGGCAGCCGCATTGCCGTCATGAAAGACGGCATCCTGCAGCAAATTGGCACGCCCGACGACATCTACCGCCGCCCGGCCAATACCTATGTGGCCGGCTTCATTGGTTCGCCAACTATGAATTTTATAGCTGGTCAGGCAAGCGGAGCGGGGGCTGATGCGCTGTTTTCCTTCGAAGGCGGGACATTGCCGCTACCGTGTCCAACCGCTGGCAAGGTCACGCTGGGCCAGCGCCCCGAGCACGTTCACCTCGACCCCGATGCCGCCTGGCGCGGTGAAGTGATCCTGGTGGAGCCGACCGGCGCTGACACCTATGTCGTGGTGAAAACCGCTGTCGGCTTGATCACGGTGCGCACACCGCCCAGCACGCAGGTTTTGATGGGCGACGTCGTCGGTCTGTCCGTCAGCGGGCGGCACAACAACTGGTTTGACGCGCAAAGCGGCTTGCGGCTGGTTTAAGCTGCCCCTTCGGGCGCTCGGCTGGCCTGAGTGGCCATGAACGCTTCAAAGTCGGCAGCCGCCAGCAGCAGGCTGAGCCGCACGCGCAGGCCGTGCGGCTGCACCGCCTGCGCGCTGGCGCTGCCACCGTGGCGCTGGGCGATCTCGGCCACGATGGCCAGGCCCAGGCCGCAGCCCCCAGGCAGCTCGCTGGCGCGCCAGAAGCGCTCAAACAGATGTTCCCTTTCAGTCGCCGACAAGCCGGGGCCATTGTCTTCAACTTCCAGCAGCGCCTGCTGCTGCCTCTGCGTCACGCGCAGCGTCACCACACTGCCTTTGCCGGCATACAAGAGGGCGTTGTCGAGCAGGTTGCTCACCGCTTCGCGCAGCAGCATGGCTTCGCCTTGCACCCACAAGCGATCGGCGCCCTCGTAGCCCAGGTCGACGCCCGCGCTCAGCGCGCGCGGCGTCCAGTCGCGCGCCACCTCGCGCGCCAGCGCGGCCAGGTCAAGCGCTTGCAGGCGCACCTCGGCCTCGTTGCGCGCCAGAGACAGCAGTTGCTGCACCAGATGGGCACTGCGTTGCGCCCCGGCGAGCACCTTGCTCAGGCGGGTACGCAGGGCGGGCGGATCGGTCTCGGCCAGCGCCAGCTCGGTCTGGCTGATCAAACCCGCCAGCGGCGTGCGCAACTGATGCGCCGCGTCGTTCAAAAAGCGCTTTTCCTGCCCCAGGCTGCGCCGCACCGCCGCCAGCAATTGGTTGACCGCTGCCGCCAGCGCATGCACCTCTTGCGGCGCCTGCGTCATCTCGATCGGTGACAGTGCCGACACATTCTGTTCGTGCCGCTGACCCAATTGACCCAGCTGCGCCTGCAGCCGGGTCAGCGGGCGCAAGCCGCGCGAGATGCCGCCATACACCAGCACACTCAGCAGCGTGCCCAACAAGAGCAAGGGCACCAGCATGTCGGCCACCAGCTCCGCCGTCAAACGCTGCTGCAGCACCAGGCTTTTGGCCACCTGCACCCGCAAGCGTTGCGGCGAAGTCGCCTCCCCGTAGTTGACTTCCAGCAGCGCCACCCGCATCGGTTTGCCGTCTACCACCACGTTGTACAACACGGGTTCGCCGGTGACCGGCTTGAGATTCTGGGGCGGGCCCGGCAAGCGGCCGTTGCCCAGCAGAAAACTCCCCGGCGGCGACGAAACCAGGTAACTCACCCGGTCTTGCGGGTCCTGCTCGATGATGTCTTGCGCGGCGCGCGGAAAGTCGATCAGCAGGCCCGAACCAATCGGCTTGACCTGGCGTGCCAGCGAGCGCACCGATTGCGTCAGGGATTGGTCGATGCCTTTTTCAGCGTAATTCAGCGCAATCCGGTAGGCCAGGGCGCCGCCCACCAGCCACAGCACCAATTGGGGCAACAACAGCCACAACAGCAATTGCCGTTTGAGCGACAAACCATGGCCGGCCGTGCCCGCGCCTTCCTGCGCCAGCGTGTCGCCCGGGCTCACGGCGCCGGGGACTCCAGCAGGTAACCCAGGCCGCGCACGTTGCGGATGTTGAGCCCGGAGTCGGCCAGCTTGCGGCGCAGGCGGTGGATATAGACCTCCAGCGCATTCGAACCCGCGCCTTCGCCCGGCTCGGACTGCCAGGCCGACAGCACCTCTTCACGGCTGATCACCTGTCCGGCATGGCTGACCAGCAAGGACAAGAGTGCCCACTCGCGTTGCGTCAGTTCCAAGGGTTCATCACCGAGCCACGCTTGCGGCAACTTGGCGTCAACCCGCAGGTGCCGCGCACCCTCGCTGCCCAGCTCCAGCGAGCCGCCAAAGGCCGGCAGCCGGGCGCGCCGCAGCATGGCCGCCAGACGGGCTTGCAGCTCGGCCATGCTGAACGGTTTGGTGAGGTAATCGTCGGCCCCGGCGTTGAGCCCCTGGACCCGGTCCTCGACCCCGTCACGCGCCGTCAAGATCAGCACCGGCAGCGCGGGCAAACGCTGGCGCAGCCAGCAGAGCACCGCCATGCCGCTGACTTGGGGCAAGCCCAGGTCCAGCAGCACGCCGTCAAAGCGGCTCGACAGCAGCAAGGCCTGCGCGCGCGCGCCGTCACTGGCGGGCGTGACACTGTGCCCAGCCTGGGTTAGCTGGGCGCTTAACGCGTCGCGCAGCAAGTCGTCATCTTCGACAATCAGCAAATGGGACATGGTGCCAAGCATAACAAGCAATGCGCCGAGCACCCAGCGGGGCGCCGGGGCAGCGCCTAGGACAAACTGGCCTGAACCGCCCGAACCCGCGCCAGGTGAATGAATTCACCTATTTTTTGGCCGCCAGCCCCCGCCGCTATTGCCTCAGCAGCTATTTTTTCTGTAGCAATGCCTTGGGCAACTGCCAAGGCCGCCAGCAGTCGGGGTCGTTGCGGGTAGGGCGACTCGGCCAGCCCCAGGCGCCCGCGTGCATCGCACTCGCAGGCCAGCAAGAGTTGCCCAAAGCGCTGCGGCTTGCGAAAGGCATCGCAGCGCTCCAGCAGGCGCACCAGCGCGGCGGCGTCGAAAGCGCCACTGCGGTGGATATTGCTGTGCTCGCGCGCCATCACGTCGGCCAGTGCGCGGCAGTCGGTCGGCAGGCGCAGGCGCTCAGCCAGCCCTTTGAGCAGTTGCGCACTGCGCTGCTCATGCCCGAGGTGGCGCGGCAAAATATCAGCCGGTGTCGTGCCCTTGCCCAGGTCGTGCGTCAGGCAGGCCAGCCGCACCGGCAGCTCGGCGCCCAGGCGTGCCGCCATGTCGAGCACCAGCGCCAAATGCGCGCCGGTGTCGACCTCGGGGTGGTAGTCGGCGCGTTGCGGCACGCCCCAGAGCCGGTTCACCTCGGGCAGGATGCGGGCCAGCGCGCCACAGTCGCGCAGCACCTCCAACATGCGCGAGGGCCTGTCCTCCATCAGCCCTTTGGCCAATTCCTGCCAGACCCGCTCGGCCACCAGATGATCAACCTCGCCGCTGTGCACCATGTCACGCATCAGTTGCAGGGTCTCGGGCGCCACGCTGAAGTCGGGAAAGCGCGCGGCCAGGCGGGCCAGGCGCAGGATGCGCACCGGGTCTTCACAAAAAGCGACGCTGACGTGGCGAAATAGTTTGTTGGTGATGTCCTGCTGGCCATGGAACGGGTCGACCAGAACGCTCGGCGTCGACCAACGCTCAGGGGGTAGCACAATTTTTACATCAAATAGGCATTTAGCCCTTACGCAGTCTGCTTTAACAGCTATTGAATTAATAGTTAAATCGCGCCGCGCCAGGTCTTCTTCAAGCGTCACATCGGGCGCGGCATGAATGGCAAAACCGTGGTAGCCGGGCGCAGTTTTGCGCTCGGTGCGTGCCAGCGCATATTCCTCGTGGGTTTGCGGATGCAAAAACACCGGAAAGTCCTTGCCCACCGGCACAAAGCCCTGCGCAATCAGGTCCTGCGGCGTGGCGCCCACCACCACCCAGTCGCGGTCTGCTACCGGCAAGCCCAGCAGGGCATCGCGCACGGCACCACCCACCAGGTAGATTTGCATGTCAGCGCTTGAGCCGATACGGCTCTTCAAAATCCAGAAAATCCTGTTCCGCCAGCGCCCCGTCGATCCAGGCCTTCACCCCGGCCAGCGCCTGCACCCGCGCAACGTAGTCGGCAAGCGCGGGCGGTAGGGGCAGCGCGTAGCTTGTCAGGCGGGTGCAGATCGGGGCGAAGTAGGCATCCGCCACTGAAAAGTCACCAAACAGCAGCGGCCCGCCGTGGGCCTTAAGCAACTCGCCCCACATCGCTACCAGCCGCGCCACGTCCGAGCGCACGGCGGGCTGGTCGCGCCAGATCAGCGCCCCGGCCTCAGGCAGCCGCGCTTCGATGTTCATCGGGCAGTGGCTGCGCAACCCCGTAAAGCCGCTGTGCATCTCGGCGCAGACGCTGCGAGCCCGGGCGCGCGCGGCCTTGTCACGCGGCCACAAGTGCTGGCCTGGAAACTGCTCGGCCACATATTCCGCGATCGCCAGGGTGTCCCAGACCACCAGCTCGCCATCCATCAACACCGGCACCTTGCCCGTCGGTGTCAGGGCGTTGACGGTTTTCTTGAAGCTGGAATCTGGCGTGAACGCGTCAAAGCGGACCTTGACCTCTTCAAATGGAATCTCCGCTTGCTTGAGCAGCACCCAGGGGCGCATGGACCAGCTGGAGTAGTTTTTGTTGCCAATAACGAGTTTGAGCATGGGGGTCTCCAAAACGTGGATGCTAGCAGCGCGGCTGGTCAGTTATTTTTCTTAATTTTTTTGATAGCGTGGTGTGCATGCGGGACGCGGGCTAACGGTCTATTTGGTTTAAATTCATCGGGATTTTCTGATGCTGATCGGGGACTGCTATGGTGTATTTTTAAGTTATTTTTCCCCCACTCACTCCCCCCGCCCTCTCTCGCCCCGCCGGGCGAAAGAGGGAGCCAACAGCCACATTTGGCCGCGTCAATGAAGGTGGGAAAAAGGTGGGCATAGGCGCGTTGCCATCAAACTGAGTGCACCGGTTTTCGATCTGCTGCAAGCAGCTTGAGGCCGGCTGCCGCTGCACATAAATTGACCTGAGCGCCTCGTGTCTGCGTTGCGGCCACTTTGAGGCCAGCCCGGCTTCGATCACCAGTTTTCCCACCTCAAAACACGCGGCCAAATGAAGCCCCCCTCTTTCGCCCGGCGGGGCGAGAGAGGGGTTGGGGGAGTGAGTGGGGGAAAAATCCCAGAAAAAAACTTTCGTCGCAATAGCCTCAACCCTCAACCCTCAACCCTCAACCCTCAACCCTCAACCCTCAACCCTCAACCCTCAACCTCCAACCGACTGAGGCTCAAGGCAAGTCGGTATTGACCAGCGCCGCCCCAAGCTCCCTGGGCCCGACCAGCCCAAGCCGACTTTTCAGGGACTGCGGTTGGCCGGAGATGAGTGCGGCGTAGTTGGTGGTATTGGACAAGACTTTTTTCACGTAATCACGGGTCTCGGTGAACGGCACGTTCTCGGCCCAGATGGCAGCTTCCAGCACCGGCGCCCCGGTTTGACCACGCCAGCTGCGCGGACGCCCGGGACCCGCGTTGTAAGCAGCGGCGGCCATCGGCATGGAACCGGAAAAGTCGTCGAGTATCAGCTTGAGGTAACCGGTGCCAATGGCAATGTTGGTGTCGCGCTCACTGATCTGCTGTGGCTTGAAGTTGACCAGACCGATTTTTTTCGCCGTCCAACTGGCCGTGGCCGGCATCACTTGCATCAGTCCGGCGGCACCGACACCGGAACGGGCGTCCATGATGAAGCGGCTTTCCTGCCGGATCAAGCCATAGACATAGGCCGGGTCAAGCCCGATTTGGGCCGTGCGTTTGAGTACCGCATCCTTGTGCGGCATCGGAAAGCGCTGCGCAAAATCGATCACATTTTTAGTGCGTTCACTGGTGTTGATGCACCGGTCCCACACCTCGTGCTGGCAGGCCAGGTCGGCAGCGGCCAGCAGTTCGCGGTCGTTCATGCCACCGCGCTGGTGCATGTTGACACTGTAGTTCCATTCCCGCACGCCCTCGCTGCGCAAACCGATTTGAATCGCATACAGACTGCGATCCAGGCCGGGATTGAGCCGGGCCGCATCCTTTTCTTCCTGGGTGAGTGGCTCGGGCCGGGCGGGCGCGCTGATGCGCTGGCCCAATTCTTCCAGTGCCAGTTGCTCGTAGAAGCCGCGCACGCTGGCAATGCTTTGCAGCAAGCGCCGGGCCTCGGCCCGCTCTGCTTCGTTTTTGGCCAATTTCTGCAAGGCGCGCGCGCGCCAATACGTCCAGCTCGCGTCCTGGCGCTGGCTCTCGCTCATGGCGGCCGTGGCGGCCACCACCTGCGCCCAGTTGCCGGCCCGCAGCGCCGCGCGCACCTTCCAGGCCAGCTGATCGTCCTGCATCAGCTGGTCTTGCCCTTTCATGAAGTAGGCCAGGGCGTCAGCCGACAGGCGCATGGCGGCCCGCTTGCCGATCACGCCCCAGACCCAACTGCGCTCTTCCTGACTGAGTTGAGTTTTCCAGCGCAGTTTGTCAATCTCGATGGCGGCAGCAGCAGGGTCTTTGGCCGCGAGGCGAATCATGGCCAGCGTGACCAGCTCCTTGGTGCGCAGCCGCAGTGCCAACAGCTTGCCTTCCAGGTAGTGTTCTGGGTTGCTGTAGATGGCGCTGGCCGTCGTGGCCCATTCGGCATTGAGCAGACCCACGGCCTGGGTGGCAACACGCAGATTGTCGTTTTCGAACCCCAAGCGCGCGCGCAACCAGACCGTCTGGGGCGGGAGCTTTCTGGCTTTGAGTTGCTGTTCGGCGGCGGCGGCACAGCCGGCATCGGCATCGCGCTGGGCCAACCACAGGGCCTCCACCTGTTGCACCACGTCGCGTTCGCTGGATTTGAAATCGGTCATCAAGGCATAGCACTGCACCGAGCGGTCATCGTTCATGCGGAAATTGGGGTACTCGGCCATGAAAGTGCCCCATTCCTGGCGTTGTCCGAGCAGCAGCAACCAGTCATTGCGCAGGCGGTCCTCCTGGTAGGTGCCAGCAAAACGGTTCAGAAATTGCTGAATTTCAGCCGGGCTTGCGCTGTCCAGACGAGCACGCAGCTCCCAATAAGCAGCCCAAGGCTCCAGGGTGTGGTCGCGCACCTGGGGCAACAACTCGCTCAGACGTTTGGTATTGCCTTTTTTGAAGGCCTGGCTCATCTCCAGAATAGTTTGGTCGGGGGCCGTGGTACCCGCCACCTGGGACTGCGCCTGCGCCGGGGTGTTGGCCGACAGGGTCAACACGCCCAGCAGCACGATCGATGTCAAAATAGTGGAGAACTGCATGTGGAGATTATGGATACCTCTGATGAAAAGAAAGCGCAGGCAAAAAAAGACCTGCGCAGGCAACTGGTTGAACAACGTCTGAATCTCCCGGATCGACTACAACGCGCTCACCTGTTACAAAGGGTCATGCGCATCTGGCTGATCGGTCGCCCGGATGCGGTCATTGGGGCCTACTGGCCGATCAAGGGGGAGTTTGACCCCTTGCCCGCCCTGCACCGCTGGAAAGAAGACGGTGAACTGATCGACCAACCGCAACCCCGCAGAATTGGACTGCCGGTGGTGGACAAAGTTCACAAAACCATGGCCTTCCATGCCTGGTACCCGGGCTGCCCAATGGAAGAAGACGCTTACGGCATCCCAAAACCGAAGGACACCCAGGTCCTCGTGCCTACCTTGCTGTTTGTGGCGTGCGTGGGTTATGCCGTGGGTGGCTACCGGCTGGGTTATGGCGGCGGTTTTTATGACCGCATGCTGGCCACGCTGAGACCCCCACCCTTTACCGTCGGACTGGGGTTTGGAAGCAGTTTTTTGCCGGACTTTGAGCCCGAGCCGCATGACATACCGCTCGATGCAATCCTGAATGACAACGGGGTGGTGTGGCCGGTGTGAATTTTTTTATTTTTGATCTTGAGCAGGTTTCATTCGTGAGAAATTTGGCTTTTGGATTTTCTGGTTTTTTGGCGGTCTTTCCCCCACTCACTCCCCCCGCCCTCTCTCGCCCCGCCGGGCGAAAGAGGGAGCCAACCGCCACATTTGGCCGCGTCTTTTAAGGTGGGAAATTGGTTACTTGATGGCGCGCTGCCCCAAAGTGGCCGCAACGGCATGACGAGACCGATCACCCAAGAAGAGGCTGCGCTGGTTTGCAGTTCTCGTCTGGACGCGAGCCTTCAATTCACGGAATAGGTCTGTTCAGAAGTTGCCGCCGCTTTGAGACCAGCGCGCCTTCGATTACCAGTTTTCCCACCGCAAAAGACGCGGCCAAATGAAGCTCCCCTCTTTCGCCCGGCGGGGCGAGAGAGGGGTTGGGGGAGTGAGTGGGGGAAAAATCAACACTCCACAATATTCACCGCCAGCCCGCCGCGCGAGGTTTCCTTGTACTTGGTCTTCATGTCGGCGCCGGTCTCGCGCATGGTCTTGATGACCTTGTCGAGCGACACCACATGCTGGCCGTTGCCGGCCATCGCCATGCGGGCCGCGTTCACGGCCTTGACCGCGCCCATGGCATTGCGTTCAATGCAGGGCACTTGCACCAGACCACCGATGGGGTCGCAAGTCAGGCCCAGGTTGTGCTCCATGCCGATCTCGGCGGCGTTTTCAATCTGCTCGGGGCTGCCGCCCATCACCGCTGCCAGCCCGGCGGCCGCCATGGAACAGGCGACACCGACTTCGCCCTGGCAACCGACTTCGGCACCACTGATCGAGGCATTGAGCTTGTACAACATGCCAATGGCGGCGGCGGTCATCAAGAAATTGATCACCGCCTCGTCAGCGCTGTTGTGTCCCACCGCGTCGGCCTGCATGGCCCGTCCGTGCTGACTCAGCATAAAGCGGTCGCAGTAGTGCAGCACCGCCGGAATCACACCGGCCGCGCCGTTGGTCGGCGCCGTCACCACACGCCCGCCCGCGGCGTTTTCTTCATTCACGGCAAAGGCATAGACATTGACCCAGTCCAGCACCGACAAGGGGTCGGCCAAGGCTTGCTCGGCGCGGGCGCGCAGTTGGGCCGCCAGCACCGGGGCACGGCGTTGCACCTTGAACGGACCGGGCAGCGTGCCCTCCACACTCAAGCCGCGCTGCACGCATTCGCGCATGACGCGCCAAATGTTGAGCAGACCCGCGCGAATGTCATCATCGCTGCGCCAGGTGCGCTCGTTGGCCCACATCAGTTCGCCAATGCTCAAGCGCTGCTGCCGGCAAATCGCCAGCAGTTCAGACCCCGAGGTGAAGGGGTAAGGCACTTTCTGGTACTCGCTCAGCACGGTCTCATTGGCGGCGTCCGCGCTCACCACAAACCCGCCACCGACGCTCAGGTACTTGACTTGGCGCAGCAACTGGCCGTGCGCGTCCACCGCACTGAACTTCATGCCGTTGGGATGTTCGGCCATCGCTTCGCGCCGGTACAGCAGCAAATGCTCTTTTTCCTTGAACACAATCGACTTGACGCCCAACAGCGCCAGCGCGTGCCGGGCGCGCACGGTTTGAATCAGGCCGGGCACCGCGGCCACGTCCACCGTGTCAGGTGCGTGGCCCATCAAGCCGAGCATGACCGCCACATCGGAACCGTGGCCTTTGCCGGTCGCCCCCAAGGAGCCATACAACTCGCAAGTCACGCCCTGGGTGGCGTCGAGCCAGTGCTCGCGCTCCAGCGTCTGCGCAAACAGGCGCGCGGCCCGCATCGGCCCCACCGTGTGCGAACTGCTCGGACCGATACCAATCTTGAAGAGGTCAAAAACGCTGATGGCCATGGGCTGATTTTAAACGGATGGGGTCAGGCTCAGCGCCCGGCGGCCAGCAAGGAACGGGCGTCGGCCTGGTAGCTTTGCAGTGTTTTGCTGGCGGCGAGGCGCTGGGCCGGTGTGGTGCTGTTGTGCAGGGCGGCCAAGGTCTGGCAGCTTGCCTGCGTCGCAATTTTCTGCTGATTTTGATAGACCGCATCGGGCGACTGGAGGGCGCGCGCCAGCCAGGCGTGCAACGCTGCCCGGTCCGAGGTGTCGGCGGGCGTGGCGCGCTGGACTTGGCGCAAGGTTTGCAGCACATCCTGGTGGCGACGCTGGCTTTCACGGGCGCGCCCGTCAGCATCGAACGGCAAGGCCGCCACGCGCTCGCGCAGCAGGGCCAGCTGCGGCTCATCCAGGTGGCCATAAAGCATTTCGGCGCGGTCCGCCAGTTGCTTGACGCGCCGCGCATTGCGTTCGTCAAGCGGGACCGTCAGCCACTCAGCCCGCCATTTCTCACTGCGCTTGTCGAGCTGGCGCTGCAGGTGAAGGAGCTGCTCAGATGTGAATGTCGGCGCCAGCGCGACGATGCTGGGTTCGGCCTGATCAAGGATCGCCTGCAGCCGAGGTTGGAGTTCGCCATAGACCTCGCACAGCTGGGTCGGTGTGACCGTGACCAGTGCCAGCCGCTCCAATTTCTCCAATAATTTGATGTAGTGGGGCAGCTCGCTCTGGCGGTGCCAGGCCTGGAGCGCAGCCAGATCGGCGCGCACCTGGGTTGACTGGGGGTGGTTAAAGTCCAGGAAATTGTCGAGCCACCAGTAGCTCAGTTCGGGCGCGTTGTTGTAGCCCAATTTGACCGCGCTGCAAGCCGCTAACAACAGGGCCGGCAGCACGACCCAGAGCAAAACCCGCAGCCCCAGCGCCAGCCGGGCTGGCAGCCCGCCGATAATAGGAAAAATGGGGTTGAACCGGATGGAAGAACAAATGGGATCAGGCATGCGTGATATTTCAAAAATAAATCCAAGGGCGACTGCCGTGGATGTGGTGATCATGGCGGCGGGCAAAGGCACGCGCATGAAAAGCAAACTGCCCAAAGTGTTGCACCTTTTGGCCGGGCGCGCTTTGCTGCAGCATGTTGTGGATACAGCGGCGCAATTGTCAGCCCGTCAGGTAGTCGTCATCACCGGTCATGGCGCTACTGAAGTAGAAGCAGCTGTCGCAGGCAGCACGGGGGCTAGCGCCGGATTCGATATAAATTTTGTGCGACAGGAGCCGCAGCTTGGCACCGGTCATGCGGTGCAACAGGCGGTGCCGCTGCTGCGCGACGACGCCGTCGTGGTGGTGCTGTCGGGCGATGTGCCCTTGACACAGGCCGCTACCTTGCAGCACTTGATCGCCGCCGCTGGCACCGACAAACTGGCGCTGTTGACCATCGATTTTGCCGACCCCTCGGGTTACGGTCGCATCCTGCGCCAGGGTGAGGTGGTGCAGTCCATCGTCGAGCAGAAGGACGCAACGCCTGGGCAACGTGAAATCACCGAGATTTACAGCGGCATCATGGCGCTGCCCGCCCGACTGCTCAAAGCGTGGCTGGCGCGGCTGGACAAGCAGAACGCCCAGGGCGAGTATTACCTGACGGACATTGTGAAGTTCGCCGTGGCCGATGGTGTGCCGGTGGTGGCGCACAAAATTACCGACGCGGCCCAGGTCGCGGGCGTCAACAGCCCGGTGCAACTGGCTGAATTGGAGCGCGCCTATCAAAAACAAACAGCCTTGCAGCTAATGGAGCAAGGCGTGCGCCTGGCGGACCCGGCGCGGCTCGACGTACGCGGCCAACTGATCTGCGCGCAAGACGTGTCGATTGATGTCAACTGCGTCTTTGAAGGCGTGGTGAGCTTGGGCGAAGGCGTCAAGATTGGCGCTCACTGCGTGATTGTCAATGCCACGATCGCCGCTGGAGCGGTGATTCACCCGTTCACCCATATCGAAGGCGGCCCACCGGGCAGCCAGGGCGCGGTGGAAGTCGGCGCCGGCGCCTTGATTGGCCCGTTTGCCCGGCTCAGACCCGGAGCCAAACTGGGCGAAGCCGTGCATATCGGCAATTTTGTCGAGGTCAAGAATTCAACGCTGGCACGCGGCGCCAAGGCCAATCATCTGGCTTATCTGGGCGACGCCAGCGTGGGCGAGCGTGTCAACTACGGTGCGGGCAGCATCACCGCCAATTACGACGGCGCCTTCAAACACCGCACCGTGATTGAAGCCGATGTGCACATTGGGAGCAACTGCGTGCTGATTGCGCCGATCACGCTGGGGGCTGGCGGCACCGTCGGCGGTGGCTCGACCCTGACCAAAGACACGCCGCCGGGAGCACTCACCGTGGCGCGAGCCAGGCAGGTCAGCATCGCCGACTGGAAGCGGCCCAGCAAATGAGCGGCGCGGCGGCAGATCAGCGCCCCACCCGATGCGGGTTGCAGCGTCAGTTTCACCTTGACGCTGGCCGAAACGGCGAGTTAGCTCACAGCGGCAACGCCACCCGCGCCCCAAATTTACTGCGCTTGAGACTGAAGAAAGTTTTGACGTTGCGCACATTGGCGTCGGCCGTGAACAAGCGCTGTGCCAGCGCCAGATAGTCCGGCATCTGCGCTACCTGCACCACCAGGCAGAAATCCGGCCCGGGTGACACACGGTAACACTGCTGCACCGCCGCCTCCCGGGCGACACGCTGCTCAAACGCCTCCAGCGCCTGGTTGTCCTGGTGATCGAGCGTGATCTCTGCCAGCGCACACAGGCCATACCCTGCCACCTCAGCCAGTTTGTCCACGCTCAGCACCGCGATGACGCGCTCGATCAGCCCTGCGTCACGCAGCCGCTTCACCCGGCGCAAACAGGTCGGCGGCGAGACGTGCACCCGCGCCGCCAAGTCTTGATTGGTCAGCGAGGCGTCGACCTGCAATTGCGACAGCAACTGCAGGTCGATGGCATCGAGGTTGGCTTTTTCCATCATTGAATGATCCATGCCCGGTTTAAAGGAAGTCAGCGCCACAGTTCAAGTCGCTGGCGTGCGATGACGCAACCAATGGCGCCACTTGGGCCACAGCAGGTTCAGCGCCAGACCACCCATGACCAGGGCGGCGGCACTGAGTTTCCAGGCCGGCAAACCTTCGCCCAGCCAGAGCGCGGCGCCGCCCATGCCAAACAAGGGCACCAGCAGCGCCATCGGCGTGATGGTGGCCGCCGGATAGCGCGCCAGCAGCCAGCCCCAGGCGGCGTAGCCGAACAGCGAATTGCCCCAAGCCTGCCAGGCGACCGCCGCCCAGACCACGCCATCCGCGTTGCGCAGACCCAAGGCCACCGCGTCCCAGCCTTCAAGCCATAAAGAGAGCACCGCCAGCGGCGGAACGGCAAACAAACTCGACCACACCACATACGCCACCATATTGACGCGCCCGGCCGCGCGCGCCACGATGTTGCCGCTGGCCCACGACAGCGCGGCCAACAGGATCAGTCCCAAGCCCAGCAGCGTGGTGCTGCCGTCGGTATGCAGCACGATGATGCCAATGCCAGCGCTGGCCAACACCAGGGCCAGCCACTGCATGCGCTGCAAGCGCTCGCCCGCCAGACGCATGGCCAGCCCGATGGTAAAAAACACCTGAACCTGGATCACCAGCGAGGCCAGACCGGGCGAGATGTGGCCATTCATGGCAACAAACAGCAGACCGAACTGACCGACACCGATCAGCAAACCGTACGCCGCCAGGTTGCGCCAGGGCAGCGCCGGACGCGGCAAAAAGAACACGGTCGGTAGCACCACCACGGCGAAGCGCAAGGTGGCAAACAACAAGGGTGGCATCTGGCCCAAAGCGAGCTTGATAACAACAAAATTGGTGCCCCAGACCGCAACCACAGCCAGCGCCAGCAAGAAATGTCGCAGTGAAAGGGTTGGGCTCATGGCTCGATTGTCAGCGATGCCGCCGGGACCCAGGTCCGCCGGGCAGCGGTCGCCCAAGGTCGCCGTGGCACTTGTGAGAGCGGACGCTTTTTCAGGCCTTGGGCGCTGCCGAAGCGCTGCGGCGGCGCTCCAGCCAGGACTGCAACTCACCGACCACCCCTTTACGGAAAGCCAGCACGCACAGCACAAAAATCACGCCAATGATGACGTTCACCCAGGAACCGACCTTGTCAGCCAGCGTGTCTTGCAGCGAAATCACAATGCCGGCGCCCATCACCGGACCGAAAAAGGTGCCGACGCCGCCCAGCAGCGTCATCAAAATCACTTCACCCGACATCGTCCAGTGCACATCGGACAAGGTGGCAAATCCCATGATCAGGGCCTTGAGCGAGCCGGCCAGTCCGGACAGGGCGGCTGACAGCACAAAAGCCAGCAGTTTGTAGCGGTCCACCTGGTAGCCCAGCGAAATCGCGCGCGGCTCGTTTTCACGGATCATCTTGAGCACCTGACCGAAAGGCGAGCGCACGATGCGTGAAATGGCCAGAAAACTCGCCACAAACACAACCACCACCAGGTAGTACATGGCGGTGTCCGACTGCAGCGACACTAGGCCAAACAGCGCGCCGCGCGGCACGCCTTGCAAGCCATCTTCACCCCCGGTAAAAGGGGCTTGCAGGCAAACGAAATACACCATCTGCGCCATGGCCAGGGTAATCATGGCGAAATAAATGCCCTGGCGCCGGATTGCCACATAACCAACGACCAGGCCGATCACGCCGGCACCCAGAACGCCGGCGACAATGCCCAGTTCCGGCGTGAAGTGGTACGACTTGATAAAGTAACCCGTGATGTAAGCCGCCGAGCCAAAAAACGCAGCGTGGCCAAAAGACAGCAAACCGGTAAAGCCCAGCAGCAAGTTGAAGGCGCAGGCAAACAGCGCGAAGCACAGCAGCTTCATGACAAACACCGGGTAGAGCCCCAGCATGGGGGCCACCAGCGCCAGGATCAGCAACGAGAGGTAGGTGAAGCGAAGGAGTTTGGCGGCTTTGGTCATCTGCTTGTTGTCAATGAGGGAGTTCATGGCGCTGCTCATGGCTTAGGCCTCCTTGCCAAACAGGCCGACGGGGCGAATCATCAACACAATCACCATGATGATAAAGACCACAATGCTGGACGCCTCCGGGTAAAACACCCGGGTCAGCCCTTCGATCACGCCCAGGCTCAGGCCGGTCAGAATCGAGCCCAAGATCGAGCCCATGCCACCGATCACCACCACGGCAAACACCACAATGATCAGGTTGGAGCCCATCAATGGATTGACCTGGATGATGGGCGCGGCGAGCACACCGGCCAGCGCAGCCAACGCGGCACCGGCGCCGTAGGTCAGCATCACCATCAAGGGTACATTGATACCAAAGGCTTGCACCAATGCCGCATTTTCAGTACCGGCCCGCAGGTAAGCACCGAGCCGGGTACGCTCTATCAGGTACCAGGTGCCCAGGCACACCGCCAGCGATACCAGGACCACCCAGGCGCGGTAATTGGGCAGGATCATAAAACCAAGGTTGGTGGCGCCGGAAAGCAATTCAGGCACATCGTAATTCTGGCCCGATACGCCATACAGCTCGCGGAAAATGCCTTCGGCAATCAGCGCCAGACCAAAGGTCAGCAGCAGCCCGTACAGCGGGTCGAGCTTGTACAAATGCTTGAGAAACAGGCGCTCAATCACGACCCCAAGCACCCCCACCGCCAACGGGGCCAGCACCAGCGCATACCAGTAGTTGATGCCGAATTGGTCCATCATGATCCAGGCAGCGAAGGCCCCCAGCATGTAGAGCGCGCCATGCGCAAAGTTCACGATGCCCAGCAGGCCGAAGATGACCGCCAGCCCGAGGCTG
>JANYHL010000134.1 GCA_025359085.1 Gammaproteobacteria bacterium
TGCGTGAGTAGGCCCACGACAAACCAGCCGGACTGAAACAGCGTCTGCTGCGCCTCGGTGTTGGCCTTGAACACCCACCACATCAAAGCGTAGGTGGTGATGTCGAACACTGAGCTGATCGGGCCGAAGAAGACCATGAAACGGCCAATATCTGCCGGATTCCACTTGAGCGGCTTCTTCACAAGCTCCTCGTCGACATGATCGAAAGGAATCGCGATCTGCGAGATGTCATAGAGCAGGTTCTGGACCAGGAGCTGCAGTGGCAGCATGGGAAGGAAAGGAAGGAAGGCACTGGCCACCAAAACCGAGAACACGTTGCCGAAATTCGAGCTGGCCGTCATGCGGATGTACTTGAGCATGTTGCTGAAAGTCTTGCGCCCTTCAATCACGCCTGCTTCCAGCACCATGAGACTCTTTTCGAGCAGGATGATGTCGGCCGCTTCCTTGGCGATATCCACCGCGGAATCGACCGATATCCCGATATCTGCCGCGCGCAACGCAGGCGCGTCGTTGATGCCGTCACCCATGAAGCCCACCACATGCCCGTTGGCGCGCAACGCTCGCACAATGCGCTCCTTGTGAAGGGGCGTGAGCTTGGCGAACACCCGGTACACCTCCACGGCCTGCGCCAGCGCCCCGTCGCTCATGTGCTCGACCTGCGGGCCAAGCAACACGCGGTCCACCAGCAGGCCGACTTGGGCGCAAACACGGGCGGTAACAAGTTCGTTGTCACCGGTGAGCACCTTGACGTCCACGCCATGGTCGGCGAGCGCCTTGAGCGCAGGGGCGGTCGTTTCCTTGGGCGGGTCGAGAAATGCCACATAGCCGATCAGGGTGAGTTCTGTTTCGTCTGCCACCGAGTAAACGGTCTGGGTGGCCGGGATCTCCTTCATGGCCACCGCGACCACGCGCAGCCCGTCCTCATTGAGTTCGCGCGTGACTTGCTGCACCCGAGCGAGCATGGCCGCATCGAGTGGCACCTCCCGAGCGCCGCCTCCATTTTCGATGCGTACGCGCGTGCATACCGCCAACATTTCCTCCAGCGCCCCTTTGCAGATCAGCTCGTGATGATCCTCGCGTTCGGACACCACCACCGACATGCGCCTGCGTTCGAAGTCAAACGGAATTTCATCCACCTTACGGTAGTCCTGCGCCAGCTTGAGTTCGGTCTGCAGCTCAACGTGCTCCAGCACCGCGCGATCAAGCAGGTTCTTCAGCCCGGTTTGGTAGTAACTATTCAAAAAAGCGAATTTCAGGACCTCGTCCGAGACCGCACCAAACACGTCGGTGTGCCGTTCCAGCGCAATCTTGTCCTGCGTCAGCGTACCGGTCTTGTCGGTACACAGCACATCCATCGCGCCAAAGTTCTGGATGGCGTCCAGGCGCTTGACGATCACTTTCTGGCGCGACAACAGAACCGCGCCTTTGGCCAGCGTGGAAGTCACGATCATCGGCAGCATTTCGGGTGTCAGTCCCACGGCGACCGCCAGGGCGAACAAAAAGGCCTCGGTCCAGTCGCCCTTGGTGAATCCGTTGACCAACAACACAATAGGGACCATCACCATCGCGAAGCGAATCAGCAGCCAACTCACGCTGTTTACCCCCACCTGGAACGAGGTCGGTGCGCGGTCACTGGACGTCACACGCACGGCCAAGGTGCCGAAATAGGTCTGATTGCCCGTGGCCACAACCAGGGCGGTGGCCGAACCCGAAACGACATTGGTGCCCATAAAGAGCAGATTACTTTGTTCCAAAGGTCCCTCTGCGTGGCCGCGACGGTCGGCGAATTTTTCGACCGGCAAGGATTCACCGGTCATCGCTGCCTGTGCAACGAAAAGATCCTTGGCCGCTATCACGCGGCAATCAGCGGGGATCATGTCACCGGCCGACAGAACGATGTGGTCGCCCGGAACGAGTTCCCGGATGGGCAGCTCGAAACGTTTGGGTGAGCGACGAAGCTGCAGGGGGGCGTCAAAATATTTTCCCCCTGCTTCAGGCGCTTCCGTACCCATGTCGCGGCGAATGACGGTAGCGGTATTGCTGACCAAAGCCTTCAGCCGCTCTGCGGCGCGATTGGAGCGCCCCTCCTGTACAAAACGGATGATCGTGCTGAGCAGCACCATCGTGCCAATCACGATCGTGGCCTTGACGTCTTCGGTGACATAGGACACCACGGCAAGGACCGTCAACAGCAGGTTGAACGGGTTTTTGTAGCAATGCCAAAGATGCAACCACCAGGGGAGCGGCTTTTCGTGTTCGATTTCATTGGGGCCAACGCGTTCGCGCCGCTCGGCGGCTTCCGGTGCGCTCAAGCCCTCGTCGTGCGAATCAAGCCTCAACAGCGCAGCCGGTAGATCGTCGCTGGCGGCCTTCAGGAGATCATAACTAAGGTGTTCAGGTATCGCCTCGGCGCGACCTCGCTCGCCGACAGTTTCCAACATCGCGCGACGACCAAAAAGCAGGGTTGCTCTGCGGCCGCGCAGAAAACTGCTAAACCAGTTTTTTAAAATATTGCTCATGCTGGAACTCCCGTGTTTTGCGAATTGATCAGAGCCTGGCGACTCGGGCAGGCTGCGATGGCCAGCGCAAAGGTGAACGGGCCGTGGCCACTCACCCAATGCCGCCGGCTATCTGTTCGCGCACTTATGCGCGTGAGAACGTCCGAGACTAGGCCCGATAGTTGAAATTTATTGAGAAGCACGAAGTTGCTGCAGGCGACGCATGGCGCACGTCGGCGGGCGGGAGGCGTCACGATAATGACGACGCGAAAGAGGGGTATTTGAAAAAAGTCATGGCCTGGCTCCTGAGTTCACAGGAGCCGCGGGCATGAACGGCGCGAGAAGTTCTTGACTTGCCTTGGCGCGGGCTTGAACGAGCGCACAGCTCTAAAGTCAAGAAGTCAGCGAGGTAAAAAAATCGAGGTGGATTGCCCGTTCCAAGATGCTCACGCAGTCATCGCGAAACAGGTCAAGAGAGGGCTGCGGTCGGCTTCAGGACCCCAGCCCGGGAGGGCGTCAGGGTGCGGAGCGTGCAGCGGCCACCAAGGCACGCTTTCCATCACTGTATAAACTGGCACTGTCCACGAACGCGGCTCCAAAATTGAGAAGCATGGAGTATTGCACGACATTTTGTCAGATCGAGATCTACGATCCTCCGCCTCCTGAAGCACGGCCTGCGGCTACTTCAACCGCGCCCCACCGTGGCCGGTCTCCCTGTGATTCACCTCGTCAGGGGGGTGCTCATGTTCTTCCCCTGGGGGTGCAAGAAGTTCTGTCCCCACTCCAAAAGAAAGATTGAAAAGGTGGCGCACGGCAGGATAGAGTGCGCGCCGCGCAGGAAACATGGCATGCGTGATGCCTGGCGGCGGCCAACCATGAGGAGGCCGCCGCCTTGATGGCCTGATGTGGTAGATGGCTTGCGAGAGGTGCCAGGCGCGAGCAGGCTCAGACCGGTTCCTGGTACTGATCTTCCAGCAACTTGGCTTGCGCCGCCGCCAGCCGGGCGATCGGCACGCGCGGGCCCGAGCACGAGACATAGTTGAGCTTGATGTGGTGGCAAAACCGGATCGAGCCGGGGTGGCCGCCATGTTCACCACAGATGCCCACTTTCAGGTCCGGGTTGGTCTCGCGGCCCTTTTGCACCGCCATTTTCATCAGTTGCCCGACGCCCTTGATGTCGAGCACCTCAAACGGGTTGTCCTCCAGAATTCCGGTCTCGTTGTAGAACGGCAGGAACTTGTTTTCGGCGTCCTCGCGGCTGAACGAAAAGGTGGCCTGGCTCAGGTCGTTGGTACCGAAGGAGAAAAATTCGGCGATCTCGGCCATGCGCCCGGAGCGCATGCAGGCGCGCACCACTTCGAGCATGGAGCCAAACTTGAACTGCACGTCAATCCCATGGGTGACGCGCACTTCTTGCCGGATGCGCTGCACGTAACTGTGGATGCGCTTGAGCTCTTCCACCGTGGCCACCTGCGGCACCATGATTTCGGGGTAAATCTCAACGCCTTGTTGGCCGCACAAGGCGGCGGCTTCCAGGATCGCGCGGATCTGCATGGAATAAATTTCGGGATAGGTGATGCCCAGGCGCACGCCGCGGTGACCCAGCATCGGGTTGACTTCGGCCAGGGCGCGCACCTTCTTCAGAATTTTTTCCTTTTTGGCGATGACCTCGTTCTCCATGTGCGATCTCTTGAAGGTCTGCAGCGCCCCCATCAAGGGGGTCAGACCGTCAGCATATTGCTGGTACAGCTTGGGGTTGAGCATTTTCAGGGTCTCGGGCAGCTCCTCCAAACCCTTGATGGTGTCGCGCAATTGGTGCAGATGCGCAATTTCGACTTCAAGTTGCGCCGCCGTCGGCAGAAATTCATGCATCGGCGGGTCCAGCAGCCGCACCGTCACTGGCAAGCCCTTCATCGCCTTGAAGATGCCCTTGAAGTCAGCGCGCTGGATCGGCAACAGCCGGTCCAGCGCCGACTGGCGCTCTTCCGGCGTTTCGGCCAGGATCATTTCCTGCACGATCGGCAAGCGGTCGGTGGCGTTGAACATGCGCTCGGTGCGGCACAGGCCGATGCCCATGGCACCAAACTCGCGCGCCCGCAGGGCGTCGACCGGCGAATCGGCGTTGGCCATGACCTTGAGCGTCGCCACTTCGTCGGCCCATCCCAGCAGCGTGTTCATTTCTTCTGAAAATTCGGCTTCCACGGTCGGTATTTCACCCGCGTAGACATGACCGGTGCCGCCGTCAATGGTGATGACATCGCCTTCCCGCAAGACGGTGTCGCCGACCTGGGCGCTGCGCAACTGGTCGTTGATGACGATCTGCTCGCACCCGGACACGCAAGGCTTGCCCATGCCGCGCGCCACCACCGCGGCGTGCGAGGTCTTGCCGCCGCGGCTGGTCAAAATACCCTGCGCCTGGAAAAAGCCGTGAATGTCTTCGGGTTTGGTTTCTTCGCGCACCAGGATGATTTTTTCACCGGCGCGCCCGCGCGTCTCGGCGGTGTCGGCGTCAAACACAATCTTGCCGGAGGCTGCGCCGGGCGAGGCCGACAGCCCCTGCGCCAGCGACTTGGCGTGAAAATTGGGCGCCAACTGCGGCACCAGCAACTGCTCCAGCACCGACGGTTCGGTGCGAAGGAGGGCGCGCTCCTTGCTGATCAACCCCTCATGAAACATCTCGACCGAGGTACGCACCATGGCGCGCGCATTCATCTTGCCATTGCGCGTCTGCAGGCAGTACAGAATGCCTTTTTCGATGGTGAATTCGAAGTCCTGCACCTCGTGGTAATGCGACTCCAGCCGACTGCGCAGCTGAATCAGCTGGCGGTGAATTTCGGGCATTTCCTGTTCCATCTCGGCGATCGCCTTGGGCGTGCGGATGCCCGCCACCACGTCTTCGCCCTGGGCGTTGACCAGGTACTCGCCGTAAATCACGTTCTCACCGGTGCCGGGGTTGCGCGTGAAGCCGACGCCGGTGCCGGAGTCGTTGCCCATGTTGCCAAACACCATGGTGCAAACACTCACTGCCGTGCCGTTGGCCTGCGCTTTGGTGATCCTGAATTGTTTGCGGTAGTCCACCGCGCGCTTGCCCATCCAGGAGCGAAACACCGCACCTAGTGCAATTTCAAGCTGCACAAACGGGTCTTGCGGAAAGGCTTGGCCGGTCTGGCGCTGGACAATGGCCAGGAATTCGCCCGCCAACTCCTTCAGATGCTCGGTGTTCAGGTCGACATCCTGCGGTGCGCCATATTTGCGCTTGATGGCCGCCATCGATTGGTCAAAATGGACGTCGCTGATATTGAGCGCGATCTTGCCGAACAGCTGGATGAAGCGGCGAAAGGCGTCATAGGCGAAGCGCTCGTTGCCGGTTTGGGCGATCAGCCCTTTAAGGGAAACCTCGTTGAGACCGAGATTCAGGATGGTGTCCATCATGCCCGGCATGGACATCGCCGCGCCGGATCGCACCGAGATCAGCAGCGGGTTCTGGCCGTCGCCAAAACCTTTGCCGGTTTTCTGTTCCAGGGCGGCCATGTGGCTGCGGACTTCATCCATCAGGCCGGCTGGCAACTGGTTCTTTTCCAGATAGGCGTTGCAGGCATCGGTGCTGGCGGTGAAGCCGGGCGGCACGTTCAAGCCAATCTGCGTCATCTCGCACAGATTGGCGCCCTTGCCTCCCAGGAGCAGTTTGTTTTTGCCATCGCCCTCTTCAAAGGCGTACACATATTTCTTGTTGCTGGTCATGGTGGTTCCAATTAAAAAAAGTGAGTGAATTCAGGGTGATTTGACTTATTTTGCAAAGGATGCGGCGCGTTGCGCTGCACTGCGGGGCGATGACTTGACCATTGCGCCCTACAGGGTGCCGTCGCGTTTGAACTGATCGGTGGCGGCCACCAAGGCGCTGGCAATGCCGGGCTCAAAGGCGGCATGACCGGCATCTTCAATCATCTTGAAACTGGCCTCGGGCCAGGCTTCATGCAGCCGCCACGCCGACACCGGCGGACAGACCACGTCGTAGCGGCCCTGGATGATCACGGCTGGCAAATGCCGGATGCGCCCGATGTTGCGCAGCAATTGATCCTCGCTCAAAAAAGAGTCGTGCAAGAAATAATGCGCCTCAAGTCGACCCAGCCCGAGGCCAACCGCAGCCGAGCCAAACTCATCGGCCACCGCCGGATGCGGCAGCAGGTGCAGGCAGCTGCCTTCATAGCGGCTCCAGGTGCGCGCCGCCCGCAGGTTTTCTGCCGGGTCGCTGCTGAACAGACGCCGGGCGTAGGCTTGCAGCAGATGGGCGCGCTCGGGCTCGGGGATGTCGGCCACAAAGCGGGCATGTTCTTGCGGAAAGAACATCTTGATGCCGTGCAGAAACCACTCGATCTCGCTGCGGGTACACAAGAAGATGCCGCGCAGCACAAAGCCGGTGCAGCGCTCCGGGTGCGCCTCACCATAGGCGAGTGCCAGCGTGGAGCCCCAAGAGCCGCCAAACACCAGCCACTGCGCAATGCCAAGCAGTTCGCGCAGGCGCTCAATGTCAACCAGCAACAGCGAGGTGGTGTTTTCCACGGTTTCCCCCAGCGGCGTGGATTGACCGGCGCCGCGCTGGTCAAACAACACGATGCGGTAATACGCCGGGTCAAAAAATTGCCGGTGTTTGGGGGACAGGCCGGCACCCGGTCCGCCATGCAAAAACAGCACCGGCACCCCCACCGGATTACCGCACTCTTCCCAGTACAGAGTGTGAATGTCGTCAACGGGCAGGCGGCCACTGCGGTACGGTGCAATGGCCGGGTACAAAGGGGTCAGGGCCGGGGTGGCGGTCATGGTGACGCGCTTTCTTGAGCTGGAACACCGGCATTGTGCACCCCCACCGATCGTGCCGGCCGCTGCGGACGGCCGGTGGCGGGCAGGAACTTGCGCCTGAGGGGCTCACCGACAACGGGCTTGCCGGATCAACCGATGGGGTTGATGTTGCCGATAAAATAGCTCCTATCAATCGATTAGCTAAAGTCAATTGGTCTTTTGATTGATCGGGGCTATCATTCTTCCATGTTGATTGCATCCTTCAATCGACTGACCCTTTAACCCCCAGGAGCCCGACATGACCGCCCACCAACGCCCCGAGATCAAAACCATGGCCAATCTGGAATCCGCCTTTGCCGGCGAGTCCATGGCGCACATCAAATACCGCTACTTTGCCAAGCTGGCACGCGAGATGGGCGACGAAGACACCGCCCGCGTCTTCGAGGCCACCGCCGACCAGGAGGTGATGCATGCTTTTGGTCACCTCGACCTGCTCTACCCGAAGGCCACGATGACGCCAGCCAAAGCCTTGCAAATTGCGATTGACGGCGAAACCTATGAGTACACCGAGATGTACCCCGGCTTTCGCGCCACCGCTGAAGCCGAGGGCCATGCCGCCGCCGTGGCCGAGATGGATGAACAGATTGGAGAGTCGAAGGAGCACGCGACCCAGTTCAGGGCGAGTCTGGAAAAAGCGCAAAAACGCTTTGCTGCGCTGGCCAAGGTGGAAGAACGCCACGCCAACCACTACAAGGCGCAGCTGACCAAGGTCCTGGCCTGAACGGCAAGGGGGCACGGCGCTCAGACGCGCTGACGGCTTTTTTTAGTTGCTATATAAATTATAGCTACTTGCGCAATACCCACGGGGGCTAGAGCCCTATTTTACTCAAATTATATTGGACTACTCATGAAAACCTACCTTTGCATCGTTTGCGGCTTTATCTATGACGAAGCGGCGGGCCGCCCTGAAGACGGCATTGCGGCCGGCACCCCGTGGGCCGATATCCCGCAGAGCTGGGCTTGCCCGGACTGCGGTGTCGCCAAGGCTGACTTTGAACCGGTAGAAATCTGAAACCGAATGGCAGTCATGACCGCTCCGACCATCATCATTGGCGCCGGGCTGGCGGGCTGGACCACCGTGCGCGAGCTGCGCAAGCTTGAGCCGACCACCCCGCTGCTGCTGATCACGGCCGACAGCGGCGACTTTTACGCCAAGCCCTCGCTGTCCAATGCCTTGCAGCAAAAACGCGCCCCGGCACAACTGGTCACCACGCTGGCGGCGAAGATGGCAGAGACGCACAACCTGCGCGTGCTGGCGCACACCCGGGTGCTGGCGATTGACCCCGTCGCGCGCACGCTGCGCAGCACCCAAGGCGAGTTTCACTACCGCCAATTGGTGCTGGCCACCGGCGCCCAGCCGATTCGCCTACCCCTGGCGGGGGACGCGGCAGACCAGGTGCAGTCGATCAATTCGCTCGATGACTTCTCCGTTTTTTACCAGCGCCTGACGAATGCCGATCAGGCGGGCACGGCGCCGACTGCCGGGGGCGTGCCGCTGGACCCGCAGCCGAGCCATGAACACCCCGCGCGCCATGTGCTGATCATGGGGGCCGGCCTGATTGGTTGCGAGTTCGCCAACGACCTCGCTGGCGCCGGCTACCGGGTGAGCGTGGTTGACCCGTCGAATGGGCCGATGACGGCCTTGCTGCCCGCGCCGGCCAGCGCGCAATTGCAGCAGGCGTTGGGGGATTTGGGCGTGCGCTGGCACTTTGGTGCGACCGTCAAGGCGGTGAACTGGGCGCCCACCGGGTCGCCCGATCCGGCGGGTGCCGCACCAGCGTCTGGCCCGGCCTCCAGGCCGACACCGGTGACTCAGCACTCAGGCGCGCTCCAGGTTGAGCTATCAAATGGGCAGCTAGCCCGCGTGGATATTGTGTTGAGTGCTATCGGTTTGAGATCAAACCTGGAATTGGCGCAAGCCGGCGGATTGGTTTGCGAGCGCGGCATCGTGGTCGACGCCACCTTGCGAACCAGCAGCCCCGGTATCTACGCCTTGGGGGACAGCGCGCAGTACGCGAGCGGGCTGTGGGGCGCCACGCCTGAGGCCGCGGCCGCCCCGGTGGCCGGTGGGCGCACGCTGCCTTATGTGATGCCCATCATGAGCGCCGCCCGCGCCCTGGCGGCCACGCTGGCGGGCACGCCCACGGCGGTCGTATTTCCGCTGATGCCGGTGGCCATCAAGACCCCGGCGCTGCCGATTGTGGTGGCCGCACCGGCACCCGGCACGCCGGGGCAATGGCACAACGCAGAGCCAGGACAGTGGCAGTTCATGGATGAGCAACAGCAAGTGCGCGGCTTTGTGCTGACCGGTAAGCAAACCGCTCGCCGGGCCGAGCACGCCAGGCTGGTGCTGGGCCAGCGGGCAGCGTCTACAATTTCGCACCCGTAACGACGCCCTGAGGCGGGCCTCTGGGTCATACAGTTTGCAACAGGAGACACCCATGCCCCAGAACACAGCCGAAGAAAAACGCGCTAAATTGCGCCGCGCCGCGCTCGAGTACCACGAGTTTCCCACCCCCGGCAAAATTGCCATTGCGGCGACCAAGCAACTGATCAACCAGCATGATCTGGCGCTGGCCTACTCCCCCGGTGTCGCGATCCCCTGCGAGGAGATCGTCAAGGACCCGAACAACGCCTACAAGTACACCAGCCGGGGCAACCTGGTGGCGGTCATCACCAACGGCACCGCGGTGCTCGGACTGGGTGACATTGGCCCCCTGGCGGGCAAACCGGTGATGGAGGGCAAGGCGGTGCTGTTCAAGAAATTCGCCGGCATCGATGTGTTTGACATCGAAATTGACGAAAAGCACGACCTCGACAAGCTGGTGGACATCATTGCCTCCCTGGAGCCGACGTTTGGTGGCATCAACCTGGAAGACATCAAGGCGCCCGACTGCTTTTATGTCGAGCGCAAGTTGCGCGAACGGATGAAGATACCGGTGTTTCATGATGACCAGCATGGCACCGCCATCACGGTCGGCGCCGCCATCCTCAACGGCCTGAAAGTGGCTGGCAAAGAGCCGAAAGACGTGAAACTGGTGACCTCGGGCGCCGGTGCCGCGGCACTGGCCTGCGTCGGGCTGCTGGTCAAACTGGGCATTCCCCGTGAAAACGTGTGGGTGACCGACCTGGCCGGTGTCGTTTATGAGGGCCGCACCGAGTTGATGGACCCGGACAAGATCATTTACAGCCAAAAAACCTCGGCCCGCACCCTGGCTGAGGTGATCGAAGGGGCCGACGTTTTTCTGGGGCTGTCAGCCGGTGGTGTGCTCAAAGGCGAGATGGTGAAAAAGATGGCGGCTCGTCCGATCATTTTCGCGCTGGCCAACCCGACCCCCGAGATAACGCCTGAAGAAGTCAAAGCCGTGCGCAACGATGCCATTATTGGCACCGGCCGCTCCGACTACCCGAATCAGATCAACAACATTTTGTGCTTCCCCTACATTTTCCGGGGCGCCCTGGATGCGGGCGCTTCCACCATCACGATCGAAATGGAAATGGCGGCCGTGCATGCGATTGCCGATCTGGCGCAGGCCGAGCAAAGCGAAGTGGTGGCGGCCGCCTATGCCGGTGAGCAACTGGCGTTTGGGCCGGAGTACCTGATTCCCAAACCCTTCGATCCGCGCCTGATGATGAAGGTGGCGCCCGCAGTGGCGCAGGCCGCCTTTGACAGCGGCGTGGCGCTGCGCCCGATCACGGACATGGAGGCCTACCGCGAGAAATTGCGAAGCTTTGTTTATGCCTCGGGCACGGTGATGAAACCGATCTTTACTGCCGCCAAAAAAGCGCTGAAAAAGCGGATTGCCTATGCCGAGGGGGAAGACGAGCGCGTGCTGCGCGCCGCCCAGATTGTGGTGGACGAAGGCCTGGCCATGCCCACCCTGATTGGCCGCCCGCTGATGATCGCCGAACGGATCCAGGAATTTGGCCTGCGTCTGGAAGAAGGCCAGGATTACAGCGTGGTGAATGTGGAGCACGACCATCGTTACCGCGATTTCTGGCAGACCTACCTCCAGATGACCGAACGCAAGGGCATGACCGCCCAGGTCGCCAAGATCGAGATGCGTCGGCGACTGACCCTGATTGGCAGCATGTTGCTGCACAAGGGCGATGTCGATGGCCTGATTTGTGGCACTTGGGGCACCACCAGCATGCACCTGCAGTATCTGGACCAGGTGATTGGCAAACGGGCCGGCGTCAACACCTATGCCTGCATGAATTGCCTGCTGTTGCCCGAGCGCCAGTTGTTCATTGTGGATACCCACGTCAACTACGACCCCAGTGCCGAGCAACTGGCGGAGATCGCCATCCTGGCCGCTGAAGAAATGATGCGCTTCGGCATTCAACCCAAAGCCGCCTTGCTGTCGCACTCCAATTTCGGCAGCAGCAACCAGCCCAGCGCCGTGAAAATGCGCGATGCTTTGGCCTTGCTGCGAGTGCAGGCGCCCTGGCTGGAGGTGGACGGTGAAATGCATGGCGACGTGGCGCTCGACGGTGCTGCCCGTGCTGCCCTGCTGCCCGGCAGCACGCTGGTCGGTAATGCCAATTTGTTGGTGCTGCCCTATATTGATGCCGCCAATATTGCCTACAACCTGCTTAAAACGGCAGCCGGCGGCAATATTGCGGTGGGCCCGGTGCTGCTGGGAGCGGCCAAGCCGGTGCATATCCTGACGGCCAGCGCCACGGTGCGCCGAATTGTTAATATGACAGCTCTCACGGTGGCCGACGCCAACGCCAGTCGCTAAGGGCTAAAGCCGAAGCAGGCGCTCACTTAGAAAGCGACTCGCCCCTTGACGATTGCCTATTTTTTAGGCAATCGCTTGCATTCTTGGCGCAAATACGCGACACTACACACCTTGAAATTACCGGGTTAACCCGGAATATTGCGAGAGGTGTCTTGTTCATGTTGCGTCTGAAAAGCGCTAAGTTGGTACTTACCAGCTTTTTTCTGGCTGCGGTTTTCGCCTGCTCAGGGGTGTTGGCCAAAGTGCCTGCCCCGGCAGACGCCACCCCTGCCATTGCGGTAGCCGCCTTGCCCCAGCAAGGCGTGCAGACCTACAGTCTGATTCACCAAGGCGGTCCGTTTGCCCATGAAAAAGATGGCGTGGTGTTTGGCAACCGTGAGCGTTTGTTGCCACCCCAGAAACGCGGCTACTACCGTGAATACACCGTTGCAACACCAAATTTAAGCGCCCGGGGAGCCCGGCGCATTGTGTGCGGAGGGGCGCCCCAGACGCCTGATGCTTGTTATTACACCGCCGATCACTACGCGAGCTTCCGTCGGATCGTGCCATGAAACGGTTTTATTTCTTACGAAAAGTGGATCGAGAATGAATATGTCATTGAGTCAAGAAACCGCCCAACTGCAGCGTGCTGCAGCTGAGGTGCCGCTGCGCGGCGTGCGGCCTAATATCGTCCAGTCCATCCGGGCGTTTCGGGTGCCGGAATTGCAAGGAGCGGCCCAGTCCTTGGGCCAGCATTTTCTGTACGCCAATCTGGCCAATGCCCAAACCAAGCAGGACGTGCTGGATCTGATCGGTCAGCAATTCATGCTGGCCGTCCACGTCGGCAAGAACTTTGATGCCTTGTATGACAGCATGACCGACCCGCTGCACAAGTCCGGCCCGCAACCTGGCTTTATTGTGGTGCTGGAGCACATTCCAGCCCATCCGAAGTTCGACAAGGAAGCGCGCGAGCAGCTGCTCGACATCTTCCGCGACTCCGCCGACTACTGGGCCGATCGAAAGATACCGTTCCGATGTTTCTATTCTTTTCTGTAGCCCGTTCTGCACACACCAGCCAAGCAGAACGGGCGAACGAGGCAAAAGGCAGCAGCGGCGCAATCCAGCCCTTGCCAGGCATCGAACTCACCACCGAGTGCGGCGAGAAAATGCCAACCGACAAGCTGTTGGACATCTCGCCACTGGCGTTGCGCATGAGCAGCCCCTTCAATTCGGGGTATTGGTTGGCGGCGGCCTGACCGCGCGCCCCCCATGGCAGAAGGCCCATCGAAAGATCGGGCCTTTTTTCTTGCCTATTCGGCGTCGCTGGCGTGGCTTTGTACGGCCAGTTGCAACGCCAATGCCAGGTATTCAGCCACCGGGACTTCTTCGGCCCGGCGCTGCACGTCAAAGCTAGCGGCGTAGGCTTTCTCCAGCAGCCACTGGCCCAGGGTATGACGCAACAACTTGCGACGCTGGCTGAAAGCCACTTGGACCAGCTCGCTCAAGAGCTGCGCATCCACGGCGGTCGGGTTGACGTGCGGCACCATGCGCACCACCGCACTGTTGACGCGCGGCGGCGGTTCAAAGCTCGCCGGCGGCACCAGCAACACGTTTTCCATGGCGTAACGCCACTGCAACATCACACTCAAACGACCGTAGGCAGCCGTGCAGGGGCGCGCGACCATGCGGTCAATCACTTCTTTTTGCAGCATGAAATGCTGGTCTTCGATCACGTCGATGAAATTCAGCAAATGAAACAGAATCGGCGTCGAGATGTTGTAGGGCAGGTTGCCAACAACTCTTAATTTTGTAGCGGTCAGCGTCTGCGTCAGCTCGGCAAAGTCGACTCGGAGCACGTCAGACTCAATCACCATGAGCTGGGGATGGGCGCGCAGGCGCGCGGCCAAGTCACGATCCAGCTCAATCACGGTGAGTTGCCCCAAACGCTCCACCAGCGGTTGGGTCAACGCCGCCAGACCGGGCCCGATCTCCACCATCGCTTGCCCCGGCCTGGGGGAGATGGCATCGACGATGGTCTCAATCATGAAACCATCGGTCAGAAAATGCTGACCAAAGCGCTTGCGGGCAATGTGTTTCATATCAACAGCGTGGCGGTACGTTGGGGCGCCGGGCTGTCCCACGGCAAGGCCGCCCCTGTGGGGGGCAGCGCAGGACGCGCAGCGTTCCCGAAGAACGGCATAGTCATAAGAGGAGGGTCATTTGCTATTGGGGTGGCTCGCGCAGCTCCACATAAGCACGGCCCCGCACGTCTTGCGCCCAGCGTCCATACGCTTCATCGAGTTTCTTTTCGCGCAACATGGCGCGTACGGCCTCGCGTTGTTCCTGCGGGCTCAAGCTGGTTTTACGACGTTCCATCAACTGGATCAAGTGCACACCAAAACGCGAAACCAAGGGCTCGCTGATCTGACCGGGTTCCAGTGCGTTCATAACCGCATCGAATTCAGGCACGAACATGCCCGGCTTCGCCCAGCCCAGGTCGCCACCTTGTGCAGCACTGCCATCTTGCGAATGGTCACGCGCCAGCTCGGCAAAATTGGCTTGCCCTGCGACTATTTTTTTTCTGAATTCATTGAGCTTGTTTCGGGCCGCGCCCTCGCTGAACTGGGGGCTGACCCGCAGCAAAATATGACGGGCCCGGCTTTGCGTCACCGTCATGCCCGACAGTGCCGCACTCTTCTTTTCCAGCACTTTGAGAATATGAAAACCTGCGCCCGACCGCACCAGCGCTGACAGCTCACCCACTGCCAGATTGTGCGTTGCCTGCAGGAACAGCGGCGGATAGCGATCGGCCGTGCGCAGGCCGAGTTCGCCACCAGCGGCGAGGCTGGCATTGCCTGAGGCGTCAGAAAACTCACGCACCAGGACCGCAAAGTCTTCGCCCGCCTGCGCCCGCGCCAGCGCGCGCTGCGCTCGGAGCTGCAAGGCAGCAACTTGTACCGGCGTGGCGGTGTCGGACACCGACACCAGGATTTGAGCCAGATTGATTTCCTGCACTGCGGGGTCGTTGCTGTTTTGTTGCTGCTGCAGGAATTGATCAACCTCCAGGTCCGACACCCGCACACGCGATTCGATTTCACGCTCGCGCAGGCGCGTCAGCAGGATCTGATCGCGCAGCTGGTTGCGGAACTGGCTGAGCACACCCCCTTCCTGTGCCAGGCGGCGGCGCAACTCGGTCACCGTCATTTGATTTTGCTGGGCGATGTTCTGCTCGGCGAGGTCAATGGCTGCGTCGTCCGCGGCAATACCCGACTCGCGGGCCAGTTCCAGTTGCGCTTTTTCGTTGATGAGGCGCTCCAGTATCTCGCGCGCCAAGGCTGGGCTGGCAACCGGCGGGCGGCCTTGCTCGGCCAGCTGCTGCTGCAGGCGTTGCAGGGCAGCACGGACCTCGTTGTTGGTGATGGGTTCGGCGTTCACCACCGCCACAATGTAGTCAGCCGCCAGCCCGGTGGCAGCGGGCCGCAAGCCCTGCGCCGGGGCTGTCAGGGAAGCAAGAAGGGCAAGGCTGGCCACACTAAGGGCCACAAGGCGATGGGTCATGATGAATTAATCGTAGTTGCTGAAACGACTGGGAGGGCTGGTGGGCTCTCGCAGATACTGGTAACCGGGAATATTGTCTTTCAAGGACTTCAAGGGGTTCACGCCCAAGCGTGTCAAACCGATAAACTCAAGCTGGAACATGATGCGCTGATTGGCCGATGCACTGCTGGTTTGCAGCTGCTCCAGCACAACACGCCCCAGCCAGCAACCCGCATCGTACTCAAAACCGAGGACGGCATCGACCAGCTTGCTTTCTTTCATACTGTAATTGAGGCGCCCGACGCTGTACCAGCGCCCCGCGCCCTGCCCCCTTCCAGCGCCCAGCTCCTGGCCGCGCTCGCCCCACAGGTCATTGAGTGGCCACTGCCAGCCGATATCAAGCTGTTCGCTGGCGTCGCGTTGATAGCGGTAAGCCGCAGTCACCGTGCGGTAGTGGCCCGCGCTGTAGCGCGCGCCGATGGTGGCACGCACCGACTGCTTGGTGGTGGGGTTGAATTGCACGGTCGAGTCGACTGCCCATTGCGGGTTCCAGTTGACCGCAGCGCCCAGCAAAATGTCGCTGATGCGGTCGGTCACAGGAACGCCACCCAGTGTGCTGCCAGGCAAGGGCGGCAAGGTGACATTCTGGTCACTGAAGCGCAAGCGTTGCGCGACGCCGAAGCGCGCCGCCTCGGCGCCGGTGTCAGGGTCCAGCAGGCGCGTGCTCACGCCCAGCGTCAGCAAATTACTGTCAGAAATGCGGTCGTTGCCAACGAAGGCGTTGTCGGTGTAGATGGTGGCGAAGTTGAAATCATGGGCGCCCGAGTCGTAGTTCGGCAACAGGCTCTGGTCGCGGTACGGTGTGTTGACGTAAAACGCCCGCGGCTCCAGGGTCTGGCGAAAATTCATGCCGAAATAGCGGGCATCGCGCTCAAACACCAGGCCACTGTCCACACTGAGGGTCGGCACGACGCGGCTGGCCGCCATCGCCCCGTTGCGCAGGGGCGCGTCAAACTGATAGTTGCTGACGTGCAATTGCAGCTTGGGGGTAACAAAACCGGCCGCGTCCAGCCAGGGCCGACTGAGCTGCAGCACAGAGAAAACGCGCTGCCCATTGGGCTGCAAGGTCAGGCTGCGCTCGGCCTGAAACCGGGTGTAATCCGCGTCCACCGAGTAATCGAACCCGCCAACGTTGCTGCGGGCATAACGCGTGGCCAACTGCGGCAAACGGTCGTAGGGCGGCGTGATGGGGGCGCTCACGTCTTGCAGGGTTTGCCATTTGAGCGTGCGCGCACTGTTGGAAAAATTGCCCTCGGTCCACGACAGGCTGGCGTCGTTGGTGAGCAGCCGCTGGGTCAGCGAGGTGGTGGAGGCGCGGGTGAAATCACGCCAGTAATTGTCATCACCGACCCGGTTCAGGTTGAGGTTCAGGGCCATGCCGCCCGCGGTGAAGCGCTGGGTTGCACTGTTCTGCAGCAGGGCCTGGTGTGCGTAAGCCAGGCTCCAGCGACTGCTGTCGCGCAGCTGGTCGGACGGCATCCAGTCCAGCCGCAACTGCCCTGCGTAATCCGCCTCAAGGTAGCGAAACTCGCTGCCCAGATTGAGGCCGCGCTTGCTCATCAGGGTCGGGGTAAACGTGGCATCCCGGTTCGGTGCGATGTTCCAGTAATAGGGCACGCTCACTTCGGCCCCATTCACATTGTCCAGCCCCAGGGTCGGCGGCATGACACCCGACTTGCGTTTGTCGCTCAGCGGAAAACTGAGGTAAGGAATCGGCAGCAGCGGCACACCCTTGAAGCTCAGCACCGCGTTTTTTGCCAGGCCCACATCTTCTTCGGTGTCCAGGCTGATACTGGCGGCACGCAAAATCCAGTCCGGCAGCCAGCTCGGGCCCGGCAAGCGCCGGCAGGTGGTGAAGGTGGCGTTGTGAATAACGGCCCGTTGCTCATCAAGGAAGTCAACCCGATCGGCGTCGCCATGCGCATCGTTCCTGAGAAAATAATAGCGCGGCTGGTTGAAAAAACCTTCAAACGAATCTAGTTTCAGCTCCAGCAGCGGCCCTTCATACACATTGCCGGCCCGGTTAATCAGCACATTGCCACTGGCCTTGGCCAGGTCGCTTGGCTGGTCATATTCCAGCCGGTCGGCCTTGATCACGAGGTCGCCGCGACGCAACTCGGCACGGCCTTCGAGCACGGTTTCCAGGTCCGGCCGCCCGAACAGGTGCTCGGCAGAAATGAACGTCGGCAGGGTGCTACGCAGCACGGGGGACATCTGCTCTTGCAACAAAGGACTGGCTGTTAGCGCCAGGGGCGGCTCGTCGGGCGGGGCCTGCGCCACTTGCGCGCCGACCGTGGCTCCCTGCAGCAACAGCCAGGCCAGCACGGCCAGCGGGCGCGGGGTGAAACAGGCCAGGGGTGCCCTGAGTTCAAGTTCGTGCATCAAAAAGCGCATCAGGCAGGGGACGTAACGGGGGGTGAAAACAGGTTGGAAACGAACGGTGAGCATTCGGGTTTGTAGAATGGATTATCCATGAGCTCAAGCCCCCGCCCCGAAACCACCCCAGCCCGCCCGCCCAGCTGGCCTGACGCGCAACGCGAAACCGATTTCAACGTCTGGCTGACCCGACTGGCGCCCACCCACGGCCTGGTAATGGACTCCTTGCGCAGCGCCTCCGCCGACGCCAGTTTCCGGCGCTATTTGCGGGTGGATGGCAGCCGGGGCAGCTACATCATCATGGACGCCCCCCCCGACAAGGAAGACTGCCTGCCCTTTGTCAAGGTCGCCCAGTTGCTGCACCAGGCGCAGGTGCATGCGCCCGACGTGCTGGCGTGGGACGCCGCCCACGGTTTCATGCTGTTGACCGATCTGGGCGCGCAGACCATGATGCAGGTGATCCAGCCGGACGACCCGCAGGCCAACCAGTCCCTGTATCTGCAGGCCGTTGACGCATTGATCGCCTGGCAAACCGCCTCCACGCCGGGGATTTTGCCCCCCTACGATGAAGCGCTGCTGCGCCGTGAGCTGGAACTGTTCCCTGACTGGTATCTGGCCCGGCACCGCGGTGTCACGGTCGAGGGTGAGGTGCGGCGCACGCTGGACCAGGCATTTGCGCAAATCGTGGCCCACAACCTGGCCTGGCCAAGCGTTTATGTGCACCGCGATTTCATGCCGCGAAATCTGATGGTACTGGATATGGCCCCCACGCTGGCCACTGCGTGTGCTGCGCTGCCTCCCCCTGGTCTGGGCGTGCTGGACTTCCAGGACGCGGTTTATGGCCCCATCACCTATGACATTGCCAGTTTGATGCGCGATGCCTTTTTGAGCTGGGACGAGGAATTTTGCCTCGACATCACCATCCGTTACTGGGAAAAGGCGCGCCAGGCCGGGCTGCCGGTGGGCGACGACTTCGGCGAGTTTTACCGAGGGGTGGAATGGATGGGCCTGCAACGCCATCTGAAGGTGGCCGGCATCTTTGCCCGCCTGACGCTGCGCGATGGCAAGCCGCAGTACCTGGCCGACACGCCGCGCTTTATCAATTACATCCGCGCCACCTGCGCGCGCTACCGCGAGCTCAAACCGCTGTTGCGCTTGATTGAGCGCGTCGAGGGTCTGGTCGTCGCGGATGCCTATGCCTTTGGCAGAATTTAAGTAAAATCAGGCTCTAGCCCACGTGCAATATGCGTCAATAGCTATGATTTTTGTAGCAATGATGGACTGGGTACATAGCTGAAGCGGGTCGGCAAATCAGCGCACAGCACATTCTGGGGCTGCCACCGGCCTTGCTCCACCGCGTCCGCCACGTAGCCGATGTCAAGGCTGTGCACCAGGCCAAAACCGGTCGAAGTTATCAGGTAGACCCGCCCCAACTCGTCAAGAAAACAGTGCTGCAGCAAGGCGGGCCGGCCGCAATGATCTTGAATCGACAGATCCTCATGGACGCGCCAGATCAGCGGCGTAGCTTCCAGCTCCACGTAGACGCGTTGCGGGCCGTTCTGAAAAAACCACTGTCCGAGCGCGTCGGGCTGGTAGTTGCGCTGGATGAACTCGATCAATTTGGCGTGTTTCAACGCCGAACCCTTGCCGGGCGCGCTAGCGCCGGCAAACGGCCCCAGCGCTTGCGCGCGCTCGTCGCGCATGAACCAGTTGCCGCGCGCATCGAGGCCGAGCCAGCCATGGCAGGCGGGCACGTTGGGCCATTTGAGCAGGGCCTGTTTGACGATCTCATCCATGCGAGGCTCCTTGCTCAGGCGGTGTTAATTTGTGCTGCCAGCCAGCCCGCCACGGCGTCCGGCAGGGCGCGCAAGTGCCCGGGCAGGCGCCCCTGCGCAAAGCCGACGTGCCCACCCTGGGCCGGTTGCCACAGCGTCACCCAGCGCCCCACGTCGCTCTGGCGCGGCAGGCTCCAGGCCGGTACAAAGGGGTCGTTGCGCGCATTCAGCACCAGCGTCGGAATGCGAATCCGGTGCAAATGGGGTTTGGCCGAGGCGCGCAACCAGTAGTCGTGCGTATTCTTGAACCCGTGCAGCGGGGCGGTGAACACATTGTCAAAGGCATACAGATCCTGGGCAGCGCGCAAGGATTCTGCCCGAAACAGGCCCGGATGCTGCGCCAGTTTTTGCATCGCTTTAGGTTTCATGGTGCTCAAAAATCGCCGGGTGTAAACCAGCCGGTTAAAACCCCGCCCGATCGCCTCACCGCTGGCGGCCAGGTCAACGGGCGCACAGACGCTGGCCACAGCGTCCACCACGCGGGCCGCCTGCTCACCCATCTCTTCAGCCCAACGCAACAGGGCATTGCCGCCC
>JANYHL010000073.1 GCA_025359085.1 Gammaproteobacteria bacterium
CCACGAGGTGCCCTGGGTCGGCCTGGCCAAACGGCTGGCGATTGAATCCCTGGGCCACGATTGCTGGCAGGTGGTGATTCATTACGGTTTCAAAAATGACCCCAACATTCCCTGGGCATTGCAGCACATCAAGGGCCGGGGCTGCGAGATCGACCCCATGACCACCAGCTATTTTCTGTCGCGCGACATTGTGATCCCGACCATTGGCAGCGGCATGGCGCAATGGCGCGAACGGCTTTTTGCGCAGATGCACCACAATGCCAGCGGTGCAGCGGCTTTCCTGAAGCTGCCCAACAACGCGGTGGTGGAACTCGGCTCGAAGATCGAAATTTGACTTGTTTCCCGACACCATCGGCGCCGCCCGATGGCCGTTGTCCGTCATTACTGGGGTAGTCTTTCATGAACCTGCTTTTCATCACTGATCCGCTCGAATCCTTCAAGATATACAAGGACACCACTTTCGCCATGATGCGCGAGGCGCAAAAGCGCGGCCACAGCCTGGCCGCCTGTGAGCCGCAGGACGTGATGTGGCAGCGCGGCGCACTCGTCACCGCGCATGTGCGCGATATTGCGCTGACCGGGCAAGCTGATGCGTGGTTTGAGGTCCGGCAGACGCGTGCCGCGGCCTTGAGGGACTTCGACGCCATCCTGATGCGCAAAGACCCGCCCTTTGATTCCGAGTTTTTCTATGCCACGCACATGCTGGAACAAGCCGAGCGCGAAGGTGCGCGCGTGTTCAACAAGCCGGGCGCGCTGCGCGATCACCCGGAAAAACTCGCCATCATGGAGTTCCCGCAGTTCATCGGCCCCACCCTGGTCACGCGGGACGAGGCCGACATCAAGCGCTTTCACGCGGAGCACGGCGACATCATCCTCAAGCCGCTCGACGGCATGGGCGGCATGGGCATCTTCCGTGTCGGACCGGACGGACTGAACCTGGGCTCCATCACCGAGACGCTGAACCGCCATGGCGCGCAGAGCCTGATGGTGCAGAAGTTCCTGCCCGAGATTGTGGACGGCGACAAACGCGTGCTGGTGATCGGTGGCAAACCGGTGCCTTACAGTCTGGCGCGCATCCCGCAAGGCGGCGAGGTGCGCGGCAACCTGGCCGCGGGCGGCAAAGGTGTGGCGCAAGCCTTGAGCGCGCGCGACCGTTTTATCGCCGAATCGCTCGGACCGGTACTTTTCGATCGCGGCTTGCTGTTGATCGGGCTCGACGTGATTGGCGACAGCCTGACCGAGATCAACGTCACCAGCCCCACCTGCTTTCAGGAGATTTTTGACCAGACCGGGTTTGACGTGGCGGCGATGTTCATGGATGCACTGGAACAAGCGGCCAAAAGCTGACACGCCGGGCTGCAGCTTGAAACATTGCACGGGGCGATTTCGCCATCGACGAACGCCAGCAATTCACCGGGCTGCATGGCGACCCAGTCCTCATCGGTCGTCAAGGGCTCGGTGACCACAATCGCCAGCCGATCCTTGGCGCTGTTGAGGCTGGCTAGGTCGACACTCACATCGTCATCTTTCAAATGGACGGGCTTGAACGGGTGCTGGCGCAGCACGTAATACAAATGGGTGCTGGCATGCGACCACAAGGCCTGGCCGTTGCTCAGCAAAAAATTGAAGGTGCCGTGCCGGGCAATCTGCGGCACCAATTCAGCCAGTGTTTTGTTGAGTTCTTCCACGCTGGGCACGCCGACGTGGGATTTGGCCAGCTCCTGCAGCAGCCAGCAAAACGCCAGTTCGCTGTCGGTGCTACCCACCGGCTTAAAGCTGCCGTGAAGAGGCGGGTGGAAATCTTTCAAATCTCCGTTGTGGGCAAACACCCAGTAGCGCCCCCACAGCTCGCGCACAAACGGGTGGCAGTTTTCCAGCGCCACCGCGCCCACGGTGGCCTTGCGCACATGGGCCACCACGTTATGGCTTTTGATGGGGTAGGTGCGCAGCATTTGCGCAATGGGGGATGTAGCTGCACTTTCTTTGTCGACAAAGTGGCGGGCGGCTTTGCCCGGGGTCAGGCCATCGCTCTCAAAGAAGGCAATACCCCACCCGTCAGAGTGATGGTCGGTGCAGCCGCCGCGCTGGGCAAAGCCCGTGAAGCTCAGCGTCAGGCTGGCCGGCAAGTGGCTGTTCATTCCTAGCAGTTGGCACATCCGAGCAGTGTACTGCGCGCCACGCGCCGACG
>JANYHL010000077.1 GCA_025359085.1 Gammaproteobacteria bacterium
GCAATCAACTTGAAAGCCAGACAGGAAAATCCGTGGTGACCGGCACCAATTACCTACCACCGGTTGCGCCCACGGTGGCAAAGGTCGTCAGAGCCATCAAGGCAGCCAAGAAAACGTAAGGCAGCTACACACCGAGGCGCTTGTGGTCGAAGTCGAACAAATCCCTATATCCGCTCTGCAGCACTGGCGCTACTGCCCGCGCCAGTGCGGCCTGATTCACCTGGAGCAGGTGTTTGACGACAACGTGCACACCCTGCGTGGCCAGGCGGTGCATGCCAAGGTAGACAAACCCGGCGTCGAAACGGCCAAAGGTGTGCGCGTGGAGCGCGCCTTGCCTCTGTGGCATGACGAGCTGGGTTTGGTGGGCAAGTCAGACGTGGTGGAATTTTTGGCTGGCGGCGTGCCCTACCCGGTGGAATACAAGCACGGCAATCGCAACAAAGCCGTTGACATTGCTGCGTGTGACGATTTGCAGTTGGCGGCCCAAGGCATGTGTCTGCAAGCCATGACAGGCAAGACGGTGAACGAAGGCGCTCTCTACTACGCCACCTCCAAACGTCGGCGCGTGGTCGCCATCACTGAACAATTGCGCACCGACGTGGCGCAAACCGCAGACGCCATCCGCCAAATGCTGGCCAGCGGCAAGTTGCCCCCGCCCCTGGTGGGCGAGCAGGCGGCCAAGCGTTGCAAAGCGTGTTCGCTGCTGGAACGCTGCCAACCGCAGGCCACACACGCGGGGCTGATCGCCGCTCGGTCTGCGCTGTTTGACCCCGATGTCTAGGTCTGGATACCCATGCAACTCCTCAACACCCTTTACGTCACCACGGCGGACACTTATCTGCGGCTGGACAACGACACCTTGCGCGTGGAGGTGGAGCAAGAAACCAGGCTACGTGTGCCCCTGCACCACTTGAGCGCGGTGGTGTGTTTCGGTCACACGGGCTTGTCGGCACCGCTCATGCACCGTCTGGCTGAAGGCGGCATAGCGCTGGTGTTGCTGGATGACAATGGGCGTTTCAAAGCAAGGTTAGAGGGCGCAGTCACAGGCAATGTTCTGCTGCGCCAAGCGCAGTTTGGGCGTGTGGCAGACCCCGCGTTTACGCTGGACATAGCACGCGCCTGTGTGGCGGGCAAAATCAAAAACACCCGGCAGGTGTTGCAGCGCGGTGCCCGCGAATCCAAGGCCGAAGTGGAGGCCAAGGTGTTGACCCGCCTGGCCGACGACCTGGCTGCCAGTTTGCGCGCGCTCACCGGGACCACCAGTCTGGACGTCTTGCGGGGCATAGAGGGTGAGGCCGCACGGCAATATTTCATTGGCCTCAATTTGCTGGTGCGCCCTGAGTCGCGCGCGGTCTTCCAGATGGATGGGCGAACGCGGCGCCCGCCGCGTGACCGTTTCAATGCCATGTTGTCATTCTTGTATTCCATGTGGATGAACGACTGCCGTAGCGCGCTGGAGGCAGCCGGGCTGGACCCGCAAGCGGGTTTTTTGCATGCCTTGCGGCCGGGCCGCGCTGCACTGGCGCTAGACTTGATGGAAGAGTTTCGCCCCTGGGCTGATCGCTTGGCCCTGACGCTCATCAACCGGGGGCAATTGACTGCTGATGATTTTGTTTTGCGTGAAGGCGGTGGCGTGTTGCTGGCGCCCGACGCGCGCAAGACCGTGGTGGTGGCGTATCAGGAACGCAAGCGCGACGAGATCAACCACCCGTTGCTGGCGCAGTCTGTGCCCTTGGGCCTGATGCCGCTGGTGCAGGCGCGCTTGATGGCGCGCGCGGTGCGCGACGACGGTGCGCCTTATGTACCGTTTGTAGCCAAGTAGGATTGAGCCATGCTGGTACTGGTTTGCTACGATGTGAGTACCGAAACCAAGGCCGGACGGCGGCGCTTGCGAAGGGTTGCCAAAGTTTGCGAAAGTACCGGGCAGCGAGTACAGAAGTCGGTTTTTGAGTGCCAGTTGGATGTAGCACAATTTGAAGCACTTGAGCGGGAATTGCTCGCAGAGATCGATGCGCAGCAAGACTGCTTGCGCCTGTACCGCATACCCAGTACCCGCGGGTTTGAAG
>JANYHL010000088.1 GCA_025359085.1 Gammaproteobacteria bacterium
AGCACGCCGGCCGCCGTGGCAACGCCTTTGCCGCCTTTAAACTGAAAAAATATTGGGTACAAGTGGCCAACAAAAGCCGCCAGGCTAACCGCAGCCACGGTGCCCTCGCCCAGGCCGTAGTGCGCGCCAAACCAGCGCACCAGCATGACCGGCAGCCAGCCTTTCAGGCCGTCCAGCAGCAGCGTTGCGACCGCCGCCGCTTTGTTGCCTGACCGCAGCACGTTGGTGGCACCCGGATTTTTGCTGCCGTAGCTCCGCGGGTCGTTTAAGCCGAACAAGCGGCTCACAATGACAGCGAACGACAGGGAGCCCAGCAAATAGGCCAGCAGGCAAGCCAGCAACGCCGCGGCGGCAATGTAAAAGTCAGGCAACGCAAACTCCCGTGGTAGTTATTCCGCCAGTGCGCAGTGCACCGATTTTGCGCCCGGCAGCAAGGCGCACACCTGCGGGCTGAGCCGCACCAGAAAGCCGCGCCGACCGCCGTTGATGGCAATTTCAGGCAAGTCAAAAATACTGGCCTCAACATACACCGGCAACGCCTTGCGCGTGCCAAACGGCGAAGTGCCGCCCACCAGGTAGCCCGTGTGGCGGTGGGCGGTTTCCGGTGTGCACGGTTCGACCGATCTGCTGCCAATTTGCCGCGCCAAATTTTTGGTTGATACCGTTCGGTTGCCGTGCATCAGCACCAGCAACGGTTTGCCATCCTGGTCCTGCATGACCAGGGTTTTGACGACGGAAAATGGGTCAAAGCCCAGCACCTGCGCGCTGTGCTTTGCGCCGCCGTGCGCCAGATAGTCGTAGGTATGGCCGGTGTACACAATGCGCTGCGCTTTGAGCCATTGGGTTGCAGGCGTTTCCGACACCGTATCTTTTCTAGCCATGGTGCTGTCCAGCGAAATCAGGGAGTCACACCGCTGGGTCGCGCACTTCCCAGCGTATGGCGTCAATTTCCTGCAGAACTTCAGGCGTCAGCCGGGTGCCCCAGGCATTAATGTTTTCATCCAGCTGCGCCACTGACGTAACGCCGATGATGGTGCTGGCGACCTGCCATCTGGTGTAGCAAAAGGCCAGTGCCATTTGCGTCGGCGTCAGGCCGTTGGCTTTGGCCAACTGGTTGTAGCGGCGGGCGGCCGTTAGCGCCTCAGGCCGGCCCCAGCGCTGCTTTTTCATGCTGTCGTACAAACTCAGCCGGCCAATTTGCGTGTGCGCCGCATCGTTGATGCCCACGCTGTCGTACTTGCCTGTCAGCAGGCCAAAGCCCAGCGGTGAGTAAGCCAAAAGTGACACGCCAAGCCGGTGCAGGCTTTCGTCCAGCGCATTTTCAACCGTGCGGTTGACCAGGCAAAAAGGGTTTTGCACCGACACAATACGCGGCAAACCGTGCAGGTCGGCCAGGCGGGCAAATTCGTGCACGCCATACGGCGTTTCATTCGACAAGCCAATGTGCCGAACCTTGCCCTGGTTCACCAGCCGGCCCAGCGCCTCAAGCTGCGCGTGTATCGGCGTGGCAGCACGCTCGGTGGCCGGGTCGTAGTACATCGTGCCAAAAGCCGGCACCGATCGCTCTGGCCAGTGGATTTGGTACAGGTCAATCACATCGGTCTGCAAGCGCCGCAGGCTGGCATTGCACGAGGCCTGAATATCGGCTGCGGTCATGCCGCTGCCTTCACGCACCCACGGCATGCCGCGCGATGGCCCGGCAACTTTGGTGGCCAACACCACGCGCTGGCGCATGCCGAGGTTGTGGGCAAACCAGTCGCCAATGATGTGCTCAGTGGCGCCAAAGGTCTCTGGCCGTGCGGGCACCGAATACATCTCGGCGGTGTCGATAAAGTTGATGCCGCGCTCAACCGCGTGGTGCAGGATGGCATGCGAAGTGGCCGCATCGACCTGCTCGCCAAAAGTCATGGTGCCAAGACAGATGGGGCTGACCAGCAAGTCGCTGGAGCCGAGTTGTACAGGTTGCATAGAACGTCAGAATAATTAAAAAAACAGGATTTTTGGCCGAAGCGGTGGCCAAGGCTTGCTGCCAGTTTAGGCGCTTGTGGCGTGCGGCCATGTCGGCACGCCATGGTGCAGTACGGCCGGCATGGCAATTCGGTCCGTCCCTGTTTTGCGGGCTTGTCTTACAATTTTTCACATATCAGCGCATTAGCATTCAACGACACACAGACACCGCGCGTTGTAACGGCCTGTTCAAATTTTTTTGGAGACTCCCTATGAAACACACCCTTATTGCATCCCTGACCTGCGCTGCCATGGCCGTTGCCGGTTTGTCCGGTTGCGCCAACATGAGCGAAACCCAGCAGGGCACTGCCCAGGGCGCCGGCATTGGCGCGGTGGCCGGAGCGCTACTGGGCGCTGCCACGGGGGGATCCCGGGGTGCGGCAACGGGTGCCGTGCTGGGCGGCGCAGTGGGCGCTGGCGGCGGCTACATCTGGTCCAAAAGAATGCAGGACCAGAAAATCGCAATGGAGCAAGCCACTGCCGGTACCGGCGTTGCGGTAAGCCAAACGCAAGACAACCGCCTGAAGCTCGACATTCCAAGCGACGTGTCGTTTGACGTGGGCCGTGCCGCGATCAAGTCAAACTTTGCGCCAGTGCTCAGCAACTTTGCGACCAGCCTGAACCAAAACCCAATCACCACCATTACCATTGTGGGCCACACCGACAGCACCGGTTCGGACGCAATTAACAACCCGCTGTCGATGGACCGCGCCAATTCGGCCCGCGACTTTTTGGTAGGCCGGGGCGTGGCAGCGCAGCGCGTCGCAACCGACGGACGCGGCGCCCGCGAACCCATTGCCGACAACGGCACGCAGCAAGGCCGCGACAAGAATCGTCGGGTCGAGATTTATGTGGCCGAGTCTGCACAGCGCCAATAACCGACGTGCAGCCAATTGCAGGTTAAAAAAGCACCTTCGGGTGCTTTTTTTGTTGGCTAAAAATGCCGGGCCCTTCAGCAGCTACACCCGCGCTCTTCCAGGATGCTGCGCAAAGTATGTGGATGGCATAAAACCGCTTAGCCGACCAGCACCGCGCACCCCGCCGCCTTGAACCGCGCCTCCTCCTGCAGCCGCAGCACCCGCCGCTGCACTTTGCCGGTGGTGGTCATGGGCAGGGCGTCGATAAATTCGATTTCTTTGGGGTATTCGTACGGCGCCAGCATGGTGCGAACGTGGGCCTGCAGCTCTGCCACCAGTTGTTGGTCAAAAATGGCGTTTCCGCACGCTGATATTGCCTTTGCAGCTATGAAATCAGGAG
>JANYHL010000104.1 GCA_025359085.1 Gammaproteobacteria bacterium
TCGAGGCACTGGCCACCGGCACCCGCTCGAACGAGACAAAAATGTCGCCGACCTTCTTGTTGAAGGCGCGCTCAATCGAGGCAATGGCGACGTCGCTGTCAAACGGCGGCACCCGATCCTGCAAGCGGGCCAGTTCATCGGCAATGTCGAGCGGCAGCAAGTCGCGCCGGGTTGACAGCACCTGGCCGAACTTGACAAAAATGGGGCCCAAGCTCTCCAGCGCCTCCCGAATGCGTTGGCCGCGAGGCGCGTCAAGCTTGCGCCCGATCGAGACCATGCGGGCCAAAGCATGCAGCCAGGGCTTTTGAAAGCTGGTCAGGAACAACTCATCAAGGCCAAATCGCAGCAACATCCAGACGATAAAGACGCCGCGAAACAAACGCGTCATGTTGGCGCCTTGCTCGGGCCGGATGCCACCGCATTGCCCAGAAACTGGCGCAGGCTCGCCGCCATGTTGCGCGCCGCTTGGCCCAACGTATGAGCGGGCGCGTCGCCCAGCACCCGCGCCAGGTCTTCTTCGATGTCCCAGCGCACATGATCGACCAGCCAGTTCACCTCGGCGGCCAGTTGCACATCGCCTTCAATGCGCACCGGCGGCTTGTCGCCGCGCAGCATGCCTTGCGCCAGCGCCCATGGCGATTCTTCAGAAACCGCCAGCACCAGGTCGGGCTGGGCTTGCGCCGTGGCGCGGTCGAGTAAACCGGCCGGCGTGGCGGTCAGCTTGAGCGCAAAAGAGCGCCATTGCATCAGGACGACACGCCCATTTTGCCGGGCCAGGCGGCTGGTCGCCTCACTTTCCTGCATCAAAATGTGATTGAGCAGCAAGACGATGCGACGTTGCGCCTCATCGACCGCCCATTGCGGCGGCTGCAAATTGGGCAGGGGGGGGGGGTTCTGAAGGAGACCCTCCAGCCATAAAAAAGGGGACTGTGTTGCCATAGCCCCCGATTATTCCCTGAAATTGAACTGTTCTCGTGACCGGCTGTGATGGCGGCCCCGGATCATGTCCGGCGTGACCGCTATTGCAGTGCCTGCACCCCAGCCACCAACCAACCACTTTTGCCATTCTTGGTCTTGGTCATGTTCCACACTTCGCGGAACGGGCTGGCGCCGGCCGAAGGCTCTTCGCGGATCATGCCGGAAAACTCGACACTGGCCATGTAATCATCACCTGTATCTTCAATGCCCAAAAGCTGCGCGTCAATCATGACGACATCGGTGAGGTTGACCGGGCCGCCGGGATGGGCTTCGCGCTCGGCGAGTTGCGCCTGTATCTCTTTAAGCATGGTGTCGGTCATCATGACGCGCAAGGCATTGATGTCTGACTTGTCCCAAGCGGCCTGCAGCGACACGAAATTCGCTTTCGCCGACTGGAGAAAGCCCTCGGCATCAAAGCCCGCCGGAATGCCCCAGCTTTGGGAACCCGACAGGCCCGAACCGATCATCGAAGCTTCTGCGGCGGACTCCGTTTTCAGCGCGGAAAATGCCGTGTTATTGCGCTCCCAGGGACGGGCTGAAGCGTCATTCCCCACATTCTCAGGCCGGTAGCTGGCGGGCATCTGCTCGGTACTGGCGGGAGTTGCGCCTTGAAAAGCAAACGGCGAGCTGGTCGTATTCTGGGATGGCGCGCCCGGGCGGGAGCGCTTGAACCAGGCCACGGCCATCATGATCACCAGGGCCAGCAACGCAAACATCATGATTTGGCCAAAAGCCCCGCCCATGCCCAGAGAGTTGGCCAACCAGGCCAAACCCAGACCGGCGGCCAGGCCGCCCAGCATGGCACCCCAGGGCCGCTTGGGCGCCACGGCGGCCGGAGCAACCGGCGCCGCCGCCGGGGCTTTGGCAGCGCCCTGCGCGGGCGCGGCCTGCCGCTGCGTCACATTGGAAGACTGCTTGCCAAACGACCGTCCACCGCCAAAACGCGCGGCCTCGGCATTAAAACCGGCTAAAAGCATGAATGCCGCCAAAACCCAAGTCCACAATTTCATACGTATCTCCAAAAAATTCTTGACATCAACATTTAATGCCGACATGCAAGGCTACCAGCCCACCCGTGAGGTTGTGGTAATCCACATGGCCAAAGCCACTATTTTTCATCAGGACTTTGAGTTCTTCTTGCCCCGGATGCATGCGAATCGACTCGGCCAGATAACGGTAGCTGGCATCGTCACCGGCCACCAGTTGCCCCAGCTTGGGCAACACCTTGAAGGAATACCAGTCGTAAATTTTTTCCAGCGGCGGCGCCACCTTGGAAAACTCCAGCACCAGCAATTTGCCGCCGGCTTTGAGCACCCGGTTCATCTCGGCCAGCGCCAGGTCTTTATGTGTCATGTTGCGCAGGCCAAAAGCGACACTGACCACGTCAAAGTGATTGCTGGGGAACGGCAGCTTTTCGGCGTCGCACACCACCGTCGGCAGGGCGACGCCAGCGTCCAGCAAGCGATTGCGACCGGTGCGCAGCATCGCTTCGTTGATGTCGGTATGCACCACTTGCCCGCTCTTGCCGACTTTTTTGGAAAAAGCCAGCGCCAGGTCCCCGGTGCCACCGGCAATGTCGAGCACCTGTTGGCCCTCACGGACATTGGCGACCATCACCGTGAAGGCTTTCCAGGCGCGGTGCAAACCCATCGACATCAGGTCGTTCATCAGGTCGTATTTGGGCGCCACGGAGTCAAACACGCCCCGAACGTGCTTCGCTTTTTCGGTTTCTTCAACCGACTTGTAGCCAAAATGTGTTGTCGTCATGAGTGCAATACTAAACGCGAACCAAGAAAGCCATGATCAGGCTATCCGCACGCGTGGGTGTGTTGAGAAGTTATTTGATGAAATTGAGCTCTAGCCCTTGCGACCATTGCTTCATATGCTATTAATTTAATTGTATTGCGGGATTAGTGGCTGGCACAGCTTTTTCCCGCTTTCTCAGGCATGGGCGCATCCCGATCCACCCCGGCGGCGCTCAGGCGGGCGGAGTAGTCAGCCCACAGCTTGTCCTGCTGGGAACCCAGGAAATAGAGGTAATCCCACGAGAAGATGCCCGAGTCATGACCATCCGAGAACGTGGGCTGGATGGCGTAGTTGCCGACCGGCTCCAGCCCGGCCAGTTCAACCTGGCGCTTGCCGGTCTGCAATACCTCTTGCCCCGGCCCGTGGCCGGCCACTTCGGCCGAGGGCGAGTACACGCGCATCAGCTCAAACGGAATGCGAAAGGTAGCGCCATCCGAAAAAACCACTTCCAGCACCTTGGACTGGCTGTGCACCGTGATCGCCTGGGGCGTCGGCGCGCCTGTTTGCAAACCTGCCATATGAACCACCTTCTTAAAATTTCCAGCTACAAACCATGAAAAAAGAACGTTACACCGAAAGCGCCCGCGCTATCACGCCGTCCACCTGGTCCAGGCGCGCGGCAAGTGCCGCCAGCGCGGCACCATCCACCGGACGCTGCGGCGAGCCCCAGACCGGCGCTGGAAAATGACTGTCCCAGTCAAAACGCGCAATCACATGCCAGTGCAGGTGAGGTACGACGTTGCCCAGGGCGGCCAGGTTGACCTTGGTTGGCTGCAGTTGCTCACGCAAGACCTGTTCCACCGCACCCACCGCCGCCATGCACAGGGCGCGATCACTCAAATCAAGGTCCGAAAACTCGGCCACATGCGCCGTCCAGACCACGCGGTAAAAGGCCGGAAAACCGACCTCGTCGGCCCGGATGACACGGAATTTTTCAGCCTGAAAAACCAGTACTCCACCAGGGGTGGTGCACAGGGGGCAGCTTGCGTCCTCCATAAAAGCTAGACCAGCACCCGTTCGATGCCGCCGTCGTTGGCCTTTTTGACGTACTCCGGCATCCACTGCGCACCCAGAATCTGGTTCGCCATCTCGACCACGATGTAGTCGGCCTCTAACAAACCGTTATTCAGGTCCTCCCCAAAACGGCTCAGGCCCTGCAGGCAGGCCGGGCACGAGGTCAATATCTTGACGTTCTCTTTGGCCCCCAACAGACCCTGCGCGCGCAACTGGGCCTCGCCTTTGAGAATCTCTTCTTCCTTGCGAAAGCGCACTTGGGTGGACACATCCGGTCGGTTCAGCGCCAGCGTGCCCGACTCGCCACAGCAGCGCTCGGACTGAATCACGTTGTTGCCCAACAAGGCTTTCACCGTCTTGATCGGCTCCTGCAGCTTCATCGGGCTGTGGCAGGGGTCGTGGAACAGGAAGGCGCCTGCGTTGGCCAGCGTGATGCCTTTTTCCAGCAGGTATTCATGGATGTCGATGATGCGGCTGCCAGGGAATATCTTGTCAAACTCGTAGCCCTGCAACTGGTCAAAACAGGTGCCGCAGCTCACCACCACAGTCTTGATGTCGAGGTAGTTCAGGGTATTGGCGACCCGGTGAAACAGCACCCGGTTGTCGGTGATGATTTTCTCGGCCTTGTCAAACTCGCCGCCGCCGCGCTGCGGGTAGCCGCAGCACAGGTAGCCCGGGGGCAGCACGGTCTGCACGCCGGCGTGCCACAGCATCGCCTGCGTCGCCAGCCCGACCTGGCTGAACAGGCGCTCGGAACCGCAACCGGGGAAATAAAACACCGCCTCGGTCTCGGCCGTGGTGGTCTGCGGGTTGCGGATGATCGGCACGTAGTCTTTGTCTTCGATGTCGAGCAAGGCGCGTGCCGTCTTCTTGGGCAGCCCTCCGGGCAACTTCTTGTTGACGAAGTGAATGATCTGCTCTCGCAAAGGTGCCGTGCCCAGCGTGGCTGGTGGCGCCTTGGTTTGCGGGCGGGACAGCGTGCGCAGCACATCCGCTGCCAGGCGCTGCCCCTTGATGGCGAGCCTGGTCATGACCGCGCGCGCCAACTTGATGCTCTGCGGGTTGGTGGCGTTGAGCATGAACATGGCGGCGGCGCCCGCCGGGCGGAAGCTCTTTTTTCCCATCTTGCGCAGCAGGTTGCGCATGTTCATGGTGACGTCGCCAAAGTCGATATTGACCGGGCACGGCGACAGGCATTTGTGGCAGACCGTGCAATGGTCGGCCACGTCTTCAAACTCCTGCCAATGCTTGATGCTCACGCCGCGACGGGTTTGCTCCTCGTACAAAAACGCCTCGACCAGGAGCGAGGTCGCCAGAATCTTGTTGCGCGGGCTGTAGAGCAAATTGGCGCGCGGCACATGGGTGGCGCACACCGGTTTGCACTTGCCGCAACGCAGGCAGTCTTTCACGCTGGCGGCTATTGATCCAATGTCGGACTGCTGCATGATCAGCGACTCGTGCCCCATCAGGCCAAAGCTGGGGGTATAGGCGTTGCTCAAGTCGGCATGCATCAAATCAGGCTCTAGCCCCCGTCCTTCCTTAGTAAGCAGCTCTTTATTTCGTAGCAACTTGCCCTTGTTGAAACGCCCTTCCGGGTCGACTCTAGCCTTGTAGTCCGTGAACGGCTGCAACTCCTCGTCGCTCAAGAATTCCAATTTTGTGATGCCAATGCCGTGCTCGCCCGAGATCACGCCGTCGAGCGAGCGCGCCAGTGCCATGATGCGTTTGACGGCAGCATGGGCGGCTTGCAGCATCTCGTAGTCGTCGCTGTTGACGGGGATATTGGTGTGCACATTGCCATCACCGGCGTGCATGTGCAATGCCACCCAGACCCGGCCTTTAAGCACCCGCTGGTGAATGGTGTTGCACTCGCGCAGGATCGGCTCGAAGGCCGCCCCGGAGAAGATTTGCTGCAGCGGCGCGCGAATCTGCGTCTTCCAGCTGGCGCGCAAGCTGTGGTCCTGCAACTCGGGAAACAATGATCCGACCTCGTGCAACCAACCCGCCCAAAGCGTGCGCACCTCGGCGATCAGTCCAGCAGCCTGCGCCACACGGTCTTCGAGCAACTCGGCGGCGGCAACGGCGTTGGCGTCCTCCTGCTTGCCCAGGGGCAAATGACCTTGGGCAAAAAACTCCTGCAACGCGTCACACAGCGCCAGTTTATTTGTAAGGCTGAGCTCGATGTTGATGCGCTCAATGCCGTCGGTATATTCGGCCATGCGCGGCAGCGGAATGACGACGTCTTCGTTGATCTTGAACGCGTTGGTGTGGCGGCTGATGGCGGCGGTGCGCTTGCGATCAAGCCAGAACTTCTTGCGCGCTTCCGGGCTGATGGCAATAAAGCCTTCGCCATGGCGTGAGTTGGCGATGCGCACCACCTCACTCGTGACCCGCGCCACCGCATCGGCGTCGTCACCGGCAATGTCGCCAAACAGCACCATCTTGGGCACGCCGCCCCCACTCAAACCGGTGCTGCGCTTGCTCTTGGTGGCGTAGCCCACCGCTTTCAAATAGCGGTCATCCAGGTGCTCCAGCCCGGCCAGCAACACGCCTGAGCGCGCCGCTTCTGCAAACATGAAATCCTTGATCTCGACAATGCTGGGCACGGCGTCACGGGCATTGCCGAAAAACTCCAGGCACACGGTGCGGGTGTGCGTGGGCATGCGGTGCACCACCCAGCGCGCACTGGTAATCAGGCCATCGCAGCCTTCTTTTTGAATCCCCGGCAGGCCACTCAGGAATTTGTCGGTCACATCCTTGCCGAGGCCTTCCTTGCGGAAGGACTTGCCGGGAATATCCAGCCGCTCGGTGCGCAGCAGGGTTTTGCCGTCGGCCTTGAAATACTTCAACTCAAAGCTGGCCAGCGCCGTGTCGTGAATCTTGCCCAGGTTGTGGCCAATGCGCGTGACCTCCAGCCACTCGGCTTGCGGCGTCACCATGCGCCAGCTGGCCAGGTTGTCCAGCGAAGTGCCCCACAGCACGGCCTTTTTGCCACCCGCGTTCATGGCAATGTTGCCGCCGATACAGGAGGCCTCGGCCGAGGTCGGGTCGACCGCAAACACGAAGCCGGCGCGCTCGGCCGCCTGCGACACGCGCTGGGTCACGACACCGGCTTCGGTCCACACCGTGGCCACCGGCTGGTCCAACCCCGGCAGCTGGACCAGCTCGACTTCGGTCATGGCCTCCAACTTTTCGGTGTTGATCACCGCGCTTTTCCAGGTCAGGGGAATCGCGCCGCCGGTGTAGCCAGTGCCGCCACCGCGTGGAATGATGGTCAGGCCCAGCTCAATACAGCCTTTGACCAGACCTTCCATTTCGGCCTCGGTGTCGGGCGTCAGCACCACAAACGGGTACTCGACGCGCCAGTCGGTGGCGTCGGTGACGTGGCTCACGCGCGAGAGGCCGTCAAACTTGATATTGTCTTTGGCCGTCAACTTCAGCAGCACGCGCTGGGTTTTGCGCCGCAGCGCCGCGGCTTCGACAAACGAGTCGTCAAAGGCCTGCACCGCCTGCGCGGCGGCCTGCAGCAGTTCGCCCACCAGTCCATCCCGCTCGCGATCGGTTTCAGGGGTGCGGCGCTTTTGCACCTCGTCCAGACGATGATGCAGCGCATTGACCAGCAGCACCCGGCGTTTCGGGTTGTCCAGCAGGTCGTCCTGCAAATAGGGGTTGCGCTGCACCACCCAGATATCACCCAGCACCTCGTACAGCATGCGGGCTGAGCGACCGGTGCGGCGCTCATCGCGCAGGCGGTTCAGCCAGTCCCAGGCCGCTTGTCCGAGCAGGCGGATGACGATTTCGCGGTCAGAAAACGAGGTGTAGTTGTAGGGAATTTCGCGAATGCGTTCTTGGCCCTTTAACGCAATAGCGCCGAAGGGCAGCAAAGGCTTGAGCTGAAGGGGAGCGTTCATCGGGTTGTGTGATTGCAGCCGTTACGGACCATGGCGGCGCTAATTAGATCGGGTCCGGGCTGGGTTGATAATGTTACCGCAGCGCAGCATTGCCTTACTGGAGTGATGGAAACCCTGATGACCGTGCGTCAAAAATCTCGGTTTAATCAAGGTTTGAGCAAATTGACATTTTTTTGCAGCAAATTGGTCATGTTTCTTGACTATGCTCAGGCCCCTAACTTCAAGGAGATCGCATGAAATTGAAACTTGCTGCTGTCGCTCTGGCCGCCTCGTGTGCCCTTTCCGCCCAGGCTGTGACCGAAGTCCAGTGGTGGCACTCGATGACGGCGGTGAATGGTGAATGGGTCAATGACCTGGCCAAAGGCTTCAACGCCAGCCAGTCTGACTTTAAGATCATGCCGACCTACAAAGGCACCTACGACGAATCCATGACGGCTGCCGTAGCCGCTTTCCGGGCGGGTAACGCGCCGCACATTCTGCAGGTGTTTGAAGTCGGCACCGCCACCATGATGGCCAGCAAGAACGCGATCGTGCCGGTGGGCAAGGTGATGAAAGATGCCGGGCAAAAGTTTGACCCTAAAGCCTACATTCCGGCAGTGGGCGGCTACTACACCGCCCCCAGTGGCGAGATGCTGAGCATGCCGTTCAACAGCTCGACCACCGTGTTTTATTTCAACAAAGACGCCTTCAAGGCCGCTGGCCTGGACACCAACAAAGCCCCCAGCAGCTGGCCTGAAGTCGCCTTGGCCGCCGCCAAACTCAAAGCCAACGGGCACAAATGTCCCCTGACGGTGGCGTGGCAGGGCTGGACGCAGCTTGAGAGTTTTTCCGCCTGGCACAACGTTGAATTTGCGTCCAAGAGCAACGGCCTGGGCGGCATGGACGCGCGCTTGAAGGTCAACTCGCCACTCCATGTGCGCCATATCGAGAACCTGTCCAACATGCACCAGCAAGGCCTGTTTGTGTACAAAGGTCGCGCCAATGTGCCCGAAGCCACCTTTATCTCCGGCGAATGCGCCATGATCACCACCTCCTCGGGCTTTTACGGCAACGTCAAGAAAAACGCCAAGTTTGCCTTTGGCCTGTCTCCTCTGCCCTATTACCCGGACGCACCCGGCGCACCGCAAAACACCGTCATTGGGGGTGCCAGCCTGTGGGTCATGGCCGGCAAGAAAGCCGAGGAATACAAAGGCGTTGCCCAGTTCTTCAACTACATCTCCAGCCCCGAAGTGCAGTCGGCCAGCCACAAGCGCACCGGTTACCTGCCCATCACCACAGCCGCGTTCCAATTGACTGAAAAGAGTGGTTTCTACAAGGAAAACCCCGGGACTGACGTGGCCGTCAACCAGATGATCCGCAAGGTGACCGACAAGTCGCGTGGCATCCGCCTGGGCAACTATGTGCAGATTCGCACCATTGAGGACGAAGAGCTCGAAGGCGTTTGGGGCGGCAAGAAAAGCGCCAAAGAGGCTTTGGATTCGATCGTGAAACGGGGCAATGAGCTGCTGGAACGGTTTGAAAAAGCCAATAAAAAAGGCTAGGCGCTAAGCAGTGGAAAAACGCGCTTTTTTCCGGTCAGCATGGCTGCCTTGGGTGCTGATGGCCCCCCAGGTGGCAGTGATTGCGCTATTTTTCTTCTGGCCAGCCGCCCAGGCGCTGCTGCAGTCGGTGCAGCAATCGGATGCCTTTGGCACGTCGATCGACTGGGTCGGGCTGGACAATTTTCGCAACCTGTGGAACGACGAGACTTACCTGGCCTCGTTTTTCACCACCGCCATTTTTTCAACCTGGGTGGCCGTGCTGGGCATCAGTTTGTCGCTGCTGCTGGCCGTTTTTGCGGACCGCATTGTCAAAGGTGCACTGGTCTATAAAACCCTGCTGATCTGGCCCTATGCGGTGGCCCCTGCTGTGGCCGGGGTGCTGTGGCTGTTCATGTTTGCGCCCAGCGTGGGCGTGGTGTCTTACTGGCTGCGCGCGCTCGGCATCGACTGGAATCATTTGCTCAACGGGACGCACGCCATGACGCTGGTGGTGATGGCGGCGGTGTGGAAGCAGATCTCTTACAACTTCCTGTTCTTTTTGGCGGGACTGCAAAGCATTCCCAAATCATTGATTGAAGCCGCCGCAATTGACGGTGCACGGCCCTGGCGACGCTTCTGGACGATGGTGTTCCCGCTGCTCTCTCCCACCACCTTTTTTCTACTGGTCATCAACATCGTTTATGCGTTTTTTGACACCTTTGCCATCATTGATGCCGCCACGCAGGGCGGGCCCGGCAAAGACACCGCCATTCTGGTTTACAAGGTTTACTTTGATGGCTTCAAGGCCATGGACATGGGCGGCTCGGCAGCGCAGTCGGTGGTGCTGATGGTGATGGTGGTGCTGCTGACCGTGGTGCAGTTCCATTTTGTCGAGAAGAAAGTGAATTACTGATGGTTGAGCGCCGCCCTTGGCTGACCGTGCTGTCGCACGCCGTGCTGATTCTGGGGGTGCTGGTGGTGGCGTTTCCGCTGTACCTGACGTTTATCGCCTCCACCCAGACTTCACAAGCCATCATGCAAACCCCCATGCCGCTGTTGCCGGGCGGGCATCTGCTTGAAAACTACAGCGCCGCCTGGAATGGCACAGGCGGTGGCTCGGGCTCCAAAGCGCCGGTGGGGCAGATGATGATGGTGAGCTTGATCTCCGCCTTGATCATTGCCATTGGCAAGATCGCCATCTCGCTGTTGTCAGCCTTTGCCATCGTGTACTTTCGCTTTCCCGGCCGCATGTTTTTCTTCTGGGCCATCTTCATCACGCTGATGCTGCCGGTCGAGGTGCGCATTGGCCCCACTTACAAAGTGGTGTCCGACCTGGGGCTACTCAACAGTTATGCGGGCTTGACGATTCCCTTGATCGCCTCGGCGACTGCCACCTTTTTGTTCCGGCAATTTTTCCTGACCGTGCCGGAGGAGCTGGTGGAGGCCGCGCGCATGGACGGCGCCGGGCCGATGCGGTTTTTCAAAGACGTGCTGGTGCCCTTGTCTGCCACCAGCATTGCAGCGCTGTTTGTCATTCAGTTCATTTACGGCTGGAATCAGTACCTGTGGCCGCTGCTCGTCACCACCAGCGAGGACATGTACCCGGTTGTGATCGGCATCAAACGCATGATCTCCGGGGGCGACTCCGAGATGCAATGGAACATCGTCATGGCCACCGCCGTGCTGGCCATGATTCCGCCGGCACTGGTGGTCATGCTGATGCAGAAATGGTTTGTCAAAGGGCTGGTGGATACAGAAAAATAAACGTGCTGGCGGAACAGACCCAGATTTGCCCAGCAAATTTACTCTGTCGCCAACTGATTAAAACTATGGCTTCAATCACTTTAAACAACGTCACCAAACGCTATGGGCACGGCAAAACCGCCATCCCGGTCATCCATGGCATCAGCGCCGAGATTCTGGATGGCGAATTTGTCGTCATTGTCGGCCCCTCCGGTTGCGGTAAATCGACCCTGTTGCGCATGGTGGCGGGCCTGGAAGAAATCAGCAGCGGCGATATTTCCATTGGCAACCGGATCGTCAACAAGCTGGAGCCCTCCGAGCGTGATATTGCCATGGTGTTTCAGAACTACGCCCTGTACCCGCACATGAGCGTGTTTGACAACATGGCCTATGGCCTGAAGATCGCCAAGGTGCCGGTGGACGAGATCAAGGCGCGGGTGGACAAAGCCGCCAAAATTCTTGAAATTGGCCCGTTTTTGCTACGCAAGCCGCGTGAACTCTCAGGGGGTCAGCGCCAGCGGGTGGCCATGGGCCGCGCCATCGTGCGCCAGCCGCAGGTTTTTTTGTTTGATGAACCCCTGAGCAATCTGGACGCCAAGCTGCGCGCCCAGACGCGGCTTGAAATCCAGAAACTGCACCGCGAACTGGGCATCACCTCGCTGTTTGTGACGCACGACCAGGTGGAAGCCATGACCCTGGCGCAGCGCATGATCGTCATGAACGCGGGTGTCATGGAACAGTTTGGCACACCCGAAGAGGTTTACACCCGCCCGGCCAGCACCTTTGTCGCGGGCTTCATGGGCTCGCCGCCGATGAACCTGCTCAAAAACGCCCCCGGCGCGATCGCCAACACCATCACTGGCGTGCGTCCCGAGCATCTCGACATCGCCTCCAGTGGCTGGGCGCTCCAGGTCGAAGCGGTCGAAATGCTGGGTGCCGAACGACTGGTCTATGGCCGCTGGGCGCATGGCGCGGGCGACGAACTGGTCATTATCCGCAACGAAGAATCGCACGCCGTGCCCGTCCTGGGCAGCACCCTGCACGTCACCCCGCGCGCCGACAAGCTGCACTGGTTTGACGCCAGCACCGGCAAGCGCCGTGAGGCCAACCGCGCCCATTCCTAAGCGCGCCCGCCATGACCACGCAAGACACCCGCCCCCCCTGGCCCTACCCGCGCTGGATCGCGCATCGGGGCGCCGGTAAACTGGCCCCCGAAAACACGCTGGCCGCATTTCGTAGCGGGGCCAGCCAGGGCTACCGCATGTTTGAGTGCGACGTCAAACTGAGCCTGGACGGCGTGCCTTTCCTGCTGCACGACGACACCTTGGTGCGCACCACCAATGCGCGTGAGCAGTTCGGTGCCGGGCTCAACGCGGTCGCAGGCGAGCACCGCTGGAGCGCGCTGTCACGACTCGACGCGGGCAGCTGGCATTCGCGCGCCTTCGCCGGTGAGCCGCTCGCCAGCTTTGACAATATTGCGCGTTTTTGCCTGTCCAACGGCTATTTTTTAAACATCGAGATCAAACCCACAGCGGGACTCGAACGCCAGACCGGCGAGGTGGTGGCCGACCACGCCGCCCAACTCTGGGCGCACGCCAGCGTGCCGCCGCTGCTGAGCTCATTCGATCCGCCCGCCCTGGCGGGCGCCCGCGCGCGCCAGCCGCAGCTGCCGCGCGCGCTGCTGCTCGACGCGCTGTGGAGCGGCTGGCTGGAGACAGCGCTCACGCTCGAATGCGTGGCGCTCGTTTGCAACCACGCGCTGTGGGACGCCTCCACCGTGGCCCAAGCCCGCAGCGCAGGATTGCGCACACTGAGCTACACCGTGAACGACGAATCGGCGGCACAGCGCCTGATCGACCTGGGCACCGATGGCTTGATCACCGACCGGGTGGACTTGTTTGCCCCGGCGCGCCAGCCGCCCGTCAATTAATTCCGCCAAGCGCGGCGCATCAACCACTGGCTGCTGGCGCAGAGCAGCACCATGGCGGTGTAGGTCAGCATCTTGCCCTCCTCGCCAAAGGCCCACAAACCCAGCACCAGTACGCCCGCCGACACTACAAAATTAATAGCTACCTGCCCATAAAGGGAAAGGGCTAGCGGCCTTTTTTTCATAAAAAAATGCGCCGGCAGCGGTATCAGCACAGCCAGCCACAAGGCGGGCGCCATGAAATTGAGCAAGTGATTCAGAAGAGCAAGCGGGTCCATCAATAAAGGGGTCCAGGGCCATGAAAAGTAGTCGGGTATTGGTCAGCGCGCGATGATTTTATAATCGCGTCATGGCAGTCTGGACTTTAGGCATCAATCACACGACCGCGCCGCTGGATCTGCGCGGTCGTTTCGCGTTCGCGCTCGATCAAGTCGAACCCACCTTGCGGGCTTTGCGCTCGTCACTGTCGCGCCAACCGGAGGCGGCGCTGATCTCCACCTGCAACCGCACCGAGATCTACTGCGCCGGTGAGACCCCCGAGCTGGAGCACACGCTGGACTGGCTGGCCCACACCGGCGGCGTCTCTTCAAACCTGCTGCGTACCCACTCCTACACGCTGCAAGACGATCTGGCTGCACGCCACGCCTTTCGGGTCGCCAGCGGCCTGGACTCGATGGTGCTGGGTGAGACGCAGATTCTGGGTCAAATCAAAAACGCGGTGCGCGCGGCCGAGGCCGCCGGTGCGCTGGGCAACACCCTGAGCCAACTGTTCCAGCGCTCGTTTGCGGTGGCCAAAGAGGTGCGCAGCTCGACCGAGATCGGCGCGCACTCGATCAGCATGGCCGCCGCCGCCGTGCGTCTGGCCGGGCAGTTGTTTGAAGACCTGAGCCAGGTGAAGATTCTGTTTGTCGGCGCGGGCGAGATGATTGAGCTGTGCGCGACCCACTTTGCCGCCAAAAACCCCAAGTCCATCGCCATTGCCAACCGTTCGCTGGAGAATGGCGAGAAGCTGGCCAGCCGCTTTGGGGCGGAGGTCATGCGCCTGGCCGACTTGCCGGATCGTTTGCATGAATTTGACGCGGTGGTGAGCTGCACCGCCAGCACCCTGCCCATCATTGGCCTGGGCGCGGTGGAGCGGGCCCTGAAGCGGCGCAAACGCCGCCCGATGTTCATGGTTGACCTGGCGGTGCCGCGCGACATTGAACTTGAAGTCAAGGCACTGGAAGACGTGTACCTGTACACCGTGGACGATCTGGCTGGCGTGGTGCAAACCGCGCAGGCCAGCCGCCAGGCCGCCGTGGCGCAAGCCGAGGCGATTGTGGACGCCGGTGTGCTGAGCTTCATGCACTGGGTCGATCAACGCGGCTCGGTGCCTTTGATCCAGCAACTCAACGCCCAGGCCGACGAATGGCGGGCAGCGGAACTGGCGCGCGCGCGCAAGCTTCTAGCCAAAGGCGAGGACCTCGACGCGGTGCTGGAGGCGCTCTCCAAGGGATTGACGCAAAAAATGCTGCACGGTGCCATGACGGAGCTGCGCGCCAGCGACACGGCCGCGCGTGAGCGGGCCAGCGCCGCGATCCAGCACTTCTTCTTGCGCAAAGAACGGTAGCGAGTATGGCCCCCACGCTTGTCACTTCGTGTACTGCGCTGCCCCCCGGGGGGGCCGCTTCGCCTTGGGGCGGCCCGGCGGCGAAGCCCGCCTCCGTCCAGCGTTAGCGACGCTCATCCCCTCACCCGCCAGCCCTTCGACCCCTCGACAAGCTCAGGACAGGCCAAGCTCAGGGCGAACGGGAATTGTTCTCTCCCGGATAAGAACCGTTCGGGCTGAGCCTGTCGAAGCCTCCCTCGCACCCTTGCCGAGCAACCTTCTGATTACCCCATGAAATCATTCCTCCGCCAACAACTCGCCCGCTATACCGACCGCCTGGGCGAGCTTGAATTTCTGCTGTCACGCGAAGACATCATGAAAGACATGAAGCAGTTTCTGCTGCTGTCACGCGAGCACACCGAGGTCTCGTCTGTCGCCGGGCGCTGGGGCCGCTACCAGCAATGTGAAGCCGACTTGAGCGGCGCCCAGGAGCTGCTGCGCGGTTCCCTCGACGACCCTGACATGGCGGCCCTGGCGCAAGAAGAAATCGACAGCGCCCGAGCCGAACTGGAAAAACTCGAAGGCGAGCTGCAGCGCATGCTGCTGCCCAAAGACCCGGACGACGCGCGCCACGCCTTCGTCGAAATCCGCGCCGGCACCGGCGGTGACGAGTCGGCCCTGTTTGCCGCTGATTTGCTGCGCATGTACACGCGTTACTGCGAGCGCCGCGGCTGGAAGGCCCAGATCATCAGCGAGTCCCTCAGTGAACTCGGCGGCTACAAAGAAGTGGTGATCAAAGTCGAAGGCGAGCAGGTCTACGGCGCGCTCAAGTTCGAGTCCGGCGGTCACCGCGTGCAACGCGTGCCCACCACCGAAACCCAGGGCCGCATCCACACCAGCGCCTGCACCGTGGCGGTGCTGGCCGAACCGGACGAAGCCGTGGCGATTCAGATCAACCCGGCCGACCTGCGCATCGACACCTACCGCGCCAGCGGTGCCGGTGGCCAGCACATCAACAAGACCGACTCGGCCGTGCGCATCACCCACCTGCCGACCGGCATCGTGGCCGAATGCCAGGACGGGCGCAGCCAGCACAGCAACAAGGCGCAAGCACTCAAGGTGCTGACCGCCCGTATCCATGAAAAAGACCGCAGCGAGCGCGCGGCCAAGGATGCCGCCGAGCGCAAAAGCCTGGTCGGCAGCGGCGACCGCAGCGACCGCATCCGCACCTACAACTTTCCGCAGGGGCGCCTGACCGACCACCGCATCAACCTGACGCTGTACAAGCTGCTCAGCATCATGGAGGGCGACCTGGACGACGTGGTGCAGGCGCTGCAAGCCTATGAAGCCGCGCAGCAGTTGGCAGCGCTGGAAGTCGGCGCGAGTGCCTGATTGAACATTTTTATAGACAAAATTAGCTTCTAGCCCTCGTCCATCAAGGCGATATAGCTCCAATTTTAATAGCAACTAACCGTGCCATGACCCTGCTGACCCTCTCGCAAGCCCTGCGTCAGGCCGAGTCCCGCGGCTTGGACCGGCTCGACGCGCAATGGCTCTTGCTGCACGCGCTGGGCAAGCCGACGCACGAGCGCGCCTGGTTGCTGGCCCACGACACGGACCAACTGCCGGCCCCGGTGCAAGCCGCGCTGGACGAAGGGGTGCTGCGCCGCGCCGCCGGTGAGCCGCTGGCCTATATCACCGGTCACCAGGCGTTTTTTGGCCTGGACCTGCAGGTCGACTCCCGCGTGCTGGTGCCGCGGCCCGACACCGAGACGCTGGTCGAATGGGCGCTCGACGTGCTGCAACCCCAAGCCGACGCTGCGCCCGCCGTGCTCGACCTCGGCACCGGCAGCGGCGCCATTGCGCTGGCGCTCAAAGCAACGCGGCCCGAGCTGCGCGTGAGCGCCATTGACTACAGCACAGACGCACTGGCGGTGGCTTGGACCAACGCGCAACGTCTGGCACTGGCGGTGCAGTTCAGCCAGGGCGCGTGGTTGGCCGCCCTGCCCCGCTCCAGCGCCTGTTTTCACGCCATCGTCTCCAACCCGCCCTATATTGCCGCGCAGGACGAGCATCTGGTCGCCCTGCGCCACGAGCCGCTGCAAGCGTTGGCCAGTGGTGCCGACGGTCTCGATGACATCCGCCAGATCATCACCCAGGCCCCGGCCCATTTGCACCCCGGTGGCTGGCTGCTGCTGGAGCACGGCTACGACCAGGCCGCGACGGTACGCGCCCTGCTGTTACAGGCGGGCCTGGAGGAGGTGCAGTCGCGCCGCGACTTGAGCGGCATCGAGCGCTGCAGCGGGGGGCGGCGGGCGCAGGATTAAGGCCAGCGGGCACGCCGGCGCTTTCCTAATGCAATCCTGACACGGCTGGTGGTACGCTGGCTCCACCATGAATACACCCCCGGCTTCCGAATCCAGCCGCCCGCCCGCCCAACGCTGGGTCGTCGTGGCTCTGCTGTTGACAGCGGCCACCGCAAGCGGGTTCTTGCTCGAGCGCTATGTCTCGCTGACCAGCCAGGCCATGATCTATGTGCTGGCGGTGGTGATTGCCTCTTACAAACTGGACTGGATTGCATCGGCGGTGTGCGCCGTGGCGGCGGTCACCGCCTTGAACTTCTTTTTTGTGCCGCCGCGCTGGACCTTTGCGGTCGAAAACCCGGAACACTTCATCGCCCTGGGCGCGATGCTGGTAGTGGCCCTGGTGATCAGCCACCTCGCCAAGGGCGTGCGGCGCGAGACCGAGCTGGCGCGTCTGAACGAGCGGCGTGCCCGGCAATTGCAGGTGCTGGCCACCAACCTGTCCAACGTCAGCTCGCCCGCAGAGATCGTTGCCCTCGGTCAAAAGGCGCTGAACGTCGCCTTCGCCGGACCGTGTTGCGTGGCCCTGACCCATGACGGGCATGAGCTCGATCTCGCAGGAGACCTTGACCCTGCCGTGCGCGACGGCATGCGCTGCTGCATGACGGAGGCGGCGGTGCTGGGGCCGGGCACCGGGCGCTGGCCCGGACTACTGGCCTGGTACCTGCCTTTGGGCGAGCGCGGTCATGTGACCGGTGCCGCCTGCGTCCGCCCGGCCCTGGCGGGTGACGACGCTGGTCGGGAGCACGCGCAAGCGCTGTGTGCACTGCTGGCGCAGGCGCTGTGGCGTCTGCGTCTGACTTCGGCCATGCTGGCGGCGCAAAGCGAAGCGCAACGCCAGCAGCTGCAAAGCACTTTTTTGGCCGCGATCTCGCACGATCTGCGCACACCGCTGGCGGCCATCGTCGGTGCCGCTTCTTCATTGCAAACCCAGCACGACAAGCTGAGCGCGCCGGAGCAGGACCGCTTGCTCGGCAGCATTGTGAGCGAGGCGTCCTACCTGTCCACCGTGACCGAAAACACCTTGCAGCTGGTGCAGCTCACCGCCCCGGCGCAGGCGCTCAAACGGGACTGGGAATCGATGGAAGAGATTGTGGGCGCCGTGCTGGCGCGGGTGCGCCAACGTGACCCCGAGCGCCGCATCAAGTCCAAAGTGCCCGAGCACTTGCCACTGGTCAAGGCCGACCCGGTGATGCTCGCCCAATTGATCAGCAATTTGCTGGACAACGCGCTGCAGTACAGCGACGGCGCGATTGATCTGACGGTCAGCGTCGAGGCGCAGGAGCTGCTGGTTTCGGTCAAAGACCGGGGCCCCGGCATTCCTGAAGCCGATCAAAAAATTATTTTTGAAGCCTATACCCGCGGTGATCAGTCGGGCCAGCGCGGTGCCGGTCTCGGCCTGGCCCTGTGCCGCGCCATCGCGCTCGCCCATGGCGGACGTCTGACGCTGAGGGCTCGCGCGGGAGGTGGCAGCAATTTTGTGTTCGCTTTGCCGCTTGATGCCCAACCACCCGGCCAAGAGCTGAGCCAGGAGCTGCCATGACACTGCGGGTGCTGGTGGTCGAGGATGACCCCGAGATACGGGCGCTGATGCAGTCCTCTTTGTCGGTGGAGGGGTTTGAGGTGCAAACCGCCGTCTCGTTGAGCGAGGCCAGCGCGCTCTTACGCCATAGTCCGCCCGAGGTCATCGTGCTGGATCTGGGACTGCCCGACGGCGATGGCGTGCAGTTGGTGCGCGAGGTGCGCACGCGCCATACCCTGCCCATCATTGTGGTGTCCGCCCGCCATCAGGAGGTGCAAAAAATACAGTTGCTGGACGCCGGTGCCGACGATTACCTGACCAAACCGTTCAGCGTGGGTGAACTGCTGGCCCGCATTCGGGTGGCGCTGCGCCATCGCGGTACCGCCCTGGCCGCAGCGGTCACGGTCCATGCGCTGGACGACCTGCACATTGACCTGGCCGCCCGCAGCGTCCAGTGCCGGGGGGAGGCACTGCATCTCACGCCGACCGAGTTCAAGCTGCTGGCGCGCCTGGTGCGCAGTGCGGGTCGGGTGGTCACGCACCGGCAACTGCTGCTCGATGTCTGGGGACCCGAGTTCACGCAGCACACGCACTATTTGCGGCTCTACATGGCACAGTTGCGGGCCAAGATCGAGCGGGACCCGGCGGAGCCGCGCCATCTTCTGACCGAAACCGGGGTCGGCTATCGTTTGGCATCGGTTTGAACCCCTCCTTCCTTATGCGTTCCTGATGCGCCGGTGGCTATAGTCGCGCCCTCTTCACTGTGAATGGATTGCAATGAGTAAAACTTCGGACCGTGAAAGCCTGGCGGCCCTCACGCTGGGCGCCATGGGCGTGGTGTATGGCGACATCGGTACCAGTCCCCTGTACACAATGAAAGAAGTCTTCAGCCCCGCCACCGGCGTGCCGCTGGACGCGGTCCACCTGATCGGCGCCGTGTCGGTCATTTTCTGGGGCTTGATGCTGGTCGTGACGCTGAAATATGTGTTGCTGATCCTGCGTGCCGACAACCGCGGCGAAGGCGGCATCATGGCGCTGACGGCGCTGGCCGCCAATGCGGCCGGCAAAACGCCGCAGCGGCGCACCGCCCTGCTGCTGATGGGCGTCTTCGGCGCGGCCCTTTTTTATGGCGACAGCGTGATCACCCCGGCCATCTCCGTGCTCAGCGCGGTCGAAGGGCTGGAGGTGGTGACACCGGCCTTCAAATCCTATGTGTTGCCGATTTCAGTGGCGGTGTTGATCGGCTTGTTTGCGGTCCAGCGTGTGGGCACCGGTCTGGTGGGCAAGCTGTTCGGACCGGTCATCCTGCTGTGGTTTGCCGTGCTGACCCTCACCGGCGTGGCAGAAATCATCCAACAGCCGGCCATTCTGGCGGCGCTGAACCCCTTGAACGGACTGGCATTTTTGCGGGCCCAAGGCTGGCACATGTTTGTGGCGGTCGGCGCCATCGTGCTGGCGTTCACCGGGGTCGAGGCGCTTTACGCCGACATGGGGCACTTTGGCAAACGACCGATCCAGCTGGCCTGGCTGGGGCTGGTCTTGCCGGCCCTGGCCATCAATTACATGGGGCAAGGCGCGCTGCTGATGCGCGACCCGGCGGCGCTGGCGAATCCGTTTTATCGCATGTTCCCCCCGGCCTGGCTCATCCCGGCGGTCGTTTTGGCCACCTTGGCCACCGTCATCGCTTCCCAGGCAGTGATTTCAGGGGCCTACTCCATGACCAAACAGGCGGTGCTGCTGGGGCTGCTGCCGCGCATGCAGGTGAAATACACCTCGGCCAAGGAGATCGGTCAGATTTACATGCCAGAGGTGAACTGGTTGTTGCTGGTCTCGGTTTTACTGGCTGTCGTTGGCTTCGGCAGTTCCTCCGCGCTGGCGTCGGCCTATGGCATCGCGGTGACCATGACCATGCTGATCACCACCGCGCTGACATTTTTTGTGGTGCGCGATGGCTGGGGCTACCCGCTGCCGGTGGCGCTGGCAGCCACCGGTGTGTTTCTGGCCCTTGACACGCTGCTGGTGGTGTCCTGTTCGCTCAAGTTCTTTCAGGGCGGCTGGTTTCCGCTGGTGCTGGGCCTGGCGATCTTCATGGTAATGGCGACCTGGCGGCGCGGTCGCGAGCTGCTGATCGACACGATCCGCCGCGATGATCCCGATTTGCTGCCCTTCATCACAGCCTTGTCAACCGATATCGTGCATCGGGTCCCGCGCACCGCCATCTACGCCGTCGCCAACCCCGACACCGTGCCGCAGGCGCTAATGCACAACCTGAAACACAACCAGGTGCTGCACGAACGCAATCTGATCCTCACCGTCGTCTTCCATGACGTGCCGTGGATTGCGTTCAAAGAGCGGGTTCGAGTCACTCCTTTGGTGCCCGGCTTCTGGAAGGTGCAGGTGAACTATGGCTTCAAAAACAAACCGGATATCCCGAAGGCGCTCGAACTTTGTCAAGCCCATGGTTTGCCCGTCAACCTGTTTGAGACCTCCTATTTTCTCAGTCGGGAAATCGTGGTGCCGACCAAAGGCGCCGGCATGGCCCACTGGCGTGAAGCCCTGTTCGCGATCATGTCCCGCAACGCCGGCAGTGTGGCGGACTTCTTCCGGTTGCCCAATAACTGCGTGATCGAGCTCGGAACCCGGGTGCAAATCTGATTTGGCATGAAGGCGGCAAACGCCGTCTTCATGCGCTGCCGGTCAAGGCTCAATGAGGGTGGTCGTGCTCGCCGTGTACATGGCGGTGCGCCATCTCTTCTGGCGTGGCGGGGCGAACCTCGACCACGGTGACGCTCAGCCGCAAGGCCTTGCCCGCCAAGGGGTGATTGCCGTCCAGCATGACCGTGTCGCCCTTGATTTTCATGACGGTAAAGGCCTGCGCGTGTCCATCTTCACCCTGGCCTTCGAGTTGCCCGCCCACCTTCACGCCCGGCGGAAACTGGCTCTTGGGGATGGTCTGCACCAGGCTTTCGTCGCGCAGGCCAAAGGCATCTTGCGGTTCCAGCTCCAGCGTGGTCTGGAAGCCGGGCATTTGTCCTTCCAGCGCGGCTTCAAGCTTCGGGAAAGTGTTGTCGTAGCCGCCGTGCAGGTAAACCATCGGTTTCTGGCTTTGCTCCAGCACCTTGCCAAGGCGGTCCGTCAGTTTGTAGCGCAAGGTGACGGCGGTGTCTTTTTCAATTTTCATAAGGGTGCCTGTGTTGAATGGGTCATTGTCAGGCTGACATTTTCGCCCATTGGCCGGTCGAACTGGAACCGGCTGCGGGCGCCTGCGCAATCGCTGTATTTGTATCAAATTTGCCTCTGGCCCTCGCGGCTATTGCACAACCCACTCTATTTTTAATAGCATTCAAGCACAATCCCTGTGGCCGACAGGGTTACCCGCGCCGCGCCGTGCGCGAAGATGAAATAATCAGGTCCTCTTTTCAAGGACTTATCTGACATGAGCGACACACAACAACGCATTGACGAACTGGTGAAATCCAACGAGGTGCTGCTTTTCATGAAGGGCAGCGCCGCCTTTCCCCAGTGTGGCTTTTCCGGCCGCGCGATCCAGATTTTGCAGGCCTGTGGCGTCGACCCGAAGGCGATCAAGACCGTCAACGTGCTGGAAGACGAAGAAATTCGTGCCGGCATCAAAGACTACAGCAACTGGCCGACCATTCCCCAGCTTTACGTCAAGGGCGAGTTTATCGGCGGCGCCGACATCATGATGGAGATGTACCAGAACGGGGAACTGCAGCAGGCGCTGGCGGCCAAAGCCGGCTAATCAATTCACCCTTGCCAGTGTCGGCTCGCACCGAACACGGCATTCGGGTACGGTGCCTTGCCGCGTGAGCCGTTGTACCGGCCCAGCGCCAGAAACAGGTCGCCGCGTTCGCGGTCCAGGTAATGGCGCAGGATGACGCAGCCAAAACGCAGGTTGGTCTGCATGTGAAACAGCTTGCCAGCGTCGCCATCGCCCAGCACCCGGGTCCAGAACGGCATCACCTGCATGTAGCCGCGGGCGCCGACGCTGCTGACAGCAAACTTGCGAAAGTTACTCTCCACCTGCACCAGGCCCAGCACCAGCGTCGGGTCGAGCCCGGCACGCCGACTCTCGTACCAGAGGGTTTGCAGGAACTCACGGCGCACGTTCCAGTCCGGCTTCTTCTTGCGCAAGCGATCCCCCATGGCCCCCAGCCAGCGCAGGTAAACCAGGCGCGACTCGGTATCCGAGAACTCCGGCACCGGCGGGGCATGGTTGGCGATGGCCGAACTCAACGCGCTGCGTACCGAGTCCACCAAGGGTTCTTCCGCCTGGCGACCGGCCGCAGCACGCTCATGTATTGAGAGCAAACCAAGACCGGCCAGCAAGGGCCAGAAGCACATTCGCCTTGAAACCATGGCCGTTGCCCCCGGTAATATCACGCGCTGAGTCTGGACTGGATCAAAGCCAGGATGTCGGCGACGGGCACGTTGGTGGCCTTGGCATCGCGGCGATGCTGGTATTCGACCTCGCCCGCTTTCAGCCCGCGGTCGCCAATCGTGACGCGATGCGGCACGCCAATCAACTCCCAGTCGGCAAACATGGCGCCCGGGCGCTCGCCGCGGTCGTCCAGGATCACATCGACACCGGCGGCCAGCAGTTCGTCATAAAGCTTGTCTGAAGCTGCTTTGACATCCGGAAAACGCTCCGGGCTGATCGGGCACAGCACCACGGTAAAGGGTGCCAGCGCGTCCGGCCAGATGATGCCGCGCTCGTCATGGTTTTGCTCGATGGCGGCAGCAGGCAGGCGCGTGATGCCGATGCCGTAACAACCCATTTCCATAAACTGCGGCTTGCCGTTGACGTCCAGAAAAGTGGCGTTCATGGCCTGGCTGTACTTGGTGCCAAGCACAAAGATATGGCCAATTTCGATGCCGCGCTCGATCGCCAACACGCCCTGCCCGTCGGGTGAGGCGTCGCCCGCGACCACGTTACGCAAGTCCGCCACCAGCGCGGGCTCCGGCAGGTCGCGGCCCCAGTTGACGCCGGTGATGTGAAAGTCAGGCGCATTGGCGCCGCAAATCCAGTCGCTCATCACAGCCACCTCGCGGTCCACCACCAGAGTGACCGGTTTGAGCAAGCCAATCGGGCCCAGGTAGCCGGGCTGGCAACCAAAGTGGTCTTCGATTTCAGGCACGGTGGCAAAGCGGAAAGCCGCCAAGCCAGACAGCTTGCCGACCTTGAGTTCGTTCATGTCGTGGTCGCCGCGCAGCAGCAGCAGCCAGATTTGGGTTTTGACGACTTCGCCGTCCTTGTTCAGCGTGTCGGTGGCCAGCACCAGCGATTTGACGGTGCGCTGCAAGCCCACGCCCAGCAGTTCAGCCACGTCGGCACAGGTGCTCTTGCCCGGCGTCGCGGTTTTGGTCATCGCCTGCATTGCTGCCGGTCGGGGCTGGACCGGTGCCAGCGCTTCAGCCTTTTCCATGTTGGCCGCGTAGTGGCTGCCCGGGCAATAGACGATGGCGTCCTCGCCGGTCGCCGCAATCACCTGGAATTCCTCGTTCACGTCGCCGCCGATGGCACCGCTGTCAGCCGCCACCGCCCGGTAGCGCAGACCAAAGCGATCAAATATGCGCCGATAAGCGGCGGCCATGACCTGATAGCTCGCTTTGGCTGCGTCCAGGTCACGGTCAAAGCTGTAGGCATCCTTCATGATGAATTCACGCCCGCGCATCAGGCCAAACCGCGGGCGGCGTTCATCGCGGAATTTGGTCTGAATCTGGTAGAAATTCTTCGGCAACTGCTTGTAGCTTTTGATTTCCTGGCGCGCGATGTCGGTCACCACTTCTTCGCTGGTCGGCTGGATCACAAAATCGCGGCCATGGCGATCCTTGATGCGCAGCAGCTCGGGGCCATTGGTCTCAAAGCGACCCGTCTCTTGCCAGAGTTCGGCTGGTTGCACCACCGGCATGCTCAGTTCCACGGCCCCGGCGCGGTTCATTTCTTCGCGCACGATGGCTTCGACCTTGCGCACCACGCGCAAGCCCATCGGCATCAGTGTGTAGATGCCTGCGCCCAGTTTTTTGATCATGCCCGCGCGCGTCATCAGCTTGTGGCTGACCACTTCCGCGTCGGCGGGCGCTTCCTTGAGGGTGGAAATAAAGAATTGAGAGGCTTTCATGGCGGGAATCCGGAAATTACTAAGGGCTTCGTCCCTGAAAGCGCAGCGCTTGCTGTGCATAATGGACGCAATTTAAAAATTGGGGTTTGATTATGCTTGACCGCGAAGGCTTTAGGCCTAACGTCGGCATCGTCCTGCTCAACCAGAAAAATCAGGTGTTTTGGGGCAAGCGAATTCGTACGCACTCCTGGCAGTTTCCGCAAGGTGGCATTGACCGGGGCGAAACGCCGGAACAGGCCATGATTCGCGAACTGCACGAAGAAGTGGGGCTCTTGCGGGAGCACGTTCGCATTGTGGCCCGCACCCGAGACTGGTTGCGTTATGAGGTGCCAGACCGTTACATTCGCCGCGATGCACGCGGCTTTTACAAAGGCCAGAAGCAAATCTGGTTCTTGCTGCAACTGGTGGGCCACGACTGGGATCTGAACCTGCGTGCCACCAGTCACCCGGAGTTCGATGCCTGGCGTTGGAACGACTACTGGGTGCCACTGGACGCGGTGGTGGAATTTAAACGTGGCGTTTATGAAATCGCCCTGACGGAGTTGGCCCGCTATTTGCCTCGCTATGAGCTCAGAAACCGATTCCTGCGCCAGGGCATGCGCCCGCACGAGCAGGATGTGACGTTCGACGCCATGCCAGGCGCCAATTTTGAACTTCCCCCCGGCGGTTCATTCGAGCCCGATCCGCAGACCAGCCATGAATTCGATACCGGCGAAAAAACCCATGATATTTAAAAAATTACTCTGGCTTGGCCTGACTCTGATGGCCTGCGGTGCCGCCGCCCAAGTGCTGGTCGACCCCGACTGGAAAGAAAGCGAGGCGCCGCCGCCGCCCGCCTTCCAGCCCGACCAGTTGATTCGAATCGACATGCCTTCCTACGTCTCGCTGCGCTTTGGCGTGGATCCGGCCACCCTGGTCATTACCCCGGACGGCATCGTGCGTTATGTCGTGGTGGCAAAAAATGCCACCGGTGCCATCAGCGCCATGTATGAGGGGATTCGCTGCGCCCGCGGCGAAGTCAAAACTTATGCGCGCTACAGTTCCAGTGGTCACTGGTCGGCCGTTAAAGACCCGCAGTGGCAGGAGCTCAACGGCAAGCTGCCGTCCCGCCATGCGCTGGCCTTGGCCCGGCAAGGGGTTTGCCAAGGGCGCGCGACGTCCGGCAACTCGGTGGCAGACATCGTGCGGGCACTGAAAAGTCCGACGCCCTATTCGACGTCCTATTAAAAGACGCTGCCAAGTTCAGGCGCCCAAGTCCAATTGAGTTAGCGGGTCAGCACCAAATTGTCCCGGTGCACCATCTCCGGCTCGGCGGCATAGCCCAGCAGTTTTTCAAATTCCGTCGAGGGTTTGCGACAAATCAGTCTGGCCTCCCCGGCGGCGTAGTTGGCCAGGCCGCGCGCCATCTCGGTGCCGTCGTCAGCGCGGATGGCGATCACGTCACCGCGAGAAAAATCGCCCACCACGGCCGTCATACCGATGGGCAGCAGGCTTTTACCCTCATCACGCAATTTGGCGGCAGCACCGGCGTCCACCGTGACCGAGCCGCGCAGTTGCAGGTGGTCGGCAATCCATTGTTTGCGGGCCTGGGTTTTCTGGGTCTGCGCCACCAGCAGCGTGCCGATCGATTCACCCTGGCTCAGGCGCACCAGCGCATTGGGCTCGCGGCCCCAGGCGATCACGGTCGAGGCGCCGGAGCCCGCCGCGCGCTTGGCCGCCAGTATTTTGGTGATCATGCCGCCGCGCCCCAGGGGGGAGCCCGCGCCGCCGGCCATTGCTTCCAGTGCCGGGTCGCCGGCTTTGGCCTCGTGCACAAAACGGGCCGACGGGTCTTTGCGCGGATCCGCCGTAAAAAGTCCTTGTTGGTCGGTCAAAATAACCAGGGCATCCGCCTCCACCAAGTTGGCCACCAGCGCGCCCAGTGTGTCGTTGTCGCCAAACTTGATTTCGTCGTTGACCACGGTGTCGTTTTCATTGATCACCGGCAGCACACCCAGTTTCAACAAGGTCAACAGCGTAGAACGTGCGTTCAGGTAGCGTTCCCGGTCGGCCAGGTCAGCGTGCGTGAGCAGCACTTGCGCGCTCCCCAAGCCGTTTTCACGCAGCTTGGTCTCGTACATCTGCGCCAGCCCCATCTGACCGACGGCCGCCGCCGCCTGCAGCTCATGAATTTGATGCGGCCGCGTGGCCCAGCCCAGGCGCTTCATGCCTTCGGCGACGGCACCGCTGGAGACCATGATCACTTCACGCTTGCCCTGCACCAACAGGGCGATCTGGCGACACCATTCGCCAATGGCGGCTTCATCCAGGCCACGGCCTTCGTTGGTAACCAGGCTGGAGCCGACCTTGACCACAATGCGCCGGGCATCACGCAACACCACCGATGTAAATCTTTTAGTCATTTTGGCCTCTAGCCCGCGTCTACACTGCGTAAGTAGCTACTAAAAATATAGTACTGCTGGCGTCAGTCGGTATCCGGCGCAAAACGCTGGTCAACCGCCTCGGGCGTCTGCTCGGCTTTCTGCTGCGCCTTCACATGCTGGTAGATGATCTTGATCAGGGGCTCACAGCCCTCGCGCGTGAGCGCTGAAATCTGGAACACCGGGCCCTTGAACTTGAAACGCTTGACAAAGTCTTTCACCAGCGCCTCGCGCTCTTCCAGCGGGATCATGTCGAGCTTGTTCAAAACCAGCCAACGCGGCTTGTTGTACAGCGCCGGATCGTATTTTTTGAGCTCATTCACAATCGCTTTGGCTTGCGCGACGGTGTCCACCCCTTCATCAAACGGGGCCATGTCCACCACATGCAGCAACAAGCGCGTGCGCTGTAAATGGCGCAGGAACAGATGGCCCAGCCCGGCCCCTTCGGACGCGCCTTCGATCAGACCCGGCAAATCGGCCACCACAAAGCTCTGCTCCGGCGCGACCCGCACCACGCCCAAATTGGGATGCAAGGTGGTGAACGGGTAGTCGGCAATGCGCGGCCGTGCATTGGAGATGGCCGTGATCAGCGTTGATTTACCGGCGTTGGGCATGCCCAGCAGGCCCACATCGGCCAGCACCTTGAGTTCGAGCTTGAGATTGCGCTTCTCACCGGGCCAGCCCGGCGTTTTTTGCCGTGGCGCGCGGTTGATGGCGCTCTTGAAGCGCAAATTGCCAAAACCGCCATCACCGCCTTTCGCAATCGTGATGACTTCACCGGGCGTCAACAATTCAAACAACACTTCACCGGTCTCAGCGTCGGTGATGATGGTGCCGACCGGCATTTTCAGCGTGATGTCATCGCCGGCGGCGCCAAACATATCAGAGCCCATGCCATGTTCGCCGCGTTTGGCATCGTGGCGGCGGGAAAAACGAAAATCGACCAGCGTATTCAGGTTCGGGTCGGCCACGGCAAAAACATGGCCGCCACGCCCGCCATCGCCACCATTGGGGCCGCCAAATTCTTTGTATTTCTCATGCCGGAACGACACGCAGCCAGCGCCACCGTCTCCGGCAGAGACGTCAATATAGGCTTCGTCGACGAATTTCATCTTTAATCAGTTGGGGACAGAGCAAAGTTCACTTCGTGTAACTCTTGGTCTGTCCCACAAGGGCTCGGTTTAGTTGGTGACAGAGCAAAGTTCGCTTCGTGTAACTCTTGGTCTGTCCCACAAGGGCTCGGTTTATAAATAAAAAACCCCGCGACATGCGCAGGGTCTTGCAGGGGAGTTGGCAAAGGCCTAGGCCGTTGCAACGTTCACCGTTGGCTTGTTCATGGCGCCTTTGGTGGTAAACGCCACATGGCCGTCCACCAGCGCAAACAGCGTGTGATCCTTGCCGATGCCGACATTGGTGCCGGGGTGGAACTTGGTGCCACGTTGGCGCACGATGATCGCACCCGCGCTGATCAACTCGCCACCGAATTTCTTCACACCGAGCATCTTGGGCTTGGAGTCGCGCCCATTGTGCGTAGAGCCGCCGCCTTTTTTATGTGCCATGACCTTTTTCCTTAATCAGTTGAGGACAGAGCTAAAGCGCTGTCCCGCAAAATTATTTCTATGCAGAAATAACGTTCACCAACAATTCAGTGAACTGCTGACGATGCCCTTGGCGCTTTTGGTAATGCTTGCGACGGCGCATTTTGAAAATGCTGACCTTGTCGTGCTTGCCGTGTGCCAGCACCGTGACACTGACCGTTGCGCCGGACACCAAGGGCGTGCCAACTTTCAATTCTGCGCCGTTGCCGACCGCCAGAACCTCGTTGAACACAATCTCTTGGCCTACGTCCGCAGCAATCTGTTCTACTTTAATTTTTTCGCCGGCTGCAACTCGATATTGCTTGCCGCCGGTTTTTATGACCGCGTACATGTTGACCTCTTGAATTTAGCTCTGCAAACGGATTTTCACAGAGCCCGTTACTATAACATAGGGGCCTAGAAACAACAACAAGCCCATTGAGCCCCATTTTCAGCAGCGCCACCTTTCTATAATCCACGCACACAACTGGTCATTTGTCTTGCAAGTTAATCCATCCAGCCCCAATCCTTCCATGTCCGTCATTGCGCAAGACATGCGTGAAGTTGATCAGGTCATTGCCCTGCGACTTGACTCCGGGGTACCACTGGTGGGCCAAGTCGCGCGCTACATCATCGCCGCGGGCGGCAAGCGCCTGCGCCCGGCCCTGCTGCTGCTGATTTGCGGCGCCCTGGGCTTCAAAGGCGCTCAACGCTTCAACCTGGCTGCTGTGGTGGAGTTCATCCACACCTCCACACTGTTGCACGACGACGTGGTGGACGATTCGTCCCTGCGGCGCGGCAACCCAACGGCCAACGAAACTTTTGGCAACGCGGCCAGTGTGCTGGTCGGAGATTTTTTGTATTCACGCTGCTTTCAAATGATGGTGGACGCGCAAAACATGCGCATCATGCAAGTGCTTGCGGACGCCACCAACGTGATTGCCGAAGGCGAAGTGCAGCAGTTGATGAACATGCACAACGCCGAGCTCGATGAAGCCGGCTACCTGCAGGTGATCCGCTCCAAAACCGCAAAATTATTCGAAGCCAGCGCCAGAGTGGGCGCGATCCTGGCCGGCAGTTCCCCAGCACTGGAAGAAATCTGCGCCGAGTATGGCCAGGCTTTGGGCACGGCGTTCCAGGTAATTGACGACGTGCTTGACTACACCGGTGAGGCGGCGGTCATGGGGAAAAACCTGGGCGATGATCTGCGCGAAGGCAAAACCACGCTGCCGCTGATCGCGGCCATGCAACGCGGCACGGTCAGTCAACGCGAGCTCATCAAAATGGCGATCGAGACCGGCGGCGTATCCATGCTGGACCAAGTAGTCGAGATCGTCAAAACCACCGGCGCACTCGATGTGGCCCGCTTGACCGCGACGCAAGAGGCACAACGCGCGATCGCCGCCGCCCGGCAACTCCCGGCCGGTCCGCACAGCGACTGTTTGCTACAATTGGCGACTCAGTTGCTCGAACGCCAGTCTTAAAACAGCGGCCAAAAAGCAAACGGAATTTCGGAATGTGGCGCAGCCTGGTAGCGCACTTCGTTCGGGACGAAGGGGTCGGAGGTTCGAATCCTCTCATTCCGACCAAAATTCTTAAATGAATTCAACGGGTCAGCTCTAAACCGAGTCTGGCCCGTTTTTCATTCAGCATCATTTCAAGCCATTCAGCCACACCGCTGAAACCTCCGGGGTGTCGTGTTCTTGCGCTCAAGCGCTGAAGTCGGGGCCGTCAGCACCGCGCGGTTATTGGCTGATTTCTTTCACGCCAACAATGAAATACTCAGTTTCACCAAAACATGATGTAGGCAGCCCCTTGTGCTGTGCATAGGTCAAGGCAACTCTTTTACCCACGGCTGCGTTGACCTGCTTGGCAACTTCAGCGTCCCTGACGGTAAATAAAAATTTCTCGGGCGCGGCACCGGGAAGGGAAACCAAAGATAACTCACCCTCCCACGTCTTACAAATCCAACCTTTATCGGATATTTTTTGAAGAAACCCAGCTCTTTCACCAGTGGAGTAACTCCAATTCAAAGCCAAGGTGACATAAAGTGCAAAGACCACCGCAATGGCGACGAATAGTCCGGCAAAAGAAAAAATGGCTCGTCTTTTAGTGATTGGCATTGACCAGCTCCGTTGATGTGTGCGCCGTTGATGGTAACTGCTTGCAAAAAACTTGCCGTTCCAAGTCTCAGTTGGCGTCGAAACCATTGAGGTTCATCGACCAACTCACTCTTGTTTCAAAAACGGAACCCAACGCGGGAGCATGGACACCAGCACGCTGTCCCTCAGCAAGAAATGGTGGTAAAGCGCAGCCACCGCATGAAACCCCGCAAGCCACAAAATAGTATCGCCAAGCCAGGTATGCACCGAGGCTATCGTGGCCCCCAAGTCATGAGACAGTCCAACCGGGGGTACTATTTGAATGCCCGCAAGAAGCGTTAGTGGATGCCCTTCAAGCCATGCACCCACAATGGCGGACGCGGGCACCGCGAAAAGCAAGAGGTAAAGAGCGACTTGAACCGCCTTGGCCAGGATGTTCATCCACGGAGGCAATTGAATAGCAACCGGCCGTGTATCCAACAATCGCCAAAGCAGGCGAAGCACAAGCAATCCGAGCACGCACAACCCCAAAGTTTCATGAATTTGCCGCTCAAAATCCTGCGCCGGGGAATACACGCGCCGCTCTGAGCCTCCCGGACCCAATGTGAACGCAGCCAAAACCAGGACCGCCGTGCTCCAGTGAAAAAACTGTGCAACTTGTCCGTAACGCAGGGGTAATGAATTTTTCATGTCAGTTCATCAATAAGTTATCCGCGTCCTTTTCGTAGCCAAAACAAAAAGCTTCAAACGTGTCGGCCTGTCGCCATAGCGGAAATACCTTAATTGTCCAAGTTATTTTTGCTCAAGGCCCGAGCCCTGACCGAGATCCGTTTGATCTTTTGGATCTTCCGATATCTCGGATGCTCTTCGAATGCCCAGGAACGTTTTGGTGAGATGCTCAAGCGGGCCACCCAGTATCAAGATCAAAAGGATGGCTAACATTGCGCACACGCCGAGCACGTAAAAACCCGACCCGAAGGTGGCACCGAGGATCGCGCAGGCCCAGATGCTTGCGGCAGTGGTAAGGCCATGGATGGTTTGGGAGTGATCCTGGTGAATAATAACGCCCGCCCCCAAGAAACCGATGCCGGTGATCAAGCCCTGGAGCACACGGCTAGCGGCTTGGGCATCAGCGTCGGGGAAACTGCCAATCAGCAACATCACCAGCGCAGCACCCAATGCAACCAAGGAATGGGTGCGAATACCGGCCGATTTGTGGTGCATCCAGCGGTTCAGTCCCAGGATGATCCCCGCAAGCAAGGCCAAACCAAGTCTGAGCAATATTTCTGGATAGGCGTTCAGGTGAGTCGGCAACATGATCAAGCCTCGATTAAAACTGGTTTTACGATTTTCCGACCCAACCGGGATAAATCCTTCAGGACCGTCAATTGCGCCGTTTTTTGCCCCTCTTTATGCAAGGCCATGCCCAAGTGGTGATGGTCGACCTCAACGTAGCCGATTGCCCCCTGAGTCGGTATTAAATCAGCTAGTTTCGCTTGGACAATATGATGATGTAAGGGTGTCATGGAGGTGAACCAATCGGAGAACTATCGATACGCCAAGTCTCCACTATCGCGACCGAACCGCCCAAAAGCCATAAATTAATTGGAATCTGACCCCAATTAATCAGTCAAACACTTCCGCCTCGCTCAGCGTCTTCGCCGCGGCATCCTTGGCCGCCAGCTGGGGCTTGGCTTGTAGCGGCCACTGCACGCCTACGGCTGGGTCGTTCCAGAGCAGGCTGCGCTCAAACTCGGGGTACCAATAGTCGGTGGTTTTGTACAAAAACTCGGCGTTGTCGCTGGTCACCATGAAGCCGTGGGCAAAGCCGGGCGGCACCCACAGCTGGCGTTTGTTGTCGGCGGACAGCAGCACGCCGTCCCATTTGCCAAAGTTCGGCGAGCCGCGGCGCAGGTCCACCACCACGTCGAACACTTCGCCTTGGGTGACGCGCACCAATTTGCCCTGGGGATGTTGAATCTGGTAATGCAGACCCCGCAGCACGCCTTTGACAGAGCGGCTGTGGTTGTCTTGCACAAACTGCACGTCCAGCCCGGTGGCCTGTGCAAAGTCGCGCTGGTTGAAGCTTTCAAAAAAGAAACCACGCGCGTCGCCAAACACTTTGGGTTCAAGAATCAGGACTTCGGGCAGTGCGCTAGGGGTAACGGTATAAGGCATAGGGCCAATCAGGCTTGTTTGATGAGATTGAGCAGGTACTGCCCATAGCCATTCTTGGCCAGCGGTGTGGCCAGTTTTTGAAGCTGGGCAGCGTTAATCCATTTTTGGCCAAAGGCAATTTCTTCGGGGCAACTGACCTGCAGGCCCTGGCGCTTTTGCAGTGTGGCAATAAAGCTGGCGGCCTCCAGCAGGCTGTCGTGGGTGCCGGTGTCAAGCCAGGCATAGCCCCGGCCCATGATCTCCACATTCAACTGGTCTTGCTCCAGATAAACCCGGTTCACATCCGTAATTTCAAGCTCGCCCCGGGCCGAGGGTGCCATGTTGGCGGCGATGTCACACACCTGCGTGTCGTAAAAATACAGGCCCGTCACCGCGTAGTTGCTTTTGGGGCTCTTGGGCTTTTCTTCAATGCTGATGGCGCGCTGATGATCATCAAACGCCACGACGCCATAGCGCTCCGGGTCATGCACATGGTAGGCAAACACGCTGGCCCCGGTGGTGCGGGCGCTGGCGTTGGCCAGTTGTTTGACCAGGTCATGCCCATAAAAAATGTTGTCGCCCAGCACCAGGGCGCTGGGCTGGTTGGCCACAAAGTCGCGGCCAATGATGAAAGCCTGCGCCAAGCCATCAGGCGAGGGTTGCACCGCGTACTGGATGTTCATGCCCCACTGGCTGCCATCGCCCAGCAACTCGGTAAAGCGTGGCGTGTCTTGGGGGGTGGAGATCACCAGCACCTCCCGAATACCGGCCAGCATCAGCGTACTGAGCGGGTAGTAAATCATGGGCTTGTCATACACCGGCATGAGCTGCTTGGAGACCGCTTGCGTCACGGGGTAGAGCCGGGTGCCGGAGCCCCCGGCCAGAATGATGCCTTTGCGTTGGGTCATGTTTTATCTTTCTTATGGTTTGGATGGCTTGATTTTGACATCCCGGAACAAGGCGGCATGTTTATTCGACTATTTTTGCACAGGCGTCGCATGCATCCTGATATTCAAAAACGATAGCTACTCACGCTCTATTGACGGGGGCTACAGGCTTAAAAGCTCTAAATTATCCTATTGAAATAATCCCATTCATCTCCTCACACGCTGACTCAAATACGGTCGGCAAGGCTTGCTTCCACGGGTGAGGGCGCGCCCCACGCTTGCGCCAGTCGAAAGACTTTGGCTGGTGCGCCAGCACATAGCCCACATCACCTTTGGATGTCGTGAACTTCACTGCAAATGGATTAGTGTCGTTTGACTGCGCGTGCGTCATGGGCAGGCCAATCACGATACCCGTGCGTTCGTTGAACGCCTTGGTAGACAAGACCAGCATGGGGTGTTCGTCCTTCATTTCGCCACCCACTTGCGGGTTGAAGTCGATCCAGATCATGTCGCGCCGATCAGGCACCCATGGTTTACTCGTACTCATCAGAACACTTCGGTGCCAACACGCCCACAAGCCATCACCTCGCCGCCATGAATGGCTGGATCGAAAGCTTTGAGCTTCTGTGCCAGCGTCAATTTTGGCTTTCCAACGGGCCGCAAGAAAACACCACCTTCAACTACCTCCACCTTGATCGGCAGCCCCAGCGCAAACCGCGCCGCTTTGGCGACAGGTGCCGTAATACGCACCGCCAAACCGTTGCCCCACTCCTGAATCGTCTGATTCGCTGTGACTGTTGCATTCATAAATAGGCCTCTTAAAATGTAGATACAAGTCTATACGCGGACTGCGGGTCCTGTCAAACAGTGTATTGACGCACGCCAGCCCGTAGGCCGACCGGCGGCCACGCAAGCACACGCTATCAAAAACAATAGCTACTCACGCAGTATTGACGGGGGCTACAGCCCTAAAAGCTATAAATTAATTGGAATCTGACCCCAATTAATCTTAATGCGACACCCCATCCCGCCGCAGCACCTTAACGAACGTCAGCCACAAGATCCGAATATCAAACCCCAGCGACTGGCGGTGCAAATATTCCACATCGAGCTTCACCTTGTCAGGTATCGGCAGCTCATCGCGGCCATTCACCTGCGCCCAGCCGGTCAGGCCGGGCACCAGCGCATGCACCCCTTGCCGGGTGCGTAATTCAATCAAGTCATGCTGATTGAACAAGGCCGGGCGCGGCCCGACAAAACTCATGTCGCCCGCCAGAATGCTCCACAGCTGCGGCAACTCGTCCAGGCTGCTTTTGCGCAAGAAGCTGCCGATGGGCGTCAAGTACGCATCCGGGTTGCTCAGCAAATGCGTCGCCAGCGCGGGAGTGCCGATCTGCATGCTGCGGAACTTGGGCATTTTGAAAATGGTGTTGTTGCGCCCCACCCGGTCAGACCAATACAGGGCTGGCCCTTTTGAGGTCAGGCGCACCGCCAAGGCGACCAGCACGATCGGCAACAACAAGACCAGCCCAGCGCAAGCGCCTGCGATCAGATCAAACAGTCTTTTCATGCTAAAACAATCATTGCGCCAAGCTGAAAGGTGGGGGAAAAGCGTAGCGTCCCCTTTTTAAGCCCCACTTTAGGAAGGGGCGTTGAGTAGCCGCTCAACTTCGGCCACGCACTGGCGGGCGGCAGCCACAAGACTCGGCACAAATGCATGGCCATTACGCAAGGCGCTGGAAAGCACGACCATATCCTCTATGTACTCGTGCACCATCTGGTTTCTGAGTCTGCGCATTTCCATCCACCCATCGGCGGACTCGATGAACCGAAACTTTTCTGCTTTGTCCAGATTGTCAATGGCTGGGCCAATCGTTTCTGCCAAGGCACTGAGTAGGGCGGGTAGCAATTTGTCGCCTACCGTGTCTTGCAGACGTCCAAAGCGGCTAACGAACGCGTCCAGACGCTCAGCCAGAATGGGGTCTGTCTCGATCTTTTGGGCCTCTTCAATCGTAAAAAGATTTGCAAACAAGCGGCCATCCGTGTCCAACAAGTGTTGGCATTCCTTTGTTGTCACGCGTGACAAAAATTCAAGGCGCGCTGCCAGTGATGTTGAAATTTTCAAAGCCTTATTCCTTCTGCAAGCGCTATGGCGTGGATGGGTAAACGTAACAGGTTGGGCGCCTGGAGCAACACATCAACTTTTCGGCCATACATGGATCTTGACACCCGTGCTGCAAGCCGAGCAGAGAGCTGGGCGGGCTCTGCGACAGGCGCATTGAGTTCCAGCAAGAGGTCGATATCGCCTCCACGCGCGTCATCACGTACCCGTGAGCCAAACAGCCAGACCCGCGCTGCATCTCCCGCGATCAGGGATACATCCTTGCGTATGGCTGCAACTTGTTCAATAGATAGGCGCATAGGTAAATTCTAAGGCGTGGCGAACAATTTGAGGGTTTCAGTGAACTTTGCCATGCTTTTCAAAAACAATAGCTACTAACGCAGATTTGACGAGGGCTACAGCCCTAAAAGTTATAAATTAATTGGAATCTGACCCCAATTAACCTCGTTTCGGATTGGCTTAATATTCATTGATGGTCTCGACGTTAATTTGGTCATATCGTGCATGGGTTCCAACGAACTTCAGATTGCGCCGTCATCGCAAGGCCGCAAATCGGTGCAATCCATTCCCGGCCACCGCCCGCCGCAGCCCCTCGTCGCTTGAGACCGGCGGCACCCAGCCTGGCAGTTGACACTTGGGGGTGGGTGATGCAGGCCGTCATCAAATTACTTCTAATTTTGACGGACTTTCGGTTGCGCGATCTTCAGAACTTGGGCGACATTTCTTTGCGTTATCTTGAAGCAACAAGAGTTCAGTGGCCCATCCTTCGCATGAATAGTGGCTTCTGAGCGAATCATGGACCGGCAGATAGGGTTGATCCAGAAATTCGACCGGAATTTCTGGATTGGTTCTATTGATCACGCAGACCCGCGATGGGTCATAAAGATCACTGTCCAAAATATGTTTGTTGGTTGTGACGAGCTTTTTTCCCGCTAGCAGGGTTTCAATCGTGCGCATGGTGAACCCGCGTTGGCGTGGATGCTCCACGTCCAGTACAGCCCTGGAACATTCGACAACCTGTGCCACGTCAGCCGCAGACATGGATTTGGTTGACAGCGTACCTTTTGGGGCTAACCACAAAGTCCAGTCCAACAGCCGACGTATGAAAAGCATCACAGGACTTTGAAAGTAACAAAAAACAAAATTTTTAGACAGTGGGCCGCAATGCTGCCGCAACCGATGAATTACGCGATGGCGATCTGAATGGATGGTGCCGATAAAACACCAATCGAACTGCACAGGCGCAGCAATGTCCTTGTTTGCTGAAATGTTGCGCCCAAACAAGGGCCGGTAAGTCCAGCCGAAGGTCTTTGCATCCACAGGATCAAAAGTTGCCACCGAGTCGAAAGCCGTCAATATCTTCGCCACGCCTTTGACGTTCTCCACCCCATCCCACAGGTACAAACCCATACTCGCCGTGGTCAAAGTTTTACGCAGCTCACGCAAAACCCGCAACGACATGCCCTCGCCTTTGATCACCAGAACGTGCGTGATAGACGTGGGGTCTAGTTGGCGCAATTTCTCCAAAAAGGAATGCTCAGACCAGCGAACCGTCATCGCGGGAAACAGCCGGAGTGCGAGCTTGTACCATGTGGCGCTGCTGGCACGCTCATCCCACCAAGTTACAGCGTAGCCCATTGAGCGCAGAGTCGCGGATATGGAGAGGTGGTAAGAGAAAGTGAGCGGCGACACCAGCAAAACGTGTCCGCGCAGCGTGCTTTGCATGTCAAGCGCCACTTCTGTCAACAACTTTGGCAGGAATTCCAACAACAAGTGAACCCGGCGCAACGTCGTTTAAGACGACCGCATTGGCACCAACGCGCGAGTCAGAACCCAAAACAAGTCCCCCAATAACTTTGGCACCCGAGCCGATAGTCACGCCATCCCCCATCGTGGGGCGTGATGATTCTTGGTAGGAAAAGTCAAGCTCCTTCGCCCCCAAGGTCACGCCCTGAAAAATGGTGGCATTCTCCCCAATTGACCATGCGCCTATCACAGTGCCCTGGGTATGCGGCAAAAACAAACCCTTGCCAATGGGGCATCGCACAGCAATCTCTATACCAAACAAGAAGAAATTCAACAAAGACACCGCTTTTGCCAGAAGCCCCAATTTCAAACGATAAAAGGAATGCGCAAGTCTGCACAGCAGCACAGGCACAAATCTTGGCGCCAACACACCCAGCCACAGTCGCAGGCCAGAAACGCCGTCTGCCGACCCATTCAGAAGCACCCGCGCTCTACGCAGATCAGCTGCCAAATAGGACAGCAAACCGAAGTCCTTTGCCGTGGTCATCTTCAATGCGTCATTCATTGCGCCGTTGTCTTGCCCATGAGCCCGCGCGCCGCCAGCTCGCTGACCGAGCGCAGATAGGCCGCCTTATCCTCTGGCGCTTGCTCGGCGGCCCAGCCCAAAAAGTTAGCCAAACCCTGCTTAAAAGGCACGCCAGGCACAAAGCCCAACACTTGCTCAAGTTTCGACACATCAGCAATGTTGTGACGAATATCACCCATGCGGAACGCGCCTGTGACCTTGATGGTGCTGCTACTGTCAAAGTAAGCTTTGATTTCTTGCGCAACAGTCATCACGCTTGTGGCCTGACCTGACCCCACGTTCAAAGCCCCGACAAACTGACCAGAGTAATTAATACTGCGGAACGTCGCCTCAACCACGTCATCGATATACACAAAGTCTCTTGATTCGAGCCCGTCCTCGTAAATCTCGATCCCCTGGTTTTGACGCGCCAGATTTGAAAACACCGCCAAAATCCCCGTATACGGGTTCTTTAGCGACTGACCGGGGCCATAAACATTCTGGTACCGTAGACCAAACCCATTTATGCCACGCGTTCGCGCAAACAACAAGACCGCCTGCTCTTGGACCTGCTTTGTTAACCCATACATTGACATGGGCATAAAAGGTGCTGACTCTGGGGTGGGCAACAAGCTCACACGCGATCCGCAGACTGGGCACACGGGCTCGAACGCGCCGCCAGACATGCGCTCGCGAGTACGTTGCTCTGGGTACACCATGCCGTGGGCAGCGCACTGGTAAGCGCCTTCTCCATAGACCGCTCGGCTAGATGCCACAACAATAGAGCGAAGTGATTTACCGCAATCATCGTTCTGCAGCAAATCCAGCAAAGTGGCAGTGCCCTGCACGTTGACGCTGAAATAGCGTTCAATCTCGTACATCGATTGACCCGTGCCCGTCTCTGCCGCGAGATGCACCACTGTGTCTACACCCTGCAACGCGCGCTTGAGTGCATCACGATCACGCACGTCTGCCTTGATCACCCCTACATGTTCTGCCAGATCATCTGGCAGAACCTCCGTGGCGTGTATCTGTGGGCTGAAGTTATCGAGAATATTCACCTGTGTGCCATGATTGAGCAGTGCCCTGGCAACTCTCTGGCCAATGAAGCCGGCACCGCCGGAAATTAGTACATTCATGCTGAAATCCCTTTATGATGAATTTGAAGTGCCATTTGATAGACATCAAGTGTTCTGTTGAAACAATTTTCCCAGGTAAACGACGACATCCGCTTGTAGCCACGTGAGATCATTTCCGATCTCAACTCCAGACTATTCAAACGGTCTATTTTTTCTGCATATGCGACTCCAGTTTGTTCGCTAGCAAATAAGGCGGCATCGCCGGCCACTTCGGGAAACACCGTCAAGTTTGAGCAAATGACAGGACAACCAGCGCGCATGGCTTCCAGCAGGGGCAGGCCGAACCCTTCTGAATCTGATGGATAGATAAAGCAAAAAGCCCGGTTATAGAGAGTGTTCAGATCGTCGTCGCTCAGGCGGCCTGCATACCGCCAGCGGCCTGGAATACTGGCGTCAAGCGCTTTTTTTTCTTCTGCGCAAAGGGGTGGCCCGACAACGGTCAGCACCTTGTCGCCGATGTACTGCGTAGCCCCAATGGCTAAGTCAAAACGCTTGTAGTGATCGCGAGCACCTAAAAAAACCATTTCATTGCTTGTCTCTTTTGGGCGGTTGTCCTGACAAGAAAACTCTGTGCCCACCCCGTGGTATATCACTTCGATTCGTTTTTTTGAGAATTCAGGATAGAACTTGATCAACTGGCTTTTGGTGAATTCACTGATGCAGATGACCACGGCTGCGTGCCGGATCGCTCGTTTCTTCTGCCAGACATGAACCACGCGGGCTAGGCCTGACTTAAACATTTCATAGGTGAAGTCATGCACCGTCACTACGTTAGCAATGGATTTGTCCAGCGGTAGCCTATAGTGACTGGAATGAAAAATAAGACTGTTCTTATGAGTTTCCAACTTCTTTGGAAGAACGCAGTCCAAGTAGCGGCTTATATTGATGCTACATGCTCCGGAGTTTACAAATCCTTTCGGGCTCATGTTTTGTGCCCATGGATTTTGAGTGCTTTCTGGTCGACGGAGTTGATGAACCTCTACTTCCGACTGGATCAACCGGGAAGATATTTCGAACCAGTACCTACTGGCTCCACCATTTTTTTGCAGCCAAAAAATGATATCGTCAAGTACGACTATTTTTTTGATTTTCTTGCACATAGCAGATTCAATGAAAATCCCCGCAGCAAGCTGCGGGGTATCGGACATCCAAAACCAAAACCAAAGACAAGGGGATCGCCCCAAGGGGCTGGGAATTTGCCCGCCCTGATTAAATATGACGAATTTTATCGCTATATCTTAGCCAATTTAAGATATTTAAAATTTATTATGTTACAGTATTTTATAATATATGCAACAATCACCAACATAATTAAATTATAAGGGAATTGGAAAATAACAAAAACATATGGCGCAAATAGCCAAATAAACAAATAAATGAATCTCAAGTCGCCTTCTATTGGGTTTTTTTGTATAAATTTAATAAATACATATAAAAAAAATGTATTGAAAAAAGTCGCCAGACTAAATATCGATGAAAAGAATACACCAAGCACGCCAAAATCGGCAAAAATTTCAACCGGCCCACCAAATGCCGGTGTAATTGTTTGCTCAGCCATGCCGGGCCAAAAATATTCGTTTACTATGGTTATACCATAAATAAAAGGCTTATCAACATAAAAAGCACGAGGCACCAACCCCCAAAGATTAGATAATAATATTTCTCCGTTATAAAGTTTTATATTACCTTTGAAGAATTCCTCATAATACATACTGCTGTGCTGGAAGTGATCAAAATAGTAAAGCGCTTCCTTTAAGTCCACATCCGCATGTCCCGAGAAAAAATTAATCAACATTATCATAAAAACAACTGGCATTGTTATGTAAATAATTCTTGATAAATTGTTATATTTACGCAACCACAGAACAATCAACGTGTATTGAGCTAGCGCAAGAATGACCCCCTTGGTCCCAAGGAAATAGGCCAAAAAAACATAAGAAAAAAATATGTAGAATACGCTTGTTGCTTTTTTACAGCTTAATGTAATCAGGACATATGACACCGAAAGAAATGTAATGGAAAATCCAAACCAATACCCCACACCTGATCGATAATATTGATATCCAGATCTGGGGTCAATTATCCAATTTAGAAGTCCATATTCGCCAGTCAATCCAATAAACGATAGGAAAAATAGCGCCAAAAATATAAAACTCAGCTGAAGTAGCTTTTTTTTACTAATTGAAGTGGAGCTCGTTTTCGCGCTTGATATATTATTAATGTAATAAGAGTTTTTAAAGAGTTTCAATAAAATCCAGGTGAGTGCAAATTTGCAAAGTAACGAAAAATTAACCATGAGAATGGCATAATTAAAATATTTATCATAAAGTCCGTCATCAAGTAAAAATAATGGCCCTAATATGTATGTCGAAAGCAGCACGGGGAAGTTAACGGCAAAATCAATTGAAATTGGATTAACTACGCCCAGCTTGTAGAAGTTACTCAAATAATAAACCGGATACACCAATGCGAATAATAAAAATATTATATTTAATGTGTAATAGAAATTCATAACCATGCTTATGGGACGGGGGTATTCAATTTCACTATGTGGCACCACTGACTTGTGTGGCTTTTTCATCCTGCAAATGAAGAGCAAGTCCATCACGAACGCCAGCCCAACCTCTCCGAGAAACATCTCTCGGCAAACGAGATAATTGAATTAGCCGAGTCGTCAGTGTGTATAGGAGAGCAAACAACCTTTGAAATCCATGAAGATTTTTGCGAATGAAATAAATGCGATTACGGTTGGTGTAATACACCGTAAATGGTGAAAATGATCCACCGGTCGAGGTGCTAACCTTATGCAGCACAGTTACATTCGGTGCGAAGCGTATTCGCAGATTCTTTTTGTGCATACGCCAGACAAAGTCCGTGTCATCGCCATAGACGAAATAGCATTCATCCATCATGCCCACAACGTCGAACACCTTTCTGGTCAGCATCATGAAACACGTGGGGGCGTAATCAACATACTGCACTTGGTCGAACTGCCCACTGTCCACTTGGCGATCGCCATAATGCGGCGTGCGCATTGTCCAAGCATTGATGTGGCCTCCGCCATACCAAATTAATTTTGCCCCCTCGAAGTAGTGGATTTTTGCAGTAACGGCATCATCACTTCTATTCGCCAGAGAATGCCACAAGTCGAGAACGGTGGGTGGGCCAAACTCGGTGTCATTGTTGGCCAAAAGCACATGTGTGCAATTGTCAGCCAAAGCCATCTCAATGCCTTGATTGTTACCCTTGGCTACACCAACATTGGCGTTATTAAATGTGCAGACCGCATCAATTCCATGTTCCACCGCCATCGTCCTGGATATCGTTGTTCCAATGTCAGTTGGGCTGTTATCAATTACATAAAGCTTATAGCGAATGCCATATTGTGCAGCTAAGCTTTTGAAGAAACCAGGCAGCACGTCCTCACTATTGAAGAGTACCGTGACTACTCCCACGAGTGTGCCCTCTGGAGTTGCGGTGAATTTTTGATTCTGTGTAGGAGACATGGTGTCGTTCATTTAAATAGTCTACGTTTCCTCAGAGACTTCATACCGCCGGTGTTGAGGATCTTCATATTGATTGTTGAGTTGAACCTAAAAATGTTCCAGGGCTGCATTAACTGGCAACACGCTTCCAGAGGCCGCTTTCAGCGTCCAACTGGCGAATGGATTTTGCTGGAACGCCTGCCAGCACCGTGTTTGGAGGAAAGCTCGTTGTCACCACGCTGTTCGCGCCCACAACGCAGCCCTCACCGAGTTCGACACCGCTGGCGACATACACGTTAGCACCCAACCAGCAGCGGTCCCCGATCTTGATTGACCCCTTTGTGACCAGTGCCGACGCGATGCGCCCAACACTCGGATCGCTGTAGTCATGGTCGTAGTCGCACAGAAAGACATTGCTGCCGAAAGCCACCTCCCGACCGATCTCAATGCCCACGGCTGAACTTGCATTGAAGTAGCGGTTCAGAAACGTGCGTGGCCCGATGGTGATGCGGCCCTGGTAGGCTGAATCCGAATAGCCTCTCACTGCATAGAGCACAGCGCCCTTCTCGATACGTACGTCGTCGGCGATATAGATGCGTGACGCGCCATAAATTTGATCTGGCTTCTTGAGCCAGCTTCGCTTGCCAAAAGCACCAAAAATTAAGGAATAGAATAGGCGCCCCTTCACGCGAGCTACCAAACTCAAGTAATGGTTTACGTAGTCATAAATATCCATGCTCCTAAGGCGGGCAAGATAGTGTGAGAAAGTATTCATTGTCGATGCTATCAGTTGGAGGGCAATTGTTGGGGTCGCTCGAGCTCAGCCAACAGTTGATCTCGAACCCTGTTGTTTCGTTCCTCAATGGATAAGGTGTTTAGCTTGTTCACCCTCTCATAGGCCTTCATGGACAGCATCAGCTGATACAGCGATGTCTGCAGGCCAAGATACATACCTGCTTGACCCGCCTTGTAACCACCCTTGATGAAGTAGTGCCCCACAAACCCCCGCAGCATGCGAGCCAGCATCGTCATAGGCGTGGCGGTGGCTGTGTGTTGTGCCTCGATGTCGGTGTACCTGTCTAGCACGCCTATGTAGCTCTTGGTGGTATTCGAAATGAAGTGATGGACGAAGTATTCTTTGGGGTCAAGGTAGGCGATCTTGGCATCGGTGACCGTCGGCATTCCGAAGTGATGAATGGTGTTCCCACGGAAATCGATGGCCTCTTTCTTGAAAGCTCGGCTTTGGGTGTTGCTGTACGCGTCGTGGCAAAACTCGCCGTAGTAATAGTTTTTGCGTGCGATGTTGACGATGGAGTACTTGCCACTCTCGACCGCCACACGCAAGGCTTCCATGGTCTTGCGATCAACGATTTCGTCCGAGAAGCCCCAGTAGAGCCAGGGCGTTTGGATTTCTGCCTTTACGATCGATGTTGTGTACTCGTCTTCCACCCATCCATGATTTTTGTGCAAAAGTACGTCGGCACCGAGCGACTTCGCGATCTCGACGGTGCGATCAGTACTGTAATTGTCGACAACCAAAACCTTACCGAACGGAAGGAAGTTTCTAATGGCTCGCTCGACGCGTGCTTCTTCATTGAACATGAAGAGCACGAAGGTGATTTCTTTGCAATACATTAAAAGTTCAGTTCAGTTCAGGTTGGGTGTTGCGTGATGCTAGGGAAATGAGTGCTAGTGTCATGAACAGTTGCGACCCGCATAGCGTCCAGCCAATGACGAACGGATCGTTTGGCATCAAGCTAATGGCGATCATGCAGCTGGCCACCGACAGCGCCGCTGCAACAAAGTTGAGCTTCAATAACAAGTATGTGCGTTGCTTAATTGTGAGCATGACGGTGTAGGCCCCAACGATCAGGTTGCAGGCCTCGGTTACAACGCCAAAGCCGATGGCATACGCATAAGGCACATACTGCTCTTTCGTGAGCAGTCGCACGAACAGAGGCGCAAGCACCATCGTGAATGCAAAAACTCCAAGGGCAAGCACGGTTGCTAGTCCGACAAAACGACGGATGGAGGTGCCTTGGGTCTTGTAAAGACGTGGTGTTTCAATCTGTGCATAAATGGCACTGCACGTCGCCATCGCCTGGCCTCCAATATTGGCGACAACGCCATACAAGCCAGAGGTTTCGCTAAGACCTGCTAGCGGGTAGGCAACGCGAAAGGTCTGTAATTGCAGTGCATTGCACACGGCAGATCCAGAAAGTGGGGCCGCCACACGAAAAACACAGGAGGGATCGCCCAGGCGGCTCAAATTGTCTTCAAACCGTAGCTTGCGCAGCATGCGCGATACGATGACTAGCAATTCAACCCCAAGTGCGAGCGCCGAGGAGACCATCAGAATACGCGCCGAAGCGCCAAACGCGGCAGTTGCGACAACGAAGGCGCTAAGTCGCGCGAGTGACTCCAACAACAACATGGATGAAACGAATATCTTTCCACCGCGGTTGTTCAGGAGATTCCGCAGGCTTGCGCACAAATATAGCAGTGCGGCGACAGCGTAAAGAGCCGGCAAGTCCAACGTTTCCAATTTTCCCAGCCAGATCAGCGGTGTTCCGAGTATGATGCAAACACCAAACCCCAGGGCAAGTGTCCAACCGATCAGCTTACGCAAAGCGACCCCCGGCAGCACATCAAACGCCGCCAAGCGCGCCTGCATGTAGAAATCGACCGGTACAAAGATGAGCGCATTTAGTGCATAGCTGAGTGTTGATAGGTAGAAGAACTTCCCAACCTCCTCAGTAGACAGTGCGCCAGTGTAGGCTTTGACAAAGGCAAGCCCGGCAACTACAGAAAGTATTCGAATTAAGATGATCCCTAGCGCCGACGCCAAACGTCGGTGTCCAATGGACACGGAGGCGCAGTCCTGCATCGCGGCATCAGTCATCATGAACATCGCTGATCAGGACGCTCAGTGATGCGCTGCACGATGAGCCATTTAAAATTAGCCACGTAGCTATTCAATTCATCTACGATCAACGACTATATCCATCTCTTTCGATACTCCATCCCAAGAAGTTAACCTAGGCTGATATCCAAACTCAGCAGCCCTCTTATTGTGCGAGTAATAGTGCGGCTTGCCCCCCGTGGCATTCAAACCGACACTCGTTTGAACAGTCTCATATTGCAAGCTGAACCGCTCTTGCATGGCAGCCAGTAGGGTTGGCTTATCGATGGGGGCTTTGCTGTAGGCATCGACCACCGCATTGGCCGCAGGGGCGGCAAGTATCGCATTGACCAAATTGCAGAAGTCCAAAGGGTGAATATAGTCACGCACGATGTAGTCGGCAGAGGTCTTCAGCATGGTCTTTTCGCGGATGGCCCGCAAGATGTCAGTGATCAAGAATCGGGCCGACAAATCTTGTGTGTGACTGAAATAGTTGAACACCCGAATATCGACAATTGGCAGATGCGTCAACGAGCGGTGGCGGCATTCGGCGTGCAGTTTGGCGACGCCGTACCAGTCTTGCGGCTGCAGGTTGTTGATGGGCACTGCGGCCTTGGTGTTGGCATCCACCGGTGTGTCAAAGCTTGCGCCATAGGCAGCGCCGCTGCTCAAGAAGATGTAGCGGCAATTGGGGTGCTGGCGGACATAGCTCAGGGCCAGTTCGTCATATTGCAGCGTTACGTCAAATATGCTGGCCCCCATGGCTGCTGCCTGGGCTGGATTGCCCACGCCGACAAAGTTAAGGATGGCATCAAAGTGCTGGTCTGCATTGAAGGCTGCAAAATTGGCCACTGCATATTTGCCAGCCAACCCCACACCCGCCAGCCATTGCTTGACGGCCTCCGCGCGGCGTGCGTACAGCACCAGGTTGTGGCTGCTGTTTTCGGCGAACGATTGCACCAGGTCTTGGGCGATCTGGCTGGTGGCGCCCAGGATGGCTATGCGCATCTGTTTAAGGTGAGGCATGACTAATAATCGCTGCTATTTTTATAGCTGCTTGCGCATACTGGACGGGGGCTAGATGGCGATTTCATTGGAGAAAATGACGAATTTTCTGTTCAATGGCTGTACGATCCAAGCCATGCTCTTGCAGCAAATACTCGTAGCTGCCGCAATGGTGCGAGAACCTATCTTGCACGCCCACCCGCAGAATGCGCACCGGCGCATATTCGGCGGTAATTTCGGTAATGACAGAGCCCAAACCGCCCAGCACGGAATGCTCTTCAAGCACTATCACGGCCCGGCTTTGGGCACAGATAGCGGCCACCTGTTGGCCGTCTATGGGCTTGATAAAGGGCGCGCTCCATACAGCGGCATCGGGATAGGACTCAGCAGCAATGTCCACTGCCGTGCGTACGAGCGACCCGGTGGCAATAAAGGCAACATCGCCAGACTGGCCAGGTTTGATCTCCAACAAACGGCCAACCTTGGCTTGCGGCGCAGCCATATGCACGTCGCCCCGGTCAGACTTGCCCATGCGCAAATAAACCGGACCTTTTGCCTGGTAGGCCAGTTCCATGCAGGCGGCTACTTCAAAGCGGTCGGCGGGCGAATAGACTGACAAGTGGGGTATTGCGCGGGTGCAGGCAATGTCTTCGGTCGATTGGTGGCTGGTACCAAGCTGGCTGTAGACAAACCCGGCACCATCCCCAATCAAAATCACAGGCAACTGGTCATGGGCCACATCAAGCTTGATCTGCTCGAGCACACGCACGGGTATGAATGCACTCAATCCATAAACGAACGGACGGAACCCAGCACGGGCCATGCCCGCTGCCATGCCTACCATATTTTGTTCAGCAATACCGGCGTTGATGTATTGCGCTGGGCACTCCCTGCGGAAGTCATCAAACAAGGCGTAACCATGGTCGCCGGTCAGCAGTAGAACATTGGGGTCGGCCTTGGCCAAGCGGACCAGCGTGTCTGAAAAGGCGGCTCTCATTGCACGCTCCCTGCCACTGCGGTCAAAGCTTGAGCGTAGGATGCTTGGTCAAGCCGCGTGTAGTGCCAGATGTTGTTGTTTTCCATAAAGGGCACGCCCTTGCCTTTGACTGTTTTGGCAATAAGTGCTTTTGGCGCTGTCGAAGCGCTGGCCCAGAGCTGGGTGATGGCACTATCTATTGCTGCTTCATCATGGCCGTCGAGGGTGATGGCTTCGAAGCCAAAACTTTCAAACTTGGCCTGGATGTTGCCTAAATTAATGACGTCTTGGGTTCGCCCCATGGCCTGGAAGCCGTTTTCATCGACGATCACCATGAAATGTTTAAGCTGATGGTGTGCCGCGAAAAGGGAGCCCTCCCAGATGGGGCCTTCATTGATTTCGCCATCACCGACCAAAGCGTAAGTTTTTTGATCGGTGCCGCGTAGCTTGGCGCCCATCGCCATGCCGACGCCGACAGAGAAGCCGTGACCTAGCGAGCCGGAGGTGACTTCCAGGCCGGGAATGCGTGAATCAGACAAACCTTTGAGGTCGCTGCCATCAGCAAAATAACCCGAGAATGCTTCGTCCTTGAGCCAACCCAACTCACGCATGCACGCGTACTGCGCCATGACCCCATGACCTTTGCTGAGGACCAGGAAATCACGACCGGCAGCGAGTGGATCGTTGCCAGGATACCGCAAATGATTCCGATACAAGACCGCCAGCAGCTCAATAATCGAAAACGCACAGCCGATGTGAACCGTGGACCCGGCAAAGGCCATATCCAGCACTGTTTTGCGGAGCGCTTTGGTATCAAAGGTTTGAGTTACAGAAATCATTGACGGCATCACTTAAAAATTTACGCCGAGATAAGTCTCAATCTTGCTCGCCGCAAACTCCAGCATCTCCCTTGTCAGCGCGGGCTGCACGCCGATCCAGAAGGTGTTGTTCATCACGTTGTCGGTATTGGTCAGGTCTCCACTGATACGGAAGTTGGCGCCGATCATATAAGGCTGACGGGTCAAGTTACCTGCAAATAATAAGCGTGAGCCGATTTTATGTTGATCTAAATGGGTTAGCAATTCCAAGCGTGTAACGGGGCTATTGTCTTTTACAGTGATCGGAAAGCCGAACCATGAAGGATCTGAGTGTTCAGTCGCTTCAGGTATCTCTAAAAATTCTTCGCAGCTCTTCAGGCGGTTTTTAAGATAAGCAAAGTTGTCCTTGCGAGCCTGGATAAACTGCGGCGCCTTGTCTAGCTGGGCAACTCCACAGGCAGCTTGCATGTCGGTAATTTTAAGGTTATAGCCCAAGTGACTGTAGGTGTACTTGTGGTCATAACCTTTGGGTAGTTGACCCAGCTTAAAGCAAAAGCGTTTGCCACAGGTGTTGTCTTTACCGGGTGCACAGTAGCAATCGCGGCCCCAATCACGAAAGCTTTCGGCAATCGTTTTGAGTTTCTTGCTATTGGTAAATACCGCACCGCCTTCACCCATCGTAATGTGGTGAGCGGGATAAAAACTCAGGGTGCCAATGTCGCCAAAAGTGCCGACCATTTGGCCGCGATAAGTAGTGCCCAAGGCATCACAGCAGTCTTCTACCAACCAAAGATTGTGCTTTTTACAGAGAGCCGTGACCACATCGAGGTTGAAGGGGTTGCCCAGCGAGTGAGCCAACATGATGGCTTTGGTCTTGGGGCCAATGGCCGCTTCGATCTTGCTGGCGTCAATGTTGTGTGTTTTAGGATCGACATCCACAAACACCGGCACCGCGCCAAACTGAAGGATTGGGTTGACGGTGGTTGGAAAACCCGCTGCCACGCCGATGACTTCATCACCCGGCTTGATGGCGCGGTCGCCCAACTTGGGAGACGTCAACGTGCTAAACGCAACGAGGTTTGCTGAAGAACCCGAGTTGACGGTGATGAGATGTTTAACACCGATGAAAGCAGCAAGTTTTGTCTCAAATTCAGCATTGAAGCGCCCCGTGGTCAGCCAACCGTCAAGCGACGCTTCGACCATGAGTGATATTTCTTCTGCACCAATGATTTTGCCCGAAGGGGGGATAACCGTTTCACCTGGTACAAACGCTATCGGTAATTTCGTTTCTGCGGCATAGTGTATGCTTGAGTTGCGTGTAATGACCCGTAAAATTTGTTCTATTTTTAACGATGTTAACAGCCCGACTTTACTTATTCGAGATTGGTTGATCAAGGCAGTCTTATCCAGTCTGACCAAGCTGCTTTTTTTTAGCGTGCCCGTTTTGAAGTCACTTTGTGATAACAGAACTGCGCTTGGAAGTGCTTGGTAACGTTCTACTTGGCTTGTGATATAAGCCAGTCTGAAATCGCCATTGTCATCTTCCGACTTACCAACGATTAAAGCCGGTCGTATTTTTACTAAAGCACCATTTGTGAATGGAAATTTAACAAGTACTACCTCACCTATCCTTGACATCAAATACCTCCAACCAATCTACATTTTTATCATCATCCCCTTCAAAAAATGCTTCAAGGCTTGCGGCCTCAAAAGCATTTAAGCTGTTCCAGGTATTCTCAATTTCTACAGGCATGTTTTCATCCAGAGCTAAAACGATAATCTCTACTCGTGTGCCTTTGGGCTGATCTGTGTTGAACTGGACGAAACCATTATCGCCTACCGTGCTAACTACTCTTTGTGCGTGCATTGCAACTCCTGGTATATTGGGTTTAAGCCATTAATTATATTCAAAAGATTAATAGCCATTCTCCGATTTTTTAAACTGAACTCAGTGTGTGATATATTTTTCCCATACTGCGTCTTCTTCAGTGTCGTTTTCAATAACTGCCGAGTAAGTTGCTAACATCAATTGGTCATCGTCATTCAACCCGTCCACATCTTTGGCATGTATAGGCAATACGATAACCTCGAACTCTTCTCTCATATCGGCGGGCACGTTAACGTGTAGCTGATGGTTTGCATCAACACACAACGTTTTTCTTAATACAGCTTGTCTCATGACTAACTCCTGATTTATCTACGCTCTTTTTACGGATCATTTGACAGCCATGCCAAATTTTAAACGGCGGGAAAAAAGCTTACCCACCTGACTATCTCACCGATTCTTGACATTGAAAACTTCCAGCCAATCTACATTTTTGTCATCATCCCCTTCAAAATCGAATCCATTTTCACCTACTGTGCTAACCACTTTTGTGCGTGCATTTCAATTTCTGGCGTATTGGAGTTTAATTTTTAATCTATATATTTTGTGCGTTCACTTATACAGCATCATAGCGACCACTTTGGCAAACTCTGCAAAGTCTCCAAGGTGGTATTGAACAATACTCCAGTTGATACTTTCATAGTTGTGAACCGCGATATTTCGAAAGCCTACTGCCTTTTTTAGATTGCTTGCCAACTCGTTATCCAAAACGCCTGCCTGCGCCAGTAAATCGAAAGTTTGTCCCATGGTATCAGGAGGAAGCACTTCCATGCCGGCAATCAGATGTGCCCCGATATCCACACAAATCTGCACCGCTCGGCTGAGATTGAGCGCAACAATGTCCTGCAGATCAATATCCACGGCTAATGTGGCAGCATCCGTT